>JBIQMO010000031.1:0-4870 GCA_044463245.1 Gemmatimonas aurantiaca
CCCGTGCGCGCGCCCGGCTCGAGCGTCATCGGGAAGTCGCTGTCCACGTCTCCGCTGAAGGTCCGAACGTCCAGCGTGGCACCGCCACCGGGGACGGCGATGCGGATGTCACCCGAGTGCGAGTTGAATTCGTAGCTCCCCTTCGGATCAAGCGTCCCCGAAAAGCGCACGTCGCCACTCGTGGTGTTGCTGCGCACGAAGCTGGACCGCACTCCGTCGAGGACTATGTCACCGCTCACGGTGTTCACATCGACATCGCCGTCGACATCGGCGAGCGTCAGCTCGCCGCTCACTGTGCTCCCCTTCACTCCCGCGCCCACGCGCTTCGCGCTGGCGTCGCCCGAGACGCTCTGGATCTCGACTCTCCCCGTGGCATTCGCCACCTGCACGTCGCCGCTCACCGACTGGGCGTCGACATCGCTCCCGCCGTTCGTGCTCACGTCGCCCGATACTCCCTTCGCCACGATGCGCGCCGATTTCGGAATGGTCACCTCGTAGTGCGTGTCGCCGAGCCGTCCGCGGTCGGAGCGCACGCCGAGCGTGACGCGTGAGGGGCTCGTGTCGAAGCGGAGTATGCCACGCTCGCTCGTGGCGTGTACGCGCACCTCGTTCCTGTCCCAGCTCGTCACGATTATCTCGCCCGATACCAGCGAGAGGTCCACCGTGCCGCTGCCAGAGAGCGCGACGGTGGTGTCGATGCGCGAGCGGAACTCGTCGCTGTCCCGCGCTCCGTGTTGTGCCGCGAGCGGTGGGGCCGACAGTGCCAGCATCGCGACTGCCGTGATCATCCACGTTCTTGCCATGGTTCCCTTTCCTCAGGTGCGTGCCGGGAGGAGCGCCGCGGTGCGCAGCAGCTCCACCTTCTGTCCCAGCACACTGTTCAGTTGTTCGTTCAGGAAGCGGCTGTTAGGATCGGCCGCGAGTGCAGCACGGCTTTGCGCGATGGCGCTGTCGATCACGGCGAGGTTCCGCTGGATCACCGTTATCGTGGCCGTGTCGAGGAACGAGCGGCGCTCGCGCACTATCGTCTGGAGGTGCGCGATCTCCTGGTCGTAGAGCTGCTCGCTGCTCAGCGTGCTCGCGTTGCGCACCGTGCCACGCGGCGTGGTGGACGGTACGGTAGCCCGACCGTCGGGTGAGCCGGTTCCGGCCGTACCGCCAGCCGTACCACTGGCCATACCGCTGGCAATGCCGCCTGCCATACCGCCGGCCGTGCCGCTCGACGCGACGGTGGTGTGCGCGGCGGCGTCGAGATGCGTGGTGGCGACGTACGTCACACCGGCGGTGGATACCACGAGCGCTGCAGCCGCGGCGGCGAGTCGCGCTGTGGTCCAGCGAGGCGACGCACGCCGAGTACGCGCTTCCTGTTCCACGCGCGCCGCGGAGAGCGGCACGACGTCCGGCTGGATACGCGCTTCTATGTCTGGCCAGAGGTCGCGCGAGGGAGTGAGAGCAGGCAGCTCGCGGGCGTCGCGGACGATGCTCGCGACGTCTTCGAGAAGCGATGCACAGCGCGCGCAGACTGCCGCGTGCCGCTCCACCGCTCGACGCTCGGCGGCGTCGAGCTCGCCCTCGAGGTATCCCGGGAGGAGCGACTCCAGCTCCTCGCAGTCGAACACGCTCTCGTTCATCTGGACAGTGCCTCCCTCAGAAGCATCCGGGCGCGGTGCAGCTGCGACTTCGTTCCGCCTGGCGTCACGCCCATCTCCTCCGCGATCTCCTCGTGTGTGAACCCTTCCACGTCGTGCAGCACGAACACTTTCCGCGCGCCCGGAGGTAGCAGCGCGATCGCCGCCTCCAGGTCGAGCCTCTCCGCCACCGGCGCCGCCGAGACCGAGCCGAGCGATCTCGCGTCGTCGCGGTCATCGTCGTCCGGGTCGACGGTCCGCGACCGTTCCCGGCTCTGCACCTTCCGGTCGTTGAGCGCCACGTTCACCGCCACCCGATGCAGCCAGGTGGAGAAGGCACTCTCGCCGCGGAAGAGCGGGAGCTTTTCCCAGACGCGGACGAAGACGTCCTGCGTCAGCTCCTCCCCCCGCACCCTGCTCCCGCACATCCGGACGCAGATCGAGAAGACGCGGTCCACGTGTGCCCTGTAGAGCCGCTCGAACGCTCTCCGGTCGCCCGAGGCGGCCAGCGCCACGTCGCCGAGCTGTTCGTCAGCAGTTCCGGAAGCAATCACGTCGATTCGTACCGCAGTCATCCAGTGCGCGCCCTGTTTCTGTCGTCACGGGATGAGATGGTTGGGGAAGGGGAAGGGTTTGAATGGGGTGAGAGAGCGGGAGGCAGGAACTGCGAGGGTTCAGGAGGCAGGGTTCAGGGTTCAGGAACTTCGAGGGTTCAGGAGGCAGGGTTCAGGGTTCAGGAACTACCCAAAGGAGAGATCTCTTCCCCGAGGTAGTACCTGAACCCTGAACCCTGCCTCCTGAACCCTCGCAGTTCCTGCCTCCTTTCTCCTACTTCTCCCGCTTCACGGTGGGGACCATGACATGGGCGTAGGGGGTGCCCTTCCACATCACGAACGGGCCGCCGTTGCTCGGGTCGGAGGAGATGGTCTCGAGGAGCTTGGGGTCGGGGAGGAGGATCATGATATGGGGGGCGCCGCTCTGGATCCACTGGTTGGTCCGGGTCGGCGCGGTGGCGTAGGGGTCGGTGTTGCTTACCGGGAGGTCGCCCTGGAGCATGTAGCCGAAGCCCATCTTCGTGATCGTGGGCGGGCGCTTGTGCATCCAGGCGTCGATCACGCCGCGCCACTCGGCGTCGAGGCACATTGGTGTGTTGTTGGGAACGTCGGGCATGTCGGGCATGCAGACCCAGTCGCTCGTACCCTTTCGGAGGGTGCGGCCATCCATGGTCTGCACAGAGGCGGTCGATGCTATGGATGAGGGCGCGGCGCTCAGCGCATTGGCGATGAGTGCCTGGTCGTCGGCAGGAGAGTGGCGCGGATGATCGCTCGCGTTGTCAGGTGCCTGGGCTCCGAGCGAGCCGGCGGACAGGACGGCCAGGAGAGCAGCTGTTATCGAGAGAGACCGCATACGAACCTCCTCTTCGGGGTGAAAGTGCTCCCGAGGCGCTTCGTGCTGCGTGGGCCGAGTTGCCGTCCGCATCGAAGCGGCTCGAGCGATCGAGATCGTCGGCCTTCCTAGACCGATCGGTCTAGTGAAGGGCACAAAAAATCAGCGCGCTGCCACCGCGGCGAAATAGAAGTCGAGTACTACTTCCAGCGGACGACCGTTGCGGACGAGCCGAGTTCTGAGCGCGGCGCCCTCCCATGCGTCGACCAGCACGTCGGCCATCTGCGCGGGGTCGGTGCCGGCGGGGAGGTCGCCACGAGCGCGCGCCTCCTCGAGGCAGTGGGCGATACGAGTAGCAATCGCGCCGACGCACCCCTCGATCTTCCGGCGGAAGACTTCGCTCGCGCCGGAGAGCTCCTGACCGAGCGCACCGAGGAAGCAGCCCAGGTAGCCTTCCGCCGCGTAGCTCGCCCGGATTCCCTCGAAGAAGTTGCGTATCCGCTCGAGCGGCGGGCGACCGGTGTCCGAGAGGGTGACGTCGAGCAGGGCTTGCGCGTTGGCCGCGTAGGCATCGAGCAGCTGCAGGGCGAAGTCTTCCTTCCCTTCGAAGTGATGGTAGAAGGAGCCCTTGGGAACGCCGGTTTCATTCAGGATGTCCTGGATCCCGACGCCGTTGTAGCCACGCTCGAGCATGAGCCGGAGCCCGGCGAGGATGAGGCGTCGCTTGGTCTCGTGCATCTCGTGCGGGCTGGGCTGCGCCGCTAGACCGACCGGTCTGTCCATAGGCGCCAATATCGAGCGCCCTGGCCTGGACGTCAAGAGCGTCGAATGCTCGGATCGGCTCGACGATAGTCGGCGAGGAACGGCCTACCGAGGATCGGCCTGCTATCGGACTGCTACTATCCGCCTACTCTATAGAACCGGGATAGCGGCGCCAGCCGATCACGCGTGTCGTCCGCGTGCCTCGAACCCATTCCGCGCCCACACCCCTTTCCGCAGCCGGACCAGCTTCAGGGAGCTTCCTGCAGCGTCGCGATCAGAGTCGGGAGCTCGCTGATGTGCTCGAGGAAAAATCGCGGCGACGCAGCTTCGAGCGCGGGGCGGGGGAAGGGACCCCAAAGGGCCGCCACGGTGGTGACCCCCGCCGCGTTCCCCGCCAAAATGTCGTGCGGCGAGTCGCCCAGAAAGATCGCGTCGGAAGGCGAGTAGCCGAGCAGCTCGAGGGCGAGCCGAACCGGCTCGGGGTCGGGCTTGTGACGCTCGCACGAGTCGAGCCCGACGAGCTCATCCAGGAACGGCTCGAGCTCCAGGAGCCTGATCGCGCGGTACGCACCCTCGTTCGCCTTGCTCGTGACCACCGCCGTGGGGTGGCCGCGGTCGTGGAGGAGCTCGAGCGTCTCGCGCACCCCCTCGAACTCGCGCATCAGTCGGTCGTGGTGGAGCTGCTGGAACTCGCGGTAAGTCTTCAGGAAGGGATCCACCAGCGCCTCGTCGCCGACGAGCTTGCGGATCTGCCCCATGAGCGGCGTCCCCATCCCGGCGATCCACTGCTCGTCGCTCGGCGTGCCGGCGAGATGGGCGGCAAAAGCGTGCCGGTACGCGCCGACGATGAGCGCGACCGAGTCCACGAGAGTGCCGTCGAGGTCGAAGAGAAGCGCGATCGGTCGGTCCGAGCGCTGGTGCGGCGGAGTCTGGTGTGCAGCGAGTTGATGAGGCATCGATGAAGTATACATCGGTCGGAAGCCCACACGACCGTCATCCCCGCGAAAGCGGGGATCCATGTTACGCAACCAAACATGGATCCCCGCGTTCGCGGGGATGACGGTCGTGTGGGTCCCCGCTTTCGCGGGGATGAC
>JBIQMO010000031.1:4970-26731 GCA_044463245.1 Gemmatimonas aurantiaca
CCCGCGTTCGCGGGGATGACGGTCGTGTGGGTCCCCGCTTTCGCGGGGATGACGGTCGTGTGGGTCCCCGCGTTCGCGGGGATGACGGTCGTGTGGGTCCCCGCTTTCGCGGGGATGACGGCTTGTCGCTTTCGGTGGTATGACGGCTTTGGACACGGCCGGCGTAGCGGCCATATCGTTTCACGTTTCCAGACCCGACCCGGCCATGAGGACGAGTATGGCTACCATGTCCACCCGCGGCGCGTCTGAGCGGCCACTGTCGCGTCCGCGCGACGCACCGAACTCCCCAAGCGCGCGCAGCCACTCCTCTCCACTCGTCATCTCCGTGGCGACGAGCTCCTCGAGCGCGCGCTCCGCGCCCACGCCGTACGGAGCCATCGCCACCTGACGCGCGAGCGCGGCGAGGCGGGTGACTTCGGTACGCCGGTGCCGGGGAGCGCGCGCGGCGATCGCGGCCACGCGGCGCAGCGCCCGTCTGCGCGCGTGAGCGTGCGGCTCGAGAGGCGCGCCAACGGCGAGGACGCCGGCGCGGCGCGCGGCCCAGTGGGCCACGCGCTCGATCGCGGCGGCGAGGCCGGATGAGACCACAGGATGGTGGTGCGTCGAGTCCCTCGTGGCGGAAGGAGCCCCGGTCGCCAGGCGTACGATCTCGAGAACGAGAGAGGGATCGTCGTCTACCTCTCCTTCATCGCGAGCCGCCACTAGAAGGGGCTCGCCATCTTCGCGCACGAGAGCCAGGAGACCGGGATCGGCAGCGCGCGCGGTGCCTGCGACCACGACGTTCGCCGGGATGGGAGGGTTCGCATCGACTTCACGATTGCGCCAGCGCTCCAACTCCCGCGCTATCAGCTCGCGTTTTCGCGCCGCGCTCTCCTCGCTCGTATCGCCACTCTGTACGGCCGCTTCGTATTCCCCATCGCCATCACGCGCGTGTACCACTCGACCGAGGAGCACGCCATCGGTGGCGCCGAGCAGCCTGCCGACGGCGCCGAGCTTGGCGCGCAACCTTCGCTCGACTCCGAGGAGCATCTCCGACGATGCGGGCGGCTCGAAGCCGTACACGGCAGTCCGCGCATGCAGCGCGCCCATCCGTCGCGAGCGGCCCACCCGCTGTTCCATCCGCGCGGGAGTCCAGGGAAGGTCCAGGTGCACCACCACCGACGCGTCGTGCAGATTCACCCCCTCGCTCAGGAGATCGGTGGCGATCAGGAGGTCGATGCGCTCGATGCTCCTCGGCGCTCGCACACCAGAAGCACGCGGGGCGAAGCGCCCGATGGCTTCCTGTCGGGAGAGCGTTCCACCAGCCACCGACGCCCCGCCCGCGGTGAGGACCGCCACGCCGCTGTCGCGCCGCAGCTCGCGATAGAGGGCGCGCGCGGTATCGGCGAACTGGGTGAATGCCGCGATCTTCTCTCCTGGGTGGCGCGCTCGTATCTCGCGGAGGAGCTGCGCGCGCCTGGCGTCCGTCCAGGAGCTCGCGCCGGCACGCGAGAGTAGCGCGCGAACGGCAGCTTCGTGCGCTGCGACCACGGATCGCAGCTCGTCGATCCCGCTTGGCTTCGCGCCATCGGCGCTGTGGACGCCGTCGCCAACGAGCGGCTCATCGAACAGACCTGGGAGCGCCAGCTGCACCGCGCGATCGCCGCACACCCATGCCGCGAGCTCCCGGTGCGACGGCAAACGCCCTCCCTCGAGCGCGGCAGCGAGTGCGCTGGCGCGTACCAGCCGGCGCCTCAGTGCGGCGACGAGTGCGGCGTTGCTCGATGCCCACTCCCTCGCCAGCCCCCACGCCACCAGTGCACCGCTTCCACCTCCGTTGCCATCCCGTCCCGTTCCCGCGCCGCGGAGCGGGAGTGCGGGGGGGAGCGCCAGGATCGCTCGAAGCAGCTCCTCATCGTCGCCTACCGCGAGACGAACGGGCGGAGCGGTTTCCGGCATGCGCTCCGTGGGCACATCGTTGCGCTCCCTGCGGATCACGTGGGTCGCGAGAGCGTCGTCTTCCAGCGCGAGTGCACGCTCGCCCAGAAAGAGCGCCAGCAGGGCAGCCAGATCGCCCCTCGCGTTGTGGACAGGGGTCGCGGAGATGAGGAGCAGTTGCGCGCCGTCAGCCAGCTCCGCTATCCGCGCATAGCGACGCGTTCCCGGCGTGCGCGCGTGGTGCGCTTCATCCAGGAGGAGGAGATCGAAGCGCCCGCGCGGTCCTCCGCCGCGGCTCAGCGTCGCATACGACACCACGCTTGCACGAGCGCCAACCATACGCAGCGCCTCCTGCCACATCCCCCTCAGCGTGGCCGGCGCCACCACTAGTACTCGCTCGTATTCGCGTGCGAGTGCCGCGGCGACGTACGTCTTCCCCAGGCCGACATCGTCGGCGAGGAGCGCTCCGCCGTGCTCGCGCAGCATACGTCGTATTCGATCGAGCGCCGAGCGCTGGTGCGGGCGCAGCACGATCGAGCCGTGCCGTGCCTCGCTCCGTTGCTCTCCCAGCCACAGCCGCGCGATCAGCGCGCGCACGGCGTCCGGACGGGCGGTCGTCAGCGCGCGTGCCATGCCAGCAGGGGTGCCACGTCCGCCGCGCGTACGTGGTAGGCCCGCAGGACAGTCGCGTCCAGCTCGGCAACGCTCGGTGGGTCTCCCGCGGCACCGCGCTCCGCGAGCGGTGCCAGCAGCGCGCGAGCGCGCACCCAGTCGCGCGGAACGGGAAGGAGTGACACGGTCCACGCCATGTAGCGCCGGTAGCCGCCGCGCGCCGGCTCGGCGAGCACGCCGAGCCACGCAGTCACGATGCTCGAGTTGAGGAGCGCGGCGATCGCTCGTGCATCATCCACTTCACTGCACGGGAGCACGTAACAACTATTGAGTGGAACAGTTCGATCTCCCTCCTGAAGCACGAGGGCGCGTGGTGCGCGGCCCATGTCGGCCCATACCACGCGCGTCCGCGACGGCGCAGCGGCACCGATGCGGAAGAGCGACCACCATTGGGTTCCCGGACGCAGGTCGGTTCGCGCCGCGAGACGGTCGCGCCACCGTGATAGCCAGCGCGCCGCGCGGGGAGGGAGCGACTTCAGCGGTGCACCGCTCTCGTCGTGGGTCCAGATGAGCCACTCGGCCGGACGGCCCGCAATCCACGGCACGGCACTCTCGCCCCGGAGAAGAGGGCGAAGGAGAGTACGCTCTACCGGCTCGTCGCTGCCGTTCACATCCTCGCGGCGGAGCACGAACGCCTCGTTGCAGCCGCACTTCACCCCCAACTGTGGCGCTCCGAACGCACTCTCCGCGAGTGGCTCGCCAGCGCGCACGAGGCGGTCGAAGGCAGCCCGCACCGCGGGAGGGACGATGAGCCACGGACTCGCCGGGTCGTCGAGGGCGAGGCGCGCGGGATGGATTTCCCATTCGAGCGCATCGCGGCCGCGGTGTACTGCGGCGGAGATGCACGGTGCCGGGCGCGCGGGCTCGGCCCCCGGCGAGGGCGCCCGCCGTGCGACGAGCAGCGATGGATACACCGCCGCGTCGAATGCCGCCGGCGACTCGGACCAGTCCTCCAGCGCGACGACCTGCGCGCGATCGCCGATCAGCCGTCGTACGCCACCGCCGGCGAGCGATCCCCAGAGCTTCGCAGGCAGGAGGAGCGCCATCGTCCCGCCCGCGCGAAGGAGCGCCAGCGAACGCTCGGTGAAGAGCGCCGCCATGTCCACCTGCGCGGCGAAGCCGGGACCGGCGCGCGCCATCGACGCTCCGCGTTCCCATGCGGCGCCGCGGAACACCGCGTAGTGCTCACGCAGCACCGTGCGCGCCGCCGCGGGGATGCGATGCAGCCGGACCCAGGGCGGATTGGCGACGACCACATCGAAGCCCCCGCGCCGCGCGATGTCGGGGAAGTGCGCCGCCCAGGAGAAGGGAAGCGCCCCGCCCGCGCGCAGATTTCTCAGCGTGGCGCACAGCTCGCGCGATCGCGCGCGCTCGCTCGCGAGCCGCTGCCGCTCCGTCGCACCCGCGCGCACTCGCTCGCCGAAGAGATCGCGGCCGCGGAGCGCGGAGATGAGATCTCGCCGCCGC
Source organism: Gemmatimonas aurantiaca (assembly GCA_044463245.1). Classification (GTDB taxonomy): domain Bacteria; phylum Gemmatimonadota; class Gemmatimonadetes; order Gemmatimonadales; family Gemmatimonadaceae; genus JADGGM01. The sequence continues at coordinate 9,027 of JBIQMO010000031.1, forward strand.
GCGGAACAGCGCCGATGCTCCGACTCCAGGTGCGCGATCGCCACGGATCGCTCGGCGGCGTCGAGCGTGCGTCGCAACGTTCGCTTGCGTGCGCCGGTAGCACGCGCGTAGCGCTCGCGAAGGAGAGCGAGCCGCCCGCCGCCGCTCACGGGCCGCAGCTCATCCCACAGATCGCCTGATAGCGAGTCGCCCACCCGGATGTGGCGGTCCAGATTCGGAAGCGGAGCGACCGACAGTGGGCTGTCGGTACTTCCCTCGATCACCACCGAGAGCCAGAGCCGCAGCTCACAGAGCCAGACGGCCATGGGGTTGATGTCGACGCCGAAGATGGAGCGCGTGAGGAGCTCGCGTCTCACTTCGTCCGTGGGGCGCGGGTCTCCGAGCCGTGTGCGCAGGGCGGAGAGCTCCTCGAGCGCGTGCACCAGGAACGCACCACTCCCGCATGCCGGATCGACGATGCGAAGCGCGGCCGACCGCTCGCGCAGTGCACGTGTCGCATCATCTTCCATCGCTTCGCCGGCGAGGGCGCGCTCCACCACTGCGCTCGAGAGCGTGCCACCGGCGAGAGCGTCCGCCAGCGCCGAACGCGTGACTCGGGCCACGAGCGCATGCGGTGTGAAGAACGCTCCGCTCGAGCGCCGCTCGCCCTCGAGCATGAGCGACTCGAACGCAAGGCCGAGCATCTCCGGATCGATGGCCGCCTGGCTCCACTCGACACTCTCCTCACGTGCGTTGAAGCGGTAGGGTGTGAGCAGCTCGTCGAAGACGGTACCGAGCGCATCGTCGGGAAAGCTGAGCTCCGAGCGCCGACGCTCGAGCGGTGTGCGAGCGAAGAGCCCGCCGTTGAGGAAGGGAATGCGCCCGAAGGCGCGGGCGGTGCGCGACCGCCTGTGAATCGGAGTGTTGAGCGTGCCGAAGAAGAGCGGGAGAAGCACGCGTGCATGGAACTCGCCTCCCTTTTCCATGCAGCGCTCGAAGGCGTTCTCCAGGAATCTGTGATCGTCGTCCAGCCACCCCTTGCTCTCGAGGAAGGAGAGGAAGATGAGCCGCGACACGTTGAGCAGCGCGAGCTCAGCGCGCTCGGCAGGAGTGGCGCGTCCGCGGGCCGCGCGACCGATCTCGCGCACCACGCGCTCGAGCGCTCGGTAGAAGCGGCGGGTGAGCGATTCGCGCCCCAGCGTCTCGAGCCAGCAGGCGTGCGCGAGCGTGTCGGTGGAGTGAGGGACGTCTCCCAGCGCGACGAGGGTCTCGGCGTCGCTGGGCACCACGCGAGTGCGGTCTACCATGAGCGCGGCGACACGCGGCCGGGTGCGCTCTCCGTTCCAGGCCGCCACGGCCACGCCGGACGCGTCGCGTTGCGACGCGATGAGGAGCCAGAGGAGATGAGGTGCGCGCGACGCGAGCCGCGCGGCTATCATACTGACGCTCTCGCGCAGCGGGACGGAGGAGTCGAGCTCCACGAGGAGCGCGCGGAGCGATCCCCGACCCGGCATTATTCTCGCCTTTAAGACGGGCGCGGAAGCGAGGCGGAGCGCGCCGCGCGTAGCACTGTCGAGCGGGAGCGGCTCGGCGGTGAAGCCGAGCAGGGCTGCCAGCGAGGGGAGTCGATCCGGTGTAGCGGCGGCGAGGAGTGCGGCCGCGGAGGCGAGCGAGCGCATGCGCCACGATAGCGCACTCGGCGCGAAGCTCCGTCACCGATTCGACGCCCCGCGCACCAAAGAGTTGCGCGCGACCGCCGCCCGCGGCGTTCCCCGTAAAAAGGAACACCCCCGGACAACCGCTCTCGCGGCTACCGGGGGCGCCCCACTCGGAGGAAGAAGCTCAGTCAGGGCTTCATATGCTTGGACGAATTTTCTACCAAAAAGGTTTCACGTAGTCAGCGGTTGCCCGGCCACACGGGAATGGGGCTACCGCAGCTCGTACTCACGCCCCTTCCACTCCACCCGCATCCCGCGCGACACCGCGCGGATCACGATGTACACGACCACGGCAGCGCCGAGCGGGAAGGTGAAGGCGTAGAGCGGGCCGATCCGCGCCGCCATGACGTAGCTGAATGCCCACCACGCGAGGGTGATAACCGTGCAAGTGGCGGCCCAGACGAGGACACCCGACGGGACGAGCCCGAATGCGGCCAACAGAAGTACCACGACGGGAGCGAGCATGGCGACCGGCGTGGTGAGGAGCGCAAGCGGAAGTATCGTTCGCCCGGCGGCTCCGAAGGGCGCGGCGTCGAGGCCGCCGGCGTAGATGTTCTTCATCCAGCCGCGGACGATCTCGCCGAGCGATCCGTACATGCGCGTGGAGAGAAGGTTGAGCCCGAGAGCCACCATGGTTCGCTTTCCACGCTCGAAGAGGAGCTGCGCCAGCGCGAGGTCCTCCGCGACGCGCCCGCGCACCGCCTCGTGGCCGCCGACCTCATCGTACGCCGCGCGCGTGAAGAGCATGAACTGGCCGTTGGCGATCTTGTCTTCCACGCGTGCCGAACGGTTCACCTCGCCCGGTCCGCCGTAGCGGAGCGCGAGCATGGTGAAGATGTGAGGCTGCACGACGCGCTCCCAGAAGCTCACCAGCCGCTGCCGTCCGGCGACGGTCACGAAATCCAGTTTGTGGTTGTGGAGCATCGCCACCGACCGCGTGAGAAGCTTGCTCCCGTGGATGGTGTCGGCATCGGTGAAGCAGAGGATCTCTCCACGTGCCGCGGCCGCTCCCTGGCTGCACGCCCACTGCTTTCCGAGCCAGCCGTCGGGGAGGGGAGGGGCCTCGATCACCCGGGCGCGCTTGTCGTTGCGCGAGACCTCGCGCGCGATGATCCCGGTGCCATCGGTGGAGCGGTCGTCCACCACCACTACCTCCACATGAGGATAGTGGGAACGGAGCACCGACTGCATGCAGAGCGCTATGTTGCGCGCCTCGTTGCGCGCGGGGATCACCACACTGACGAGCGGCGACTCCGAGTCACGGAGCGCGACCTCGTCGCTCAGCCGTGGCGAGCCGCGCATCCGCCACACGAGCACGAAGGGGATGGCGAGCCACGGGAGGGCCGCGATGAGCGGCAGCGACGTCACGTATCGGGTTGCTCCACGAGCTCGGTCACGGGCATCCGCCCCTCGCGCGCCACGAGCGTTGCCGCCGACATGCTGCCGATGACGTTCGTTGTGGTGCGGCACATGTCGGGGATCGTGTCGATCCCGAGGAGAATCCCGAGCCCGGCCACGGGCACGCCCGCTGCCATCATTACCGGGACCATCACGAGGATGGAGCCGGATGGGATGGCGGGAACGCTGAAGCTCACGAGAGCCGCCGTGACCACCACGCTCGCGAGCTGGGTGATCCCGAGCTCCACACCGTACAGGCGCGCAACGAAGAGGACGCCGATGGTGAGCATCGCCGCCGAGCCGCAGCGAAACACCGAAGTGGCGAGTGGGAGGAAGAAGGTCGAGATCTCGTTGGGAAGCTTCAGCGTGCTGTTCGACTCCTCGATCATCACCGGGAGCGCGGCGAGCGATGAGCGCGAGCTGAACGCTACCGCCAGCGCCGGCGTGATGGCCCTGGCGAAGAGCCGCATCGGGACGCGCCCCAGCACCGAAGCCGCGGGGAAGAGGAAGAGGAGCACGAAGAGGACGCACACCAGCGCCACGAGCGCCATGTAGTACGCCACGGCGCCGGCGGCGGAGAGTCCGAGCCGCGCCGCGAGCGGGAGCGCGAGCGCGAAGACGCCGATGGGCGCGAGCTCGAGCACCCAGCGCACCAGCACGAGCATCGCGTCGAAGACGCTCCGGAAGAAGGAGATGAGCGGCGCGCGCCGCTGCTCGGGGAGCTTGAGGATCGCGACCCCGAAGGCGATCGCGAACACGATGAGCGGGAGCATGGCGCCGTCGGCGGCCGCCTTCACCGGGTTCACCGGGACGAGCGAGATGATCCACTGTGCCACTGACGGCACCTGCTTCGTTCCCGCTTCCACGGCGGCGCTGCTGCTCGTCGCCACCTCGCGCAGCGACGCGCTCGCCGCGGGATCTATCGAGAGGAGGCCGAGCAGGGGGTGCGCGACCGCCACAGCGAAGATCGCCGCCAGGAGCGCGGTGACGATGAAGACCACGAGCGATCTGCGCCCGAGACGTCCTATGACGCGCGCGTCGGCCGCGTCGGCCACGCCCACCAGAAGGCAGGCGAACACGAGCGGGACGACCGTCATCCGGATCGCGTTGATGAAGAGCGTTCCGATCGGCTCTATGAAGGGGACGACCCCCATGAGCGACGGAACCAGCGAGATCACGATGCCGGCGGCGAGGCCGACGACCAGCCCGATCAGGACTCGTGTGGTGAGCGACATTCGCTAATACTACTGCAGCGCCCGCGCTCGTCTATCCCCCGTTGACCGGGTCCGACTCCCGTCCTACGTTCCGGCGCGGCCGGATTCGCCGGCCGCGTACCAGGCAGAAAGGAAATCCCAATATGGACGCGAAGAGCTTCGACGAGCTCATAGCGGGAAATGGCGACCGGGTGAGCGAGATCCCCGCCTCGGACGCGGTGGACATGCTCGGGAAGTGTCCCGACCTCGTCTACCTCGACGTGCGCGAGTCGCACGAGTGGAATCTCTTCCGGATTCCGGGTGCGCTGCACCTTCCCGTGGGTCGTGTGCGCGAGAGTGTGCGCGAGGTGATCCCGACGGACAAGCGCGTGATCGTGTACTGCGCGCGCGGCGGACGCGCGGCGCAGGCGGCCGACGTCATGCGCGAGTTGGGTTACTGCAAGGTCGCCACGATCAGTGGCGGCGTGCACGCCTGGCACGATGTGGGTGGGACACTCGATCAGTAGGGGGAGCGTGAGAGCGAGTGGTTGAGCGCGAGCGGCGGAGCTCGTCGGCGGGAATCGAGGGAGTTCTGAAGCACCCGATGGTGCAACGGCTGTCCGCCGCTCTGGCGCGGCGGGTCCCGCACGATATGGAGCTCGGCGCCCCGACGAGGCGAGCGGCGGTGGCGCTGATCCTTCGGGCGAACGAGCGCGATCTTCTCGAGCTGCTCATGATCAGGCGAGCGGAGTACGAGGGGGATCCGTGGAGCGGGCACATCGCTCTTCCCGGGGGGCGGGAGGAGCCATACGACCGCTCGCTCACGGACACCGCGATCCGGGAGACGCGTGAGGAGACCGCGCTCGATCTGGTACACGACGGTCGAATCCTGGGGCGGCTCGACGACCTCGGCCCGCATTCGGCGCCGCTCCCGCGCATCACCATCACGCCGTTCGTGGCAGCCTACGGAGCGTCCGGCGTCGTGACGCTCAGTCCCGAGGTAGCGGAGGCGTTCTGGGTCCCGGTGGAGGCGCTGCGCGATCCGCGTGCATCGCGCGAGATCGTCCTCGAGCTGACCGGCGGCCCGCGCCGCGTCCCATCGTTCGAGCACGAGGGCCGCATCATCTGGGGACTCACCGAGCGAATACTGCGGCAGTTCCTCTCGCTGGCGGGATGATGGGGTCAGGTCTTGCCTTGATACATTTTCCGCCGGCCGGCGGAAAATGTATCAAGGCAAGACCTGACCCCATCGGAACGCTTCGTGCAAACCGGAGCACGACGCGAGGCGAGTGAAGTAGCGTAGCCCTCGCCAGGGCGAACAGGGAGGTTGCCTCGGTGAACGTCAGAGCTCGGCGCGTGACTGCGCTCGTCACGCTGCCGACCATCGTGTTGTTCTGGGGATGCTCGAGGGGTGGTGGAGGCCCTGCCTCCGACACCGATGCCACTGCTACAGCCGACCGCGGCACGACGCCAGGGCCACCCTCGGAAGCCGACCTTGCCGCTCGGTCCGCCCTCCGCGTCTGCTCCGACCCCAACAACCTCCCCTTCTCCAACGAGCAGGGCGAGGGCTTCGAAAACCGCATCGCGTCGCTGCTGGCGAACGAGCTGCGCGTCCCGGTGACGTACACCTGGTGGGCTCAGCGGCGCGGCTTCATCCGCAACACGCTCCGCGCGGATAGCTGTGATGTGGTCATGGGGATTCCGAGCGGCGACGAGATGGTGCTCGCCACCAGACCGTACTACCGCTCCACTTACGTCTTCATCTGGCGCAAGGATCGCCACTACGACATTCGGTCCTTCGACGATCCGCGCCTGAAGAAGCTGAAGGTGGGCGTGCACGTGATAGGCGACGACTACAATGCGCTTCCGCCGGGAATCGCGCTCGCGCGCCGCGGGATCGTGAAAAACGTGGTGGGCTACAGCATCTACGGGGACTACTCGAAGCCGAGTCCGCCCTCGGATCTCATCCGTGCCGTGGCCGATGGGATGGTGGATGTCGCGATCGCATGGGGCCCGCTCGCCGGCTACTACGCGACTCGCCAGCGGGTACCGCTCGAGCTGGTCCCGGTGTCGCCACGGGCGGCGATGCCCGGCATGCCGTTCGACTACGCGATCGCGATGGGAGTGCGCCGCGGTGACAGTACGCTCCTGCGAAAGCTGGACGAGATCATTGCCAGGCGACACGGCGACATCGAGCGCATCCTCCGATCGTACGGCACGCCGCTCGTGGACGACGCTGGGGCCCCTCTCTCCGGCCCCATCGCCGCGAACGCCGGGAGGTGAGCGCGACAGCCGGACGCACCGGTCGCGGGCAATCACGGCTCGCGCTGCTTCCGCTCGTGGCTCTCCTACCGGCGGCGTGCAGCGATGCGCCGTCGATGCTGCGTCCGGCGAGCCAACCCGCACACACTCTCGCGGTACTCGGCTGGTGGCTCCTCGCCATCAGCCTGCTCGTGATACTGCTCATCGGCATCCTGCTGCTGATCCCCGCATTGCGCCATCGGGGCGGCACGCTGGCCGGCACGCCACTCGTCGACTCTCCGCCGAAAACGCGCTGGATCATCATCGGCCTCGTGCTCACCGGCCTCACCCTTCTGGGCACATTCGCGTATTCGATGGTCGTGATGGGCGAGACGCTGAGTCCCGCCGGGCGCCCCGCACTCACGATCGAGATAGTGGGACACAGGTGGTGGTGGGAGGCACGCTATCCGCGCACCGACGTATCGGGGGCCTTCACGACGGCGAACGAGCTGCACATCCCAGTGGGAGCACCGGTGCGGATCGAGGTGTCGTCCGCGGATGTGATCCACAGCTTCTGGATCCCGCGGCTGCACGGGAAGATCGACGTGATTCCGGGCGTGCGGAACCGGTTCTGGATCCGCGCCGACGCGGTTGGCCGCTACCGCGGGCAGTGCGCCGAGTATTGCGGGCTGCAGCACGGCAACATGGCGGTGTTCGTGACAGCGGACAGTGCGGCCCGATTTCGGCGCTGGCTAGCCGGGCAGGCGGATCCCGCAATCGTGCCGCGGAGCGGTGAAGCCGCGCGCGGCCAGCAGCGCTTCGTGCAGGCGTGCGCGCTCTGCCATACCGTGCGCGGCACCGAGGCGAGAGGAGTGATCGGTCCCGACCTCACGCACGTGGCGAGCAGGGAGACGCTCGCCGGGGGCGCGATACCGAACTCGCGCGGCAATCTCGCCGGGTGGATCGTGAACGCACCGAGCATCAAGCCAGGCACGATCATGCCTCGCATCGATCTCGAGCCGGAAGATCTGCACGCAGTCGTCGCGTACCTCGAGACATTGCGCTGAAGCGGAGGGAGATGTGGCGACGACCCTGGATCAGCGGCTGGAGATGACATGGGAACCCGCGAAGAGCATCTACAGCACCCTCGCGAGCGTGGACCACAAGGTCATCGGGAAGCGCTACCTGGTGACCGCGTTCGTCTTTCTCCTCATCGGTGGAGCGGAGGCGGCGGTCATCCGTGCGCAGCTCATCCAGTCGAACGAGCATCTGCTTTCTCCCGAGGCGTACAACCAGCTCTTCACGATGCACGGGCTGACCATGATCTTCTGGTACGCCTTCCCGATCCTCTCCGGGTTCAGCAACTACTTCTTCCCGCTGATGATCGGCTCGCGCGACATGGCGTACCCGAGGATGAACGCCTTCAGCTACTGGTGCTTCCTGCTGTCGGGAGTCTTCCTCTACACCGGATACGCGGTCGGGCTCGGGCCCGATCGCGGCTGGTTCGCCTACGCGCCGCTCACGGAGCGCCTCTACGCTCCCGGGCTCAACATGGACTTCTACACGCTGGCGCTGATCTTCCTCACGATCTCGGGGACCGTGGGCTCGATCAACTTCATCGTGACCGCGTTCAAGCTGCGCGCGCCCGGGATGTCGCTCGGGCGGCTGCCGCTCTTCATGTACGGCACGCTCACCGCGTCGTTCTCCATCATCTTCGCGCTCCCATCGCTCTCGGTCGCGTGCGTCTTCCTCTACCTGGACAGGAAGCTCGGCATGCACTTCTTCGACAGTACGCGCGGTGGGAGCGTGCTGCTCTGGCAGCACCTCTTCTGGATCTTCGGGCATCCGTGGGTCTACATCGTGGTGCTCCCCGCGCTGAGCTTCGTCTCGATGATCATCCCGACCTTCGCGCGGCGTCCGATCGTGGGCTACACCTGGAACGCGCTCGGCGTGGTGATGACCGGAGTCATCGGCTTCGGCGTGTGGGTGCACCACATGTTCGCCACCGGCCTCCCACCGATGGCGATGAGCTTCTTCAGCGCGGGGAGCATGACGGTGGTGATCCCCAGCGCGATCTCGATCTTCGTGTGGCTCGCCACCATCTGGCAGGGGCGCGTCGTGCCGACCACATCGATGCTCTTTGCGCTCGGTTTCATCTTCCTCTTCGTGATCGGAGGAGTATCGGGCGTGGTCACCGCCGCGACGCCGTTCGATTGGACGATCACCGACACCTACTTCGTGGTGGCGCACATCCACTACGTGCTGGTGGGGATCAACCTCTTCCCCGTCATCGCCGCGTTCTACTACTGGCTCCCGAAGATGACCGGGCGGATGCTGAGCGAGCGGCTGGGGAAGTGGAACTTCTGGGTGATGTTCGTCTCGTTCAACCTCGGCTTCTTCCCCATGCACATCAGCGGCCTGCTGGGAATGCCGCGCCGAATCTACACCTATCCATCCGGCCTGGGGTGGGACGCGGTGAACGTGGTAACGAGCATCGGCTCGTACATCTTCGCGGTCGGCGTGCTCCTCTTCGTCGTCAACTTTTTCTGGAGCCTCCGTCATGGTGAGCCGGCCGGCGACAACCCGTGGGACGCCAGCTCGCTGGAGTGGGCCGTCAGCTCGCCGCCGCCGGCTTACAACTTCGACGTGATCCCGACGGTGGGAAGTCGCGATCCACTCTGGGAGGAGCGGCTCGGGATGGGGCGGCGGAGCTCGATCCGCGAAGGGCCAGCACTGGCCGGACCCGGGAAGCAGGCGCTCCAGACGTCGACGCTCGATGGCGAGCCGGTGGCGATCCTGAGGATGCCCGAGGACTCGCCCTGGCCGTTGATCGTCTCGCTCGCCCTGCTCGCCGCGTTCTACGGGCTGGTGACATCGCTCTGGGGGCTCGCTCTGGCCGGCGCGATTCTCACACTTTTCGGCGTGTACGGCTGGCTCTGGCCGAACCCTCGCGTGGCGGAGAGCTGAGCGATGGCTGCCATCAGCGCGGAACGCGAAGTGGTTCCCGTCGGCGAGATCGCCGGCGTCCCCGTCGACCAGCTCCCAGTGGGAGTGTCGGGCACCGCCTCGACGGCCTGGTGGGGGATGGTCTTCTTCATCCTCACGGAGGCGGCGCTCTTCACATTCCTCTTCTTCAGCTACTACTACATCGGCTCGTACCATGCGCGGTGGCCGCCCAACGGCGCGCCGGGGCTGAAGCTCGCGGTGATCAACACGATCATCCTCGTGCTGAGCAGTGTGCCGATGTGGCTCGCCGAGCGCGTGGTGCGGCGTGGGCGGGTAGCGCTCTGCAGCTACCTGCTCGGAGCGGTGCTGCTGATGGGGATCGCGTTTCTCATCATTGAAGGAACGGAGTGGAGCCACCAGAGCTTCACGCCGGCGACGAACGCGTACGGGTCGCTCTTCTTCACCATTACCGGCTTTCACTTCGCGCACGTCGTTCTCGGCCTTCTCATGATCGTGGAGCTGCTCTATCGCGCGCTCGCGGGCAGTCTCGACGTGCAGCGGCCGGTCGCCGTGAAGAACGTGGCCGCGTACTGGCATTTCGTCGGGCTGGTATGGGTCTTTCTCTTCCTCATCATCTACATCTCACCGAGAGTTCGGTGAGGATGCGTATGCGCGTGGAGAGCCAGAAGTGATCGCGCCGAGGCGAGACGCTCGCGTGGGGCTGGCGAAACTCTGGCTCCCGATCTTCGTGGGTCCGCTCCTCTGGTCGCTCTCGGAGATCGTTCTCTACCCGATCTCGGCGCAGGGGTGCTACACCGGATCCCCTCCGGTGCGTGTCGCCTCCGATGCGACGGTAGCGCGCTGGTTCGGGGGGATATGGGTTATCGCATCCGTGGTGCTCGCCGCGCTCGCCCTCGTACTGGCGATGCGGAGCTTCCGGGAGGCACGCGCGGGGGATGGGGACGCGGATGCCGAGCTGGTGCGCGTGCGCTTCATGTCGTACGCCGGACTCATAGTGAGCGCGGTCTTTCTGTATGCCATCGTGATCAACGGACTCGGGATCGCGCTGAGCGGTTCGCCGTGCGGGTGACGGGGGGGGAAGATGCTGCCACGAGCGAACGAAGGAGGTGGACGCTGGTATGGGAGAGGCAAGGGGCGCGGCCGGCGCGTTGGCCCGCTGGTCGCGACCAGCGCGCTCCTCGTGAGCACGCTTCTTCCTGCCGGCTGTCACCGGGGCGATGGTATGCGCAGCGTCCCCGGCGGTAATCCCGATGCCGGCCGCTTGGCGATCCGCAGTTACGGGTGCGGCGCCTGCCACATGGTACCCGGTGTGCGAGGGGCGAACGGGCTGGCGGGACCTCCGCTCACGCACTTCGCGCGACGCAGCTTCATAGCCGGCGAGGCATCGAACACTGCGAGCAATCTCATCAGGTGGATCCAGGCGCCCGAGTCTATCGAGCCGGGCACCGCGATGCCCAATCTGGGCGTCACTGAGGACATGGCGCGCGACATGGCTGCGTATCTCTACACGCTGCGGTAGTGGTCGTCGCGCGGTCGTGGTTATATAGTTTCCCGCTCATTGCGGGGGCGCATCGTATGTGGGCAGCTTCGAAAGTGGGCAGGTAGAATACGCTCCATGACGTTGGCGCTCGACATCTCCCAACCAGGGTACTTCACATGCCGCTCGGTCTCCGTACGAACATCTTCCACGTCCCCGACCTGGAGCGCGCGAAGGACTTCTACTCGAAGGCCTTCGGCAAGGAACCGTACTTCGATCAGCCCTTCTACGTGGGCTTCGAGATCGGCGGGTACGAGCTCGGGCTCGATCCCGATCCGGAGTCCGGAAGTGCGGGCGCCGGCGGGAGCGTGGCGTACTGGGGAGTCGGGTCAATCGACGACGAGATCTCTCGCTTCGAGAGCGCCGGCGCCAAGGTCCTTTCGCCGGCGCGCGACGTGGGGGAGGGGATCCGGGTGGCGAGCGTTGCCGACCCGTTCGGCAACGTCATCGGTCTGATCGAGAATCCCAACTTCTCGCTGGCTGGACGGCCGGACGGTGCGGGGTCGGCATCCGCGAGCGCCATGTCGGCGGCGCGTGCCGCGAAGGAGTTCTTCCCCGAGACGTACGAGCGCGAGCACGCAACCACTCTCAAGGTGCTCCGTGCCTTCCCCGCTGAGCAGTTCGGCTTCCGTCCGCACGAGCGCTCCAACGCCGCGCTCCAGCTCGCCTGGACCTTCGTCCTCGAGGAGCGAATGATGCTTCTCGGCATCAATCGCCAGTCGGTCGTCGGAAGCGGCTTCCCCGCGCCCCCCGACTCGTGGGAAAAGGTGCTCGACGCCTTCGAGGAGCAGCACAAACGACTCCTCCAGCGGCTGCGCTCCGCCAGCGAATCCGACTATGCAGGCACCGTGACCTTCTTCACGGGCCCCAACCAGATGGGCGAGATCCCCATCTCCAACTTTCTATGGTCCATGCTCTCCGACCAGATCCACCACCGGGGGCAACTCTCGGTGTACCTCCGCATGGCCGGCGGCAAGGTCCCGTCGATCTACGGCCCATCGGCCGACGAGCCGTGGAGGTAGGGGGAGAGAGCAGACAGCAGGGCCGACGGGGTCAGGTCTTTAATTTCGAGCCGTATGGGCTACTGCCCATACGGCTCGAAATTAAAGACCTGACCCCGTCGGCCCTGTGACTCCGCTCTACCTGCGAAGTCATAGGTAGGGGGTTATATTTTAGTCATCAGTATGCCAAATAATTCGACATCCAAGGGGCCATCGAGGGCCTCACGCCGGAGACGGCGCAGTAGTAGGACAGCTTCACAGCCAACCCGACACACCTCGCTACCAACAAGTCGCACTGCGTATACAGAGACGCGGGAGTGGCTACTCAGTCGCCACGGACCCGTGTGCGCCTATTGCGAGAACCGGGTCAATCCTGACTACATAACGCTCGACCATGTGACGCCGCGGCGCGGACGGACCGCGTACGACAGGCGCGACAACCTGGTCCTCTGCTGTCCGGGGTGCAACGCCCAGAAGGCCGACAAGCCGATCCTCGCCTTCCTCCTCGATCGCCGCGCACGCGCCGCGAGTCTCCTCCGCTACGGATCGCACCTCAGCACCATGCTTCGTGAGCTTGCCCGCGAGATCGCCGGCCCCGAAGCTGCCGCCCGCGCCGAGCGCCTGGCGGATCCCGACTATCCATATAAGGACTAAACGACGGGGTCAGGTCTTTAATTTCGAGCCGTAAGGGCTACTGCCCTTACGGCTCGAAATTAAAGACCTGACCCCGTCGCTTGCGGCTCCACGCACTTCATCCTGCGCCTCGATCAGAAAGCCCAACTCGCGCTCCACGCCGGCGGCTGCATCGAGCAGGGTGGTCAGCGGATCGAGGTCGGTCGCGCCGCCGTGGACTCGCAGGAGATCGAGGCGGATGGACTCCAGAGTGGCGACCGTGCGCGCGAGGTCGCGTTTGAGGGCCTCGTGACTCGCCACCAGACGCTCCACCGCAGCGTCGCGGCGCGAGGCGATCGAAGCGGCGGAGTCGGAGGTCGATTCGTCGGAAGCGCCGCCGAGCAGCGTCGAGGCGGAGCTCTCGTCGCGGGCGCGGGCAACGATCGCTGCAGTCTCTTCGATTCGCTTGCGAAGCAGGGTGGCGCGCGCCTCCAATTGCTGAACGACCTCCGGGAGCTCGTGGAGCTGTTCGCGATACTCCTTGGGGAGCGCGGCGAAGAGCTCGCTCGCGGCGAGACCGAGGACCATCTCCGTGGGACGGTCGACGAACTGGTCGGGCGTGCCGCGCCGATCGCCGCCGAGGAGCTTCGCGGTCCACTCGCCGAGGCGGCTGTTCCAGAAGCGGGTGCGGATCGCACCGAGGGAGATGGCGTGGGACAGGCGCTTCGGCAAAAGTGGAACACCGAGCGCGGTGCTGGCCACGAAGGTGGCCGGGATGGAGAAGAAGAGGATGCCCGTAATCGTTATGGCAAGCTCCCGAGTACCGTAGACACCCGCAGTGACCGCGTGCTCGTATACGCCAGTCGCGATGCACCCCGCGACCCACGCAGCAAGTGCGGGTATCGACGCATACGTTGTGACTCTTAGGACTCGCAGTGGGAGTGCGAGCTCCTCTCCAAGCTCGAAGGAAAGCTCTTCCTGCCGCTCCGCGCGGCGCCGTGCGAGTGCATAGCGAAGGTCGGAGAGCGAGTAGCCCACACGCAGCACGCGGTACGTCTGGCGCAGGTGGAAGATCGACATCGGGACGATCGGCAGAAGCGCCAAGCCAAAGGCCATCAACGGGTCGTCTCGCCCGCTGACAGGGCCTGAACTGGTAAGCATCTCGATGAGCTCAGCGGTGCCGATCAAGCCGCACAGCCCACTCCACGCGCCGTACACGCCGCGCAGCGGGTTCCGCGCCTGCAGCCACACCTTGAGTGGCGTCGGGAGCTGGCGCTGCGCCACGGTCGTCGGCTCGAGCGCTTCAGCGAGCGCCTCGCCGCTCGGGAAGCGCTCGTCACGATCCTTTCGAAGGCAACGGTCTATGGCGCGCGCGAGACGCTCGGGCACCGCGGGTACCGCCTGAGCCAGCGGTGGCGGCGCCTCCGTGAGCTGTTTCGCCAGAAGTGCCGGTACGGATGACGCGTGGAAAGGGAGGCTTCCCGATAGGGCAAGGAAGCCCACCACGCCGAGCGCATAGAGGTCGCTGCGACCATCGATGGGGTCGTTGGCGGCCTGCTCGGGGCTCATGAAGTGGGCGGTGCCCATGACCTGCCCGGGCTCGGTCACCGCATCTCCATCGGCGTCGCCAAGTGCCGCGGCCGTCGCCACCTGCGCGATCCCGAAGTCGGTGACGAGTGCGCGTCCGGTCTCGCGCTCTATGAGGATGTTGTCGGGCTTCACATCGCGGTGTACCACACCGCGGCCGTGGGCGTACGCGAGCGCCCAGGCGACTTCGCGCAGGAGCTTCGCTGCTGCGGCCGGCGTGAGCGGCCAGTGCTCGCGCAGCCGCTGGCCAAGCGACTCGCCGTCGATGTAGGCCATGACGAAGAAGACGAAGTCTCCCGCCTCGCCTACGCGGTGGATCGGGACGATGTTGGGGTGCGAGAGGCTCGCGGCCGTCCGCGCCTCGCGCAAAAAGCGCTCGCGCAGGTCGCTGCGCGATGCCAGCGAGGTGGGGAGAACCTTGATGGCCACCTGCCTGTCGAGCTGGACGTCGCGAGCGAGGTAGACGATTCCCATCCCGCCGCGGCCGAGCTCGCGATCCAGGGAGTACTCTCCCGCCAACGCACGCTGAAAAGCGACGAACTCCGGATCCGCTGCGGCAGACTGCATCGTCTCCACTCCTCTGTCAGGGCCTCGCATGGCCTTACGGTGCGCCGACCCCATGGGTTCCGCAAGCCTCCGGTGGTTGACAGCGCGCGCGCCGGGCGTCTAATCACAAGCATGCTTCTCCCGATGTCGAGCCTGCCGCGTCGTGCGTGCTCGATCGCGCTCGTACTCGCTCTTGCCGACGCCATGAGTGCCTGCGGCGCGGCGAAGGATACGCGCCCGGTGATCACGTATTCCGGAAGTGCGGTGGGATCCCAGGGCGAGACGGTGCGCCGGCAGATCGAGCGCTTCGCGAAGATGCACCCCGACATCGTGGTGCGCGTGCAGCCGAGTCCCGACGATGCGACCCAGCGCCACCAGCTCTTCGTGCAGTGGCTCAATGCGCACGTGGGCGACCCGGATGTCATGGAGCTCGATGTCATCTGGACCTCGGAATTCGCGGCAGCGGGGTGGATTCGCCCGCTCGATGCGTACTCGCCCACTCCCTCGGATTTCTTCCCGGCCGCGATCGAGGCGAACATCTGGGACGGCAAGCTCTACGCGATCCCGTGGTATGTCGGTGTGGGGCTCCTGTACTGGCGCACCGATCTGCTCGACCACGCACCGCGCTCCATGGACGAGCTGGTGCGGCAGGCGGAGCGCGCGATGCGCGAGAAGAACGGCCCGCCGTACGGATTCGTGTGGCAGGGGGCCCGCTACGAGGGACTGATCACCACCTTCGTCGAATACCTCGGCGCATTCGGTGCTGAGATCATGAACGACGACGGCGACATCGTAGTGGACTCGCCGCGCGCGATCGAGGCGCTCACCTTCATGCGCGACGAGATCACCGCCAGCCATATCGCGCCGCCCGAGGTGCTCACCTGGCACGAGGAGGAGACGCGCTTCGCCTTCCAGAACGGGAACGCGGTGTTCATGCGCAACTGGCCGTACGCGTACTCGCTCCTCTCGGACAGCTCCCAGTCGCGCGTAGCGGGGAAGTTCGCGGTCGCCACTATGCCGGCGGCGGAGGGAGGGCGCCCCACTACCGCACTCGGCGGCGCCGAGCTCGCAATCAACGCGTACAGCGAGCATCCGGACATTGCCTGGGAATTGATAAAGTATCTCACCGCCCCTGAGCAGCAGCTCGAGCGAGCCGCGGCGACGGGCGACTATCCCACACGACGGGCTCTCTTCGATGATCCGCGTCTGGCGAAGGCGCTCGCGGTACCGCTCGACCAGGTGCGCACGGCGATCGAGAGCGCGGTGCCGCGTCCGGTCACTCCCATCTATACGGAGCTGTCCGGGCTCCTCCAGGTGCAGTTGCATCGTGCACTCACGGGGCAGACATCTCCCGCCGATGGGTTGCACGCGGCGGCCAATCAGATGAAGGCCGTCATAAGAGACTCCGGTCTCGACGAGCGAAAGGTGGCTGCCGAATCGTTCGCTCCGTCGGCATCTGCCAGGCGCGCGCAGACGGGGGTCCACAACGCCGTCATCCCCGCGAAAGCGGAGGCCGTCATCCCCGCGAAAGCGGGGATGACGAGAGGAGTGCAGCGCGATGAGCATACGTAACGAGTCCGACGTCCGCCTCGCGCGACTTCTCGTTTCGCCCGCGCTCGTCGTCATTGCCCTGGTGGCGATCTTCCCACTCGGCTGGACGGTGTGGGAGTCGCTGCACCGGCACGATCTCCGGCTCCCCTGGCTGGGGCAGCCCTTCGTGGGACTCGGGAACTACGTGCGCATCGCGCACGACGCGCGCTTCTGGGGCGCGCTGGGGCACACGGCGCTCTTCACGGTGGTGAGCGTCGCGCTCGAGCTGGTGCTCGGTCTCATCTTCGCGCTCGCGATGAACCGCGCGTTCAGGGGGCGAGGGATCGTGCGCGTTGCGGTACTCGTCCCGTGGGCGATACCCACCGTGGTGGCGGCGCTGCTCTGGCGCTTCCTCTTCGATTCGCAGGCGGGGATCGCGAACGTGGTACTCGTGCGCACCGGAATCATCGACCACCCCCTCGTCTGGTTCGTGCACGCGGCCACGGCGTGGGTGCCGGTGATCCTCGCCGACGTCTGGAAGACGACGCCCTTCGTGGCGCTTCTTCTCCTGGCCGGCCTGCAAAACATCGACTCCTCGCTCTACGAGGCCGCCGCGGTTGACGGCGCGAGCGCGTGGCGTCAGCTGACGAGGATCACCATCCCGCTCCTCAGGCCCGCGATCCTCCTCGTCCTGATCTTCCGCACGCTCGACGCATTCAGGGTGTTCGATCTCATCTACGTGCTCACCGGCGGCGGACCGGGTACATCCACCGAGCCGATCGCGCTCTACGCATTCAATGCGCTGCTGCAGAACCTGCAGTTCGGCTACGGCGCCGCGATCTCTGTGGTGATCTTCCTCATCACCTTCGGCCTGGCGCTCGTCTACATCAAGGGACTCGGCGCGGGGAGCGCTACGGGAGTGGAACCGTGAGCGTGGATGTGCGGCCGACCGAGAGCGCGGATGTGGAGCGCCCGCCATCCCAACCAGCCACCGCGGCGCCCGCGGGGACGAGGCCGAGCACCTCGAGCATTCTCGGGTGGACGGGGCTGGCGGTGCTCGTCCTGCTCATCGCCTTCCCGCTCTACTGGGCGATCGTAGCATCGCTCACAGCCGAGGCCACGCTCTTCCGCGAGCCATCGCTCTGGCCGCGGACGATAATCCTCGATCACTATCGTGCGCTCTTCACCACGCGGCACTTCTGGGTGCCCATTCGCAACTCGATAATCGTGGCCGGGTGCACGACGCTCTTCTGCGTGGTGGTGGGCTCGCTCGCCGCGTACGCGCTCGCGCGGCTTCGCTTCAGGGGGAAGGGGCTCATACTCGGGTTCATCCTCGCGGTGTCGATGTTCCCGCAGATCTCCATCGTGAGTCCGCTCTACCTCATGCTGCGCGCGC
>JBIQMO010000032.1:0-26062 GCA_044463245.1 Gemmatimonas aurantiaca
GGGCTGAGCCGTTTCACGGCTCAGCCCGCTCGAAATTAAAGACCTGACCCCGTCGCCTCCCTGGTGGCCAGCTCCTCCCACCGATCCATCGACGCCGAGAGCTCCGCGTCGAGCGAGGCCAGACGCTCCCTTACCGCCACCACGGCCGCGCCATCACGCAGGAGCTCGGGATCGGAGAGCGACTCGTACAGACTCGCCCGCTCACGCTCCAGCTCGTCGATGCGGTCCGGCAGCGCCTCGAGCTCCTTCGACTCCCTGTAACTGAGTCGACGCTCCTTCCTGCCGCGCGATTCGCGCGCATCCGGCGCCGGGCGCTTCGGCGCGGCAGTGGCGGGCGCGCTCGCGACCACGGGCTCCGGCCGCTGACGCAGCCAGTCGCTGTAGCCGCCCACGTACTCGCCCACGCGACCGCCGCCCTCCAGCACCAGGGTGCTCGTCACCACGTTGTCCAGGAAAGCGCGGTCGTGGCTCACGAGCATCAGCGTCCCCGAGAACTCGCCGAGGAGATTCTCCAGCAGTTCCAGCGTCTCGATGTCCAGATCGTTGGTCGGCTCGTCGAGCACCAGGAAGTTGAAGCGCCGGGTGAAGAGCCGCGCGAGGAGGAGCCGGTTGCGCTCTCCACCGGAGAGCGCGCGAACCGGAGTGCGCGCGCGATCCGGCGTGAAGAGAAAGTCCTGCAGGTAGCCGAGCACGTGCTTCCGCTCTCCGCCGATCGCGATGAGCTCCGCGCCATCGGCGATGCTGTCGAACACCGTGCGCTCCGGGTCGAGCTGCTCGCGGAGCTGGTCGAAGTACGCCAGCTCGATCCCGGTCCCCAGGCGCACGCTCCCCGAGTCGGGAGCGAGCTCGCCGAGGAGGAGACGGATGAGCGTCGTCTTCCCCGAACCGTTGGGCCCGATGATCCCCACGCGATCGCCGCGCATGATCGTGGTGCTGAAGTCGCGCACGATGCAGCGCGAAGCGGCGCCTTCGCCGCGGGAGAAGCTCACCTCCTTCGCCTCGATCACCAATCGTCCCGAGCGCTCCGCCTCCTGCGCGCGCAGCTTCACCGCGCCCGTGCGCTCGCGCCGCGCGGCGCGCTCCCGGCGCATGGCTTCCAGCGCGCGCACGCGTCCCTCGTTGCGAGTCCGCCGCGCCCGTATCCCGGTGCGGATCCAGACTTCCTCCTTCGCGAGGCGCTTGTCGAACTCCTCCCGCTCCCGCTCCTCGGCCGCGAGCGCGGCGTCCTTGCGCACGAGGTAGTCGTCGTAGTCGCTCCCCCAGCTCGCGAGGCGGCCGCGATCGAGCTCCACTATCCGTGTGGCGACGTGCCTCAGGAAAGTCCGGTCGTGCGTGACGAAGAGGAGCGTGGTGCCGCGCTCCACGAGAAAGCTCTCCAGCCACTCGATCGCGCTCACATCGAGGTGGTTCGTGGGCTCGTCGAGGAGGAGCACGTCGGGCTCGCGCACGATGGCACGCGCGAGGAGCGTCTGGCGCTTGCGGCCGCCCGACGCGTTGGTGAAAGGAAGATCGGGATCGAGCCCGAGCCGGTCTATCACTGTCTCGACCCGGGTATGCGCCTGCCATGCGCCCGCCGCCTCGAGCTCCTGGTGCAGGCGATCGAGCTCACGCAGCGCGCCCTCACTCGCATCGGTCGCGACGCGGTGACTCGCCTGGTGGTAGCGCGCGAGCGAGCGCCCCACCTCCCCCAGCCCCGCGGCCACCACATCGAAGGTACTTCCCTCGACGTCTACAGGAATCTCCTGCTCCAGACGCGCCACGCTCACCCCCGACTGGCGCACGATCTCGCCCGAATCGGGCGCGATGGTGCCGTCGAGGAGCTTCATCAGCGTGCTCTTCCCCGCCCCATTGCGCCCCAGGAGCGCGACGCGTTCGCCGCGCTCTATCTGCAGGTCGGCGTGGTCGAGGACCGGCGGTCCGCCGAAGGCCACGCTGACATCCATCATCCCCAGTAATGCCATGTGAGTGAGATAGCCGCTTCGTGGCGTCCCGCACCAGTCGCTCCGGCGCTCCGAGAAGCTGACCGCGGGGGCCGAGCGGCGCGCGGCCACCACCGTCCGCGCGCCGCCGACTCGCTACACCCCCGCCACTCTCCGCTTGTATTCCGAGAGCGCCGAGTCCAGCCGGTCGTGCGCCGTGGTGTCGCCCGGCACGTTGTGCGACGGGTGGATGTAGAGCTTCACTCCACGCCCGGCGAGGATCTCGGCGACAGTCGTGATGGTCATCCACACCACCGTCACGAACGCCATCGTCGATACCGGTCCGACGTTGTCCTGATGCCCGTCGAGCGGCACCGACGAGTCGCCCGCCGGAACGCGCGTGTCGATCACGACGTCGGCGATGTCGAAGAGCTTCTTCCCCGACGGATGCCGAGGCGTGCTCCCCTTTGCCTCCTCCGCCGAGCCGGCGGCGACCACCTTCATTCCAAGCTCCTTCGCCCGCAGCGCGACGTCGATGTTCACGTTGTTGATCCCCGTATGCGAGAAGATCCACATCGTGTCGCGCGGGTCGAAGTCGTACGCCTTCATGATCGCCCGCCCGTAACCCTCGGCGCGCTCGAGGAAGAGGAACTGGTGGATCCCCATCTCTCCCGTGATGCGCGTGAAGAAGGTGAGTGGGAGCTCCACCATCGGATGGAATCCCACGAAGCCGCCGATGCGCGGATACATCTCCTCCACCGGGATCGTCGCGTGGCCGCAGCCGAAGGTGTGAACCCAGCGCTCTGCCTGTATCGAGTTGGCCATGAGCTCCGCGGCAGCGCGGATCTGCGGGAGCTGCGTCGCTTCTATGTCGTTCATTACCGCTCGCGTGTTGGCGAGCCACTGCTGTGCAAGCATGAATTCCTTGTCGGTGTGAGGTTGCTGTCCGGTGAATGCGGTCACCGGAGTGAGGTCGTGCGTTCCGGAGCTCGGAGCTCGTGCGGTAGCACCGCTCCGCGCTCCGGCATCACGCGGTGGCTGGTCGAGTCGTGAGCCGGCGTGCCACCACGAAGAGGAGCGCGGCGAGGAGGACCAGCGCGGTGGGTATGATGAGGAAAGAGCCGCGCAACCCGTACACCGCGCCGAGCGCGCCGGTCGCGTACGGGAGGAGCATACCACCCACGAGCGCCATCACTATCACCACGCTGAACGCCGTCCCCGAGAGCTGCTCGTAGCGGTCGCCCACGAAGCCGAGCACCACTGGATAGGTAGCCGCGAAGCCGCAGCCGATGAGGAAGACGCCCGCGCCGGCCGCGGTCACGCTCTCCGTCCCGATCAGGAGGAGGGCACCCACCAGCGCGACGCCGAGGCACCCGAGAAGGACGCGCGCCGGCGAGGCGCGGCGCAACAGCCACCCCAGCCCGAGGCGAACGAGCATCATCCCGAGCCAGTAGAGCGAGAGAAAGACGAGCGCACGCTGGCCTCCCAGCCCGAGCTCCTCCTGGAAGTAGGTGGCGGTCCACCCGCCCACGGTGATCTCCATCCCGCTCTCCAGGAAGAGCATCATCCCCATGAGGAGAAGCACAGGGTCGCGCATCAGACGCCCAGCGTCGGCGAGCGGAAAGCCCTGCGCCTGCTTCGGCGCGGGGAAGCGCGCGACGGCGGTGACCACGAGCGGTACGAGAACGAGTGCGGCCACGCCGGCCACGAGCGTGGAGTACGAGAAGCGACCGAGCAGCAGCGCGAGCACGAAGGGAACGCCCACCGCGCCCACGCCGAAGAACACACCGAGCAGGCTCAGTCCCGCGCTCCGCTCTCCCGCGCTCACATCGGCCACGAGCGCGTTGGTACCACCGTTGATCACGCCGCCGCCGATGCCTACGAGCACGATGGCGATGCGAAGCCACGAGAGACTCGGTGCGTACGCGATCCCCGCCAGCCCGAGCGCGATGAACGCTGCGGCCACGACGAGCACTCGCTTGTAACCGCGCAGATCCACGATCGGGCCGAAGACCACCGAGCCCACGAGGATCCCGAAGCTCATGATGACGAAGAGGGCGCCGGCGGCGCTCTTGTCCATTCCGAAGCGCTCGACCAGCGACGGAAGCACAGCGCCGAGCGTGGTGAGGACTATACCGAAAGCGAGCATCCCCAGGCACGCGACGGTGAAGAGCACGCCGCGCTTCGACACTTCCGTGTTCAGCTGCTCACGAGTCATCAGTACCTCGGCTGCGTGGGATGCATCGCTTGCCGCGCGACATCGGTCAGCGCGGCTGGCGCATCGGCAACGGCGAGGAATGCGAGTCGCGCGGCGCCATAGAGACCCGCATCGCCCCCCAGCTCGCTCGCCACGAAGCGCGCCTCCTTCACGGCGATCGGCTGTGCCCAGCGGACAGCCTCCTCGCGGATCCGATCGAGGAGGCCCGCGGCTGGTCCGAAGACTCCGCCGCCGAAGACTATCACTTCCGGATTGAAGAGACTCACGAGATTCGCGGCGGCCATCCCCCAGAAGGCGATCGCATCGTTCATCACCCGGGTGGCGATCGCATCCCCCTTTTCGTACGCGGCGAAGATCCGCTCGGCGCCGATGGCCATGGGATCCACCGTCCGCAGCTCGCCGTCGTACTGGTTGTCGCGTGCGAGAAGCTCACGTGCGACCTTCGCGAGCCCGGGGCCGGATGCATGATGCTCGAAGCAGCCGCACGCGCGGTATTCCTCGCGATAGGGTCGGTCGAGCGCGAGCCAGCCGATCGCGCCGCCGATGTCGCCGTGGCCGCGCAGCACGTGGCCATCCACCATGATCCCCGCGCCGATTCCCGTTCCCACCGCCACGAAGACTGCGTGCCGCGCTCCGCGCGCCGCGCCGCGCCAGACCTCGCCGAGTATGTAGCCCGCTCGATCGCTGTCGATCACCACCGGACTCCCTGGCGCCACCACGCGACGCAGCTCTTCGCGCAGCGGGTAGTCCTCCCACCCAGGGATGTTGGGCGCCCACACCGTGCCGCGCTCGGCGCGGTAGATCCCCGGCACCGTGACGCCCACGCCTCCCGTCGCGCCTTCGCAGCGTCGGGCGATGAGCGCTCCGACCTCGGCCCCCGTGCGGCCGTCGAGCGGGATGCCCTCGCGCTGCAGGAGAGTCCCATCGGCATCGAAGGTGGCAGTGGCGAGCTTGGTTCCGCCGAGGTCTATGGCGAGTATGGGCATGGTGGCGGGGTCGGTGTCGCACGAGCGGAGACAGTGCCGACGGGCGGCTCACCGGAGTCCGGGAGCGTCGGCGCGACCGCACGAGTATACGCGAGCGGGATCACGCTCGCCAGCGGTGGTCAACGTTCTGGCGGGCGATCCAGCGCGGCGAATACATTGAAGCGCGCTACCAGCTCGCAGCTCGCACGTACGTTCCCATCGCGCCACGATGACCCTCCTCTCCGCAGCGGTACTTCTCTTCTTCGTGATGGATCCGCTGGGGAACGTACCGCTCTTCCTCACGGCGCTGCGTCACGTGGATCCGTCGAGGATGCGTGGGATCATCGTACGCGAGCTCGTCATCGCGCTCGGAATCATGGTCGTGTTTCTCTTCCTCGGGCGCTACATCCTCGAGCTGCTTCACATATCGTCGGCGGCGCTCACGGCGGGTGGCGGATTCATTCTACTCCTCATCGCGCTCAGGATGATCTTTCCGACCAGCGAGCGATCGCTGCGCGAGGAGGTTCGCGAGGAACCGTTCGTCGTGCCGCTCGCCGTCCCATACACCGCGGGACCGGGCCTCCTCGCCACGGAGCTGCTCTTCATGACGCGCGAGCCGCACCGCTGGCCGATCTGGCTCGGTGCGGTGACGCTGGCATGGCTAGCATCCGCCATCATCCTCTACTTCTCGAGCCACCTGCGTACCATCCTGGGCGAGCGCGGGCTGACCGCCGTGGAGCGGCTGATGGGAATGCTGCTCGTGGTGGTGGGAGTGGAGATGCTGATGGCGGGTGTCGTGCAGTACCTGAAGGTGTGAGTCGACGCCGAGCCAGCGCTGCGAGCCAGCGCTGCAGGCCGCCGCTGCGGGCGTCGTCCACGGGTTGGCATCCTCCAGCTACGCCGGCTTCGGTCTACTCCTCGATCGTGCGGATCACCCTGCACGGGTTCCCGGCCGCGAAGACGCCAGCGGGGATGTCGCGCGTGACCACACTTCCGGAGCCGATCACGCTGCGTGCGCCGATACTCACTCCGGGGTTTATGATCGCGCCGCCACCCACCCAGACATCCGCCCCTATCTCCACCGGTTTACCGAACTCCCTGCCCCGACGCGCCTGGGCATCGAGTGGATGCATGGCTGTGTAGATCTGTACCGCGGGGCCGAACATTGTGTACTCACCGATGCGCACGGGGCAGACATCGAGCACCACGCAGTTGAAGTTGAAGAAGACGCGCTCGCCCAGCTCGATGTTCGTGCCGTAGTCGCAGTAGAAGGGCGGCTGCATCCACACCGTGTCGCCGCCCGCGCCGAATAGCTCGACGAGCAGCTGCCTGCGCTTCTCCGTCTCGCCCTCGCGCGTGGCGTTCAGCGACCAGCAGATGTCGCGCGCTCGCTCGCGCGCGGCCGCCAGTACGGGGTCGAGCGGGTCGTACAGATCTCCGGCGAGCATCCGTTCGCGTTCGGTATTCATGTCGGGGAGGAGCGATGACTCCGAGTCGACTGTGAGTCGGGGATGAACACGGGGCGAACGCGCTCGGAGACCGGCGGCGCTCGCCCCCTGCTCGTGTCAGGCAGTGCTCCCCTGCGGGAGGAGGCGCGATATCCAGTGGCGCGCTGCCTCCAGCTCATCACCGGTGACCGTGTGACCGCCCGCGTGCCAGTGCACGGTGACATCGGCCCCCGAATCGCGGAGTATACCGGCGAGCCGCTCGACCTCATCACGATTCACCATCGGGTCCTGTCTCCCGGCCCCGATGAACACCGACGTTCCTCCGAGATCGGGACGCGACTCCGGCTCGAACGGCACCATCGGACTGAGAAGGACCGCGCCGCGCAGCACCCCGGGGCGCCGCAGCAGGATGCTCGAAGCGATGTTGGCGCCGTTCGAGAAGCCCACCGCCACCATGCCGTGCGGATCGAGCTCGTAGCTGCGCTCGGCCGCTTCCACGAAATCCGCGAGCTCCTCGGTGCGCAGCTTCAGGTCCTCCTGATCGAAGACGCCAGCCGCGATCCGGCGAAAGAAGCGCGCGGCTCCCTGCTCGGTGACCTTCCCGCGCGGACTCAACATCGCTGCGCCCGGAAGGAGCGCGCGCCCGAGCGGGATCAGGTCGTTCTCGTCTCCACCGGTGCCGTGCAGGAGGAGGAGCGTGGTGTTCCCCGCGAGCTCGCCGCTTCTGGACGGCGGGATGTAGCGGTGCACGAAGTCGAGCGCGTCGCCGCTCACATCCTCCGGTCCGTCCGACTCGGTGAAAATGGACGTCGCCGCGCTCGGAACGCTCAGATGGATCCGCGGAAGGATCGCCTCGATCTCGGCGCGCTGCGGCTCGTACTGCGGCGGGAGCATGAGGTGCTCGCCGAGCTGCTCCACGGGTTCATCGATGGCGAAGCCCGGGTCCGCCGTGGCGAGCTCGTAAAGTACGCCGCCCGGCTCGCGGAAATAGACGGAACGGAAGTACATCCTGTCGATCACGGGCGTCGGTCGCATCCCCGCGGCCACGATGCGCTCGCGGATCGCCAGCTCCGATGCATCGTCGCCCACGTTCCACGCGACGTGATGCACCGTGCCCGCACCGCTCGTTCCGCGCGGGAAGCCGCCGACGTCGCGCAGATCCACCAGTGCGCCGGGGCCGCCATCTCCCGCGGCGTAGCGCCGCGTTCCGTTCTCCTCGTGGATCGCGCGAAAGCCGAGCGTGTCGATGAGCACGCGCGCACTCGGGTCGCCCGCCTCCACCCAGAGCGTGACGTGGTGGAAGCCGTGGATGGCGTTCTCGCGAGTGATCCCAGGCGCGGCATCCCACGCGGGACGCACCTCCGCCTCTTCGCTCGCGACCAGCTCGATCATCAGGCCATCATGATCCTTGAAGCTGATTACCTGCTCCGAGGCCGAGCCGGATGGCGCGCGCTTCGTGGGTCCGGAGTACTGCACTCCGTGGCGGAGGAGGCGCTCGACCCAGAAGCCGACCGCGCTCGGAAGGATCACGAAGGAGACGACTGCGACCTGTCCGGTCCCCTGTCTCCCACGGCGGGCGCCGGGCCAGGGGAAGAAGGTCATGATCCCGCCAGGCGTGCCGACCTCGTCGCCGTAGTACAGGTGATAGGTCTGCGGATCGTCGAAGTTCACAGTGCGCTTCACGAGCCGAAGACCGAGCAGCCCCGAGTAGAAATCGAGGTTGCGCTGCGGATCGCTGGCGATCGCGCTGACGTGGTGAATTCCTTGAATTGTCGCCATGATGGAGCCCGGTTCGGGCGGGGTCGGGTCTTGCATCGTGCATCGGCCAGCCAGCGGCTGGCCGATGCACGATGCAAGACCCGACCCCGTTTCTCGGTTACGCCTCGCGTACGGCCTGGGCCTCGATGTGGATCCCGAGGTCGTTCCCCACCAGCACGCCGCCCGCCTCGAGCGCGGTGTTCCAGGTGAGGCCGAAGTCGCGACGGTCGATCCTGGTTTCGGCGCTGAAGCTCACGCGCTCGCCACCCCACGGATCGCGGCCGCGCCCCTCGAACGTGGCGTCGAGCACCACTTCACGGGTCGTGCCGCGGATGGTGAGGTCGCCCGTCACGCGGAAGTTCTCGCCGGGCTCGAAGGAAGCGCCCTCCACCTTCGTGCTGCGGAACGTCACCTTCGGGTAGTTCTCCACGTCGAGAAAATCCGCCGAGCGCAGGTGCTGATCGCGCTGCTCCACGCGCGTGTCGATGCTGGTCGCATCCAGCTCCACGGACACCGAGGAACCGTTCGGGTTCTCGTCATCGACCACGATCGACCCTTCGACATTGGAGAAGCGTCCCCGGACGTTGGTGATCATCATGTGCTTGGCGGTGAACTCCACCAGGGTGTGCTGCGGGTCGATCTTCCAGGTGGTGGTGCGTCCGGTCGTGGTGTCTGTCGAGCTAGCCATCATTTCACCCCATGTAGTTAATATTTGAGAGTTACAGCACTGAGATATAGAAGCCGAAAAAGGATCAGGGAGTTCCCCCCGACACCGGGAGCTCGGCCGCGGCGATCCCGAGCTTCCGGAGGAGCGTGATCGCGCGCTGCTGTTCTTCCTTCGAGAGTGCGCCGACCGCGCGAGCGATCTCCTTGGCATGCTCCGGAAAGATGCGGGCCACGAGCCGCTCCCCCGCCGGAGTGAGAGCGGCGTAGCGCGCCCGCCGGTCGTGGCTGCATTCACGCCTCTCGACGAGTCCCTTCCCCGCGAGGCGGTCCACCAGGTATGTGACGCCGCCGCTCGAGACGAGGATCTTCCGCTGCACCTCGCCGAGGAGGAGCGGACCGCGGTGGTAGAGCACCTCCAGTATGGCGAACTCCGCGAGGGTGAGGCCGTGGCGCGCCACATCGGCTTCGGCGTGGCGCGCGACCGCCAGCTGCGCCCGCGCGAGCACCACCCACAGCTTGAGCGCCATGTCCTCCGCGCTGGCGGGGCGTTTCCTGGCGACAGCGCTTCCGGCGTCGGAGGGCGCCGCGGAGTTCGCCGCGGAGGGCGCTTTCACGGTCGCGCTCGAGGAAGCCCCGCGAGTGCCTCTCCCCTTCCGCACCGTTCCGGATCGCTCTCTCATTCTTCGCTCCGCATAATCTTAGTACTAAGATGATCCCGCTGTGACGCCCGGGCAAGGGTCGGGTGGTTTCGAAAGAAGATGCGGCAATCCGCCGGGCGACGCGAGAGCGCGCGGGAAAATGACGCACTCGACATTGTCACGACATACACGCACGTTTCGGCTGCCCGGATTCCCTATACACACCTCGGAGCCATCATGAGCTTCCCGCGCTACCTCCCGAGGACCGCGGCCAGCACGGTCGCCCTCCTCCTCTCCCTGACGACCGCCCCGATCTCGGCACAACAACCGGTCGCCACCCCCGCTGTCGCGACGTCCGAGACTTCGCGGCGCCCGACCGGAGGCGCGGAGCTGGCGGCCGAGCGCGAAGCAGAGGCACGCTACATCCAGCCGCCGGCGCCGATCGCCGATTTCTTCAGGCGCGATCCGAATTTCGCCACGCTCGATGCTCCCTCGCCTGATGGACGCCACTTCCTTGTGCCACTCGCGACGCAGCTCTCGACGCTCGAGCTGATGGCGCGCCCCACCTATCGGCTCGCCGAACTGGAGGTACGACCGGCCACCGACCGGCTCTGGCACCTCGACACTTACGGGATCTACGGACTACGCATCTACGACCTGGACGCGCGTCGCTTCCGCGAGGTGAAGCTGCCGCCGAAGAGCTTCATCAGCGACATGATGTGGTCGCCCGATGGCAAGCGCGTCGCCTTCCTCGCGCACCTCCCGGGCGGGACGCAGATATGGACCGCCGATGCAGCCAGCGCGAGCGCGAAGCGCTTCAGCGAAGCGCGCATCCTAGCCACCCTCGGCACCGAGGCGCAGGTCAACATCTCGCCCGAAGTGGACATGCGTCCCTCGCGCATGCTCCAGTGGACGAGCGACGGCACGATCCTCACTCTGATGGTGCCGGCGAAGCGGGGGCCGGAGCCGAAGCGGGGCAGCATCCCCGATGGTCCGCTCGTCCGGCTCACGCGGCCCGAGCCGACCGCCACGCGCACATTCTCGAACCTGCTGCGCGATTCGCACGACGCCGATCTCTTCGAGTACTACACACGCTCACAGATCGTGGAGCTCGCACCGGGGAAGTCTCCGCGAGCGATCGGCGAGCCGCGGATGTACGAGTCGATCTCGCTGAGCCCCGACGGCCGGTACATCCTCGCCACCTACGTCGAGCGCCCCTTCTCGTTCATCACCAGCTACCGCGGCTTCCCCGGCCGCACGGTGGTACTCGACCGCACCGGCAAGCTCATCGCCACCATCGAGTCGAGCGAGCTGCGCGAGGGAGGCGGCCGGCCCGATGGAGACCGCGACAGGTCGCCGCGCGAGATCGCATGGCGCCCCGACTCGGCGGGTCTCTCGTACCTCCAGCGCGACAGCGCCGGCACCGACCGCGTGATGCTCCTCGCGGCGCCCTTCGACACCGCGCGGGCGAAGGCGGTCGCGACCAGCAAGGACCCGATGCGCGGCGTCGTCTACACGCGCGATGGGACGCGCGCCTTCGCCTTCGTCTCGAGCAGGGATCGCCGCGCGATCGCCCAGTGGCAGCTCGGCGACTCGCCCGGCGAGCGCCGGTTGCTGAGCGGATTCCACCACACCGACAGCATCCTCACCGATCCCGGGGCGCTCTGGACGAAGACCACGGGCAACGGGACCCAGTACGTGCTCACATCATCGGCGGGCGACGCCGTGTACCTGCGCGGCGACGGGCTCGCCGCCGACTTCCGCCCGCAGCCGTTCGTGGATCGGGTGTCGCTCTCGGACACCACGCACACCCGGATCTTCCAGGGCTCCAAGGAGACGTGGGATCGTCCGCTCGTCGCGCTCGACCCCGACCTGAAGCGGATGATCGTGAGCCGCGAGAGCGTCACGCGCTTCCCCGACAGCTACCTCTGGGCGAGCGGCGCCGAGCCGGTGAACCTGACGCGCAACAGCAACCCCTTCCCCGAGCTGGCGGCGGCGAAGCACATCGACTTCTCCTTCACGAGACAGGATGGCCTCGAGGTGCAGGGGCGCGTCACTCTACCGCCGGGCTACAGGGAGGGTGAGAAGGTACCCGCCATCTTCTGGACGTATCCGCGCGAGTTCACCACTCCCGGCGCGTACACTCGTTCGGCGATCGAGAGTCGCAATCACAACTCCTTCACGCATCTCACCTGGCTCAGATGGTCGGAGCTCTGGCTCACGCAGGGGTACGCGATCGTCTACCCCGACATCCCCATCGTGGGCGAGAACTACAACGACACCTACATCTCCAACATGGTGGACGCCATGTATGGAGCGATGCGCGCGGTGGACAAGCTCGGCGTGATCGACATGGACCGCATCGGCCACGGTGGTCACAGCTACGGCGCGTTCGCGACGGCCAACCTTCTCGCGCACACACCGTTCTTCAAGGCGGGGATCGCGGGCGACGGCGCGTACAACAGATCGCTCACGCCCACCGGCTTCCAGGCCGAGCGCCGCAACATCTGGTCGGCGCCATCCACGTACATCGAGATGTCGCCCTTCTTCTCGGCAGATCAGATCAACGCTCCGCTGCTCATGTACCACGGCGCGGCCGACAACAACACCGGCACCTGGCCCATCCAGAGCGAGCGCCTGATCCACGCGCTCACCAGTCTCGGCAAGACCGCGGCGCTCTACGAGTATCCGTTCGAGTCGCACACTCCGCGAGCGATGGAGAACAACCTCGACATGTGGGCACGGTGGATCGGGTGGTTCGACAAGTACGTGAAGGGCGCGGGTGGCGCGGAGCAGACGGCGGCGGGGCGGTAGACTCGGGAGGACAGGGGGCGGGGGTAGAGCAGCCTGGCTGCCAGGCGCCTGACGGCCGGACCACGCCGCAGCGCCGCACTGCTCTACTGCTGATGTAAGAATCGGACATCTGGACGCGTTAGTGGAGTATCCTGCGCTCTCACCGAGCAGGAAGGGACGCGAATTTTCACAACCGCGGCATCCACCCTCCGACCCGTCCGTGGCCATCAGAACAGCGAACACGCTCGAGATGAAGAGACCGAGGTCTCAGTCGGCTCCCGATGAGGACAGAGCCATCGCTCTGCTTCGACTCGGCTCGCTCGACGCGATCGACGTGCTGTACGACCGCTACGCCGCGCTGCTCCTCCGCCTGGCGCGGTACATGTCGGGCTCCGATTCGGACGCGGAGGACATAGTCCACGACGTTTTCATCGGATTGCCGAAGTCGATTCGGAGCTACAGGGAGGAAGGGCACCTGGGTGCCTGGCTGTCCAGGCTCGTGGTGAATCGGGCCATCGACCAGCGCAGGGCTGCCTCTCGCCGCGCGAAGCTCTATCGCACCGCGGCAGCCCAACAGATCACCACCTCTACGTCCATGTCCGTGCACGATCTCGACCTGGACAGCGCGATCGCGACACTCGCGCCAGCACTGCGCGACGTCTTCGTGCTCCGGGCCGTCGAGGGCTACTCGCACGCCGACATAGCCGCTCTACTTGGAATCCGCACCGGCACCGTACACGTGCGCTACTTTCGCGCGATACGAGCGCTTCGCTCCCGACTCGGGAGGTCCGAATGCTGAACAATCTTCGCCATCCAGACCCGCGATCACTCTCGCGCTTCGTCGCGCGCGCTGCAGCCGGCGATGAGCATGCGCGAATCGCCCGCCACGTCGAGCGGTGCGCCGACTGCCGGGAGGCCGTGATCCTGGCACGACGCATCGAGGCACGACTCGCGGAACGTCTCGTAACGCCTGCACCGGACAGGCTCAAGCGACGAATCCACGAGTCCCTGCGGCAGATGGAGGCCGCTACGCGCGACGATCTTCGCGACGTGTGCTCCCGGCGCTCCCTTGCACCCGTAGCATGGTCCATCGCGCTCGCGGCCGCGGCGGTCCTGGTGATGGCTGTAGTCCTCTCCATGCCTGCGCGCGATCTCACGGCAGGCGCCACTGTTGGCGAGCTGCGGCTGACCCCCGCCTCACCTGTACGCGGGGCCATGATCACCGCGAGCTATGTACCGAGCCAGCTCCTCGCGGGTGAAGCGCGACTCCGGCTCCGCGCCGCCTACCGCACCGCCGACAATCTCCCCGTTCCGTCGTCGGTGCAACGCGTCGTCGCCACCGATCTCGCACGCGGCAGGGATGGCAGTTTCCACGGGGCGTTCCGGCTCCCGGACTCCGTCGTCTATGCCACCTTCGCGGTAGAAACGGAGGATGGCCGAAGAGTAGACGGCAACGCGCGCCGGCTCTGGCCGATGCTCGTGAGCGACAGTTCCGGCGCTCCCGCCTACGAGGCACTCGAGCAGCAGGTGAGCGACCTGATGTTCCGAAACTGGGAGCTTGCGCTCGCGGGTGCGAAGCGAGCCGCGGCGCTGTACCCCACCAGTATCCGCGCGCAGGCAATTCTCGCAACGCTGGAGCAGTCGATCCTCTCCCCCGTCGCCCTCGACAGCGCACTCACCGCGCACCGCCGACGGATTGCGGAGCTCGAGTCGCGCCTGGACGAAGCTGCGTCGCACGACCCGGAGGAGATGGGCGCCATGGTGACCTACGCGCAGATGATCGGCGACACGGCGCGTGCGAACCGATGGCTGGATCGGCTGATGCTCGCACGACCAACCGGCCTCTGGGGATTGAACGCGGCCATGCCGCGCCTGCTCCCCAACCCAGGAGTGAGCTCGGCGGATGCGTCGGCCGTCCTCGACTCGCTCTGGGAAGCTGACGGGGCGGCCCATCCCGCCATAGTGATGGCGGGGCTCATGAGCGCGGCCATGTCCGGTGACTCGGCTGCGGTGAGAAGTTGGCTCGAGCGAGCCAGCGCCGTGCCCGATGGAGAGATCGGTCGTACCCGCATCGCCGAGTCGATGCTGCAGCACCCGGCGCTGCACGACATCGCCCTCGACCTTCTGCGCGAGCAGGTCAGCGCGTACTCCACAGTGAGCGATGCGGAGCGACCGCTCGGGCTGAACGTCGCGGATGCGCTCAGAGCCAGACAGCGAGAGCGGCACGAGGCCCTCGCGGCGCTCGGAGAGGCGTTGCTGAAAGGTGGCGACAGGGCCGCTGCGCTCGACACGCTCCGACTGGCGGCCGAGGGTGGGTGGGACACCGGGACCTTTCGTCGTATCGGCGATGCGGCGCTCCTGGCGGGCGATACCACCATCGCCCGCGAGATGTTCGCTCGTATCGCGGCGGACCCCTCGACCGCTCCGGCATTCGCCGACTCCGCGCGCACGCGACTGGCGATCGGGAATGATGCCTGGCCCAGGGCCGTGAACGCAGCCGCGACAGAGCTGCGCTCGAGAATGCTGCATCTCGCCGAGCGTCGTCCGTTGCCGAAGTCGGTGACTCTAACGGGCGCGGAAGGAAACCCCGCGAGATTGCAAGAGCTCATCGCGGGCCGCCCGACTTTCGTCGTATTCTGGTCGCGCGGCTGCGGCAAGGCACTGGCCATTACCCGGGATCTGGAGCGCCTCGGGCAACGCTGGTCGACGAAAGGATACGGCGTGATCGTGATCGTGAACGACCGCCCATCGAGCGAGCTGGCCGCATATCTCGAGCAGAATCACTTCTCCCTGCCCATCTACCGGGATCCACGACACGAGGCGCGCCGCGCGTTGGGGCAGTGGGGCACGCCCGAGATGTTCGTGCTCGATGGTCGGGGGCGGCTGCGGTTTACGCACACGACATTGGAACTGGCGGGAGCCCAGTTGGCCAGCCTTCGTTAGCGGCCGGCGGACTGTCAGCCGCCATCGCGACCCGGTTCCGATCTGGCGGACGCACTCCTTTCCGTCGCGTTCCGCGATCTCACCGCTTCACGCTCGCATGAACTCCATGAACGCGGCGGCCGGGGCGCTCGGCTTGCGTCCCTCGAGCCGCAACTCGGCGAGTGTGCGCTTCAGCTCCACACCGTGCAGCCGCACGAGCGCGATGCGACCCAGCGCCAGCTGGTCGGCCGCCGCGTAGCGGGAGACGATCGCAACTCCTAGCCCGGCGGCCACTGCCTGCTTCACCGCTTCGGTGCTCCCGAGCTGCAGCGCCACGACGGGATGCACTCCGTGCTTCGATAGCGCACGCTCCGCGACATCGCGCGTACCGGATCCACGTTCGCGCACGACGAACCGCTCCGAAACCAGCTCGTGCGCGCTCACCTTCCTCCGCCGCACCAGGCGGTGGTCCGGAGGAGCTATCAGAACCAGCTCGTCGCTCCGCCAGCGTCGCGCTTCGATGCGTGGCTGCTCCACCGGCCCCTCCACCAGCGCGACGTCCAGTCGCCGCTCGAGGAGCGCGCGGGTGATGGCTCGGGTATTGGCGCTGATCACGCGCAGAACTATCGCGGGATGCGCCTCGTGGAAGCGCGCGAGGATCGGCGGCAGCAGGTAGGTCGCTATCGTGGTGCTCGCGCCGATCAGCAGGCTCCCGGCCTCGAGACCGCGCAGGGCGCGGAGCTCCTCCTCGGCCGCCGTCTCCACGGCGAACAGCTCTCGCGCCCGCGCCGCGAGCTGCTCGCCCGCAGTGGTCAGGCGGGATGCGCGCCCGGCGCGCTCCACCAGCGGCACGCCGGCCTGGCGCTCGAGCTGCCGCACCGCCTTCGACACGGCGGGCTGACTGATGCGGAGGACGGCCGCCGCGCGCGAGAAGCCGCGCTGCTCCGCGACCGCCGCGAAGATGCGCAGGTGGTGGAGGTTGATTGCCATAACTCGACGTTATGTATCCATGAGATGATTGTCTTTGATCTATGAGTATGCCGAGGGTACCCTCCGTGTGCAACGCAGTTCTTCGATACTCCCACCGAGGACCCATGTCCGCCAGGCACGCATCCGAGATCGCACCCCGCACACACGGCTGGAATCTTCCGATTTTGACGAGGCTCCTCCCCGGAGTCGCGCTGGCCGCGGCCGTGTCGCTCGCGTCGGTGGGTATCGCGGCCGTGGAAGCGCGGATCTTCGGCCATCCGATCATCGAAGCGCTGGTCGTGGCGATCCTGCTCGGCATGGTGGTGCGTACCTTCTGGACGCCGCCCTCTGCGTTCGACGCGGGCATACGCTTCACCGGCAAGCAGGTGCTGGAGGTCGCGGTCTTCCTCCTCGGCGCATCGGTCGACCTTCCGCTCCTCCTGAAAGCGGGACCGTCGCTGGTCGCGGGAATCGTCCTGCTCGTGGTGCTCGGCCTCGGAGCGAGCTACGGGATGGGCCGCGCCCTGGGACTGCCGCACAAGCTCGCCCTCCTCGTGGCGTGCGGCAATTCGATCTGCGGCAATTCCGCCATCGCCGCCGTTGCACCTGTGATCCGCGCAGAACGGGAGCACGTGGCGTCATCGATCGCCTTCACCGCCATACTCGGCGTCGTCGTGATACTGGGCCTCCCACTATTGATACACCCGCTGGCACTGAGCAACTATCAATACGGCGTGCTGGCTGGTCTCACCGTTTATGCCGTACCACAGGTACTGGCGGCGGCCTTTCCGGTCAGCGCACTCTCCGGCCAGGTGGGGACGCTGGTGAAGCTGGTGCGCGTGCTGATGCTCGGTCCGGTGGTGCTCGGCGTCGCGCTCTGGCATCGGAATGACGGCGCCGACAGTGACGGCACAGCCAAAAGTGCGCGATTCGATCCGGCGCGCTTCGTCCCCTGGTTCATCACCGGCTTCCTCGCCCTCGCCATGCTCCGCTCCACCGGGGTGATCCCGGAGCCGTGGGTCGCACCCACACGCTCGCTTTCCACCTGGCTCACGATCGGCGCCATGGCCGCGCTGGGACTCGGTGTGGACCTGAGGGAGATGCGGAAGGTCGGCCGCCCGGTGATCATCACCGTGAGCGCGTCGCTGGCGGTGCTCATCGTGCTCGCCCTCACGCTGATCCGGCTGCTGGGTATTTCCTGAGAGGCTACTGGCCCCGCCGCCGCGGGAGCTGCGGGAGCCGCCGAGGCCGCCGAGGCCACCGAGGTCACCGGATCACCCGGATCACCCGGATCACGGATCACCCGGCGCACGGCTCACCCGGTTCATGGCTCACCCGGCGCACGGCTCACGGCTCACCCGGCTCGACCAGCCTGCCGAGTCAGCCGAGCCATAGGTGTGGCCGGGGCTCCACTGGCACTCCAGAGCCGCAGAGCCAGTCCGACACCACGCGAGTGGGAACCGGTCGCGCTTGTATATTCTTACATAGGCATATAGCATTGTAGCTGAAACGTGCCGCATGGTGGGCCTGGTCGCGATCCCGCGGAACCGGAGTCGACCAGCGCGCAACACGCTACGACGGCCAGACACGAGACGGCCAGGCACGACGACGACCGCAACGAGATCCGATATGCACCGAAGCCCATCAGTACAGCTGGCCCTCGTCGCCGCGCTCGGCCTCGCTGCCCTCGCGACCCCCGGTAGCGTGCGAGCACAGCTCCCCCTGCGCGAGGCCCTCCGTACCGCCGACGAAGCCGCGTTCCCGAACAGGATAGCGGCAGGCAACACCGCCACCCGGCGCGGAGAAGCGCTCGCTCCCCTCCGTGGACTCCTGCCCGCGGTGCGGTTGGACGCGGGCTACGTTCGCACGACCGACCCGCTCAACGCCTTCGGACTCGCACTCCAGCAGCGCGATATCACCGCGGCGAACTTCGATCCGAGCCGCCTCAACTTCCCCACCGCGATCGGCAATTACAGCGCTGGCATCGTAGTCGAGCAGCCGCTCTTCAATGCGGATGCCTGGCTCGGGCGACGCGCGGCACTCGGGGCGCTGGACGCGACCGTCGCGCAGCAGAGCTGGACGCTGATCTCCACGCATACCGACATCATCCGCGCATACTACGGCGCCGTGCTCGCCGCCGAGCGAACGGCGACCCTCGAAGCCGCCGCGCGCGCGGCGCACGCCCACACCGCCCAGGCGCAATCCATGGTGCGCAACGGACTCGTAACGAAATCCGATGCCCTCCTCGCCGAGGTCCGCGCTGGCGAAGTCGATGCGCAGCTCGCCGAAGCGCGCGGCCAGGCGGAGTCCGCGCTGCGCCAGCTCGAGGTCGCGCTGGGACGCGACCCCGACGGCGCCGTCGCTCTCCCTCCTTCGCTCCCGGCCGGCGCGAGCATCAGGGATGTACTCGCCCCGGATACCGCGCTACGGACCGCCGCGACTCGATCGGACGTGGAAGCCGCACGCCGGGGAGTGGGTGCGGCGCACGCCGATGCACTCCGCGCACGCTCCACCTACCTGCCGCGCATCAACGGCTTCGCGCGATACGACTGGAACTCCACGCTCCACCCCTACGCCGGCGATCGAAGCTGGACGGTGGGAGTGATGGCCTCGTGGAATCTCTTCTCCGGTGGCAGCACGCTCGCCGATCTGCGTGCCACTTCCGGGCGCGAGTCGACCGCGCGCGCCGAGGCCGATGCGGCCTCCGCCAAGGCGCGCCTCGAGGTGGAGCAGAGCAGAACTGCGTTGCAGGTCGCCCTCGCGCGGCTCGCGATCGCCGAGCGGGCGGCGGCACAGGGTGCGGAGGCGCACAGGATAGTGAGCAGGCAGTACGAGGGTGGACTCGCCACCATCGCGGACCTGCTCGATGCACAGGCAGCCGACGTCGGAAGCTCGCTCGCCCTCTCGCAGGCCCGTTACGCCGCCATCGTCGCCGGCGCGGAGCGTCGCCAGGCACTCGGCCTCGACCCGGCCACCATCGCCGTGCTCGACGATGCCGTTGCCGCCTCGAGCTCGAGCGAAGCGACGACGCACGCATCACCGGATCGCTGACGCCCCAGCGTGGAGACACCATGACTTCGATGAACATTTCTCTCCTTCCACGAATCACGCTCCCGGCCATCGCGATCGTCACCTCCGCGCTGCTGCTCACGGCGTGCGGCGGCGAGCAGAGCGAGACAGCGATCGCGCAGCCGACGCGCGTGGCGGGCACGCCGTACACGCTGCGCGACACCAGCATGGCTACGACTTTCCAGGCGGCGGGTGTAGCGGAGCCGGTACGCCGGGCCACCCTCGCCACGAAGCTCATGGGACGGGTCACCGAGGTGCTCGTCCGCGAGGGGGATGCGGTGAGGGCCGGTCAGCCGCTGGTCCGCATCGATGCGCGCGAGCTCCAGGCGAAGTCTGCCCACGTGGCCGCGTCGCTGGCCGAGGCAACCGCCGTTCGCGATGATGCCGCGACCCACGCCAGGCGCACCCGCGCCCTCTATGCCGACAGCGCAGCGGCTCGCGCGCAGCTCGATGCCGCAGAGACGGCACTCGCCCGCGCGGAAGCGGGGCTCGCCACTGCGAGAGCCGCTGCGGCAGAGCTGGTTGCGGTGAGCTCGTACTCCGTGATTCGCGCACCCTTCGCCGGAGTCGTCACCGCTCGCTACGTGGATCCCGGAGCGTTCGCAGCGCCGGGCGCTCCACTGGTCGCGGTGCAGGATGCAGCGCGGCTGCGCATTACGGCTGCGGTCACGCCGGACATCGCGCGGCGACTGCATCGCGGAGATTCGATCGATGCCGAGATCGAAGGACGCCCCGCGACCGCCACGGTCGAGGGTGTGGTGCCGAGCGCCAACGGGAATCTCTACGACGTGAACGCGCTGGTCTCGAATGGCGACGGCGAGCTCCTCGCGGGCAGCGTGGCCACCCTGTCGATCGTGCTCGGCAGCCACCCAGCGCTCGTGGTTCCCACGCGCGCCATCGCTCGCCAGGGGGATCTCACCGGGGTAACGCTGCGCACCGACGAAGGCGACGAGCTGAGATGGGTACGCCTGGGCGACACGGCGGCCGACCTCGTGGAAGTGACCGCCGGGCTCCGTGCCGGCGACCAGATAGTGATCCCGGACGCGAACCCCGCGTCGGCGGGAGGGATGGAGTAGGTCATGGGAATCTCCGGTCGCATCGCACACTCATTCCTTCGATCGCGACTGACGCCGCTGGTAGCCGTGGCGTCGCTCGCTGTCGGGCTGCTCGGCATCCTCGCCACACCGCGCGAGGAGGAGCCGCAGATCTCGGTCCCGATGATAGATGTCATCGCCACACTTCCCGGCGCCTCGCCGAGCGAAGCGGAGAATCTGCTGGGAAGGCCGATCGAGCAGCGTATGCTGGAGCTGCCGGGCGTGGACCACGTGTACACGATGTCGGGCGACGGCTACTCGATGGTCACGGTGCGTTTCGAGGTTGGTGAGGACCAGGAGCGAAGCGTGACGCGCGTGCGAGCGAAGCTCGCATCGGCGTTGGACGAGTCGCCTCCGGGCGCGCTCCCGCCGATAGTGAAGCCGCACTCGGTGGACGACGTGCCGGTGCTCACACTCACGCTCCACTCGAAGAGCTACGACGCCAATCTCCTTCGGCAACTCGCCGTGCACCTCGAGGATGAGATCCGCACCGTGCCGGATGTCGCGGAGACGTTCGTCGTCGGCGGCGAGCCGCGGCAGATGCGCGTCACGCTCGATGCGGCGCGGCTCGCCGCCAGCGGCATCACTCCGGGAAGAGTCGTCATGGCGCTGCAGAGCGCCAATGCTCGATTGCAGGCCGGGTCACTGGCGAGCGGAGGCGAGGTCTACTCGATAGATGTCGGCGCACCACTCGAGACGGCCGGGGATGTGGGAAGCGTGGTCGTGGGCGTGCACGAAGGCGCGCCGGTGTACCTGCGCAACGTGGCTCGGGTGGAGGATGGCATTGCGGAGGCCACGACGTATGTGTCGCACGCGGAGCGCTCGACAACGCCGGAGCCGGCCGTCACCATAGCCGTCGCCAAGCGCAAGGGTGCCAACGCGACGGTGCTCACCCACGCCGTCATGGAGCGCGTGGATGCCGCGAAGGGCCGGCTGATCCCCGGCGACGTCCAGCTCACGGTCACCCGCGACTACGGGGAGACGGCCGGAGAGAAGGCGAACGAGCTGATCCTCCACCTGCTCATCGCCACTGTCTCCGTGACGGTGCTGATCTGGCTCTTCCTCGGCTGGCGCGAAGCGGCAGTGGTTCTCGTGGCGGTCCCGGTCACTCTCGCGCTCACACTCTTCGCCTACTACGCGCTGGGCTACACGCTCAACAGGATCACGCTCTTCGCACTCATCTTCTCGATCGGGATGCTCGTGGATGACGCCATCGTCGTCGTGGAGAACATCTACCGGCACCTGAAGATGCGCGACCGCGAGCCGGAGGTGGCCGCGGTGGAAGCGGTGGACGAAGTGGGCAACCCCACGATCCTGGCCACCTTCACCGTGATAGCCGCCATCCTCCCGATGGCGTTCGTCTCCGGGCTGATGGGTCCCTACATGCGTCCGATACCGGTGGGCGCAACGGTCGCGATGCTCGCATCGCTCGCCGTGGCCTTCATCATCACGCCCTATCTCGCCTACCGGCTGCTGAAGGGGCACACCGGCCCCGCATCGCGAGCGCAGGTCTCCGATACGGCGTCTACCGGCGTCGCAGCAAGCGATGGAAGGTCGGCCTCGAGCGAGCTCGACCCCACCGACCCGGCGAAAGAAGATCGATCGCGCTTCGCGCGGCTGTATACGAAGGTGATGACACCGCTCATGGACAGTCGTCGCAAGCGCTTCAGCTTCTACGGCGGCGTCGCCGCGCTGCTCGTTCTGTCGATGGGGCTCCTCGTCATGCAGGGTGTGAAGGTCAAGATGCTCCCCTTCGACAACAAGAGCGAGTTCCAGGTGGTGCTCGACATGCCGGAGGGAACGACGCTCGAGACGACCAACGCGCTGGGAAGAGAGATCGCCGTCTACCTCGCCGATGTACCGGAGGTGCGGAGCACCGAGGTCTACGCGGGCACCGCCGCTCCCTTCAACTTCAACGGGCTCGTACGGCACTACTTCATGCGCGCCGGTCCGAACGTGGCCGACGTGCAGGTGAACCTCCTGCCGAAGTCAGAGCGCTCGCGCCAGAGTCATGCGATAGCGGTGGCCGTACGACCGGGCGTCGATTCGATCGCGCGCCGCTACGGCGCGTCGGCGAAGGTGGCCGAGATCCCACCCGGTCCACCGGTACTCTCCACGCTCGTCGCCGAGGTCTACGCCGCGGACGACAGCACGCGTCTCGAGGCGGCACGGCGGGTGAAGGAAGTCTTCGAGAGCACGCCCGGCGTGGTGGACGTGGACTGGACCGTCACCGCACCGCAGCAGAAGCGCGTCTTCCGGGTGGACCGGGTGCGCGCCGCCGAAGCCGGGGCGAGCGTGGAGCAGATCACCCGCACGCTCTACCTCGCGCTTTCCGGCACAGAGGCGGGCCTCGCCAGCTCGCCTACCGCGCGCGAGGGCATCGAGATCGTACCGCGGCTTCCGATCGCGGAGCGCTCGTCGGTGGAGGCGCTGCTCGCGCTCCCCATCGCCACGGCTTCCGGTCCGCAGCCGCTGGCGCGCTTCGTCGATGTTCGGAGCGGGACTCGGGAGATGGAGCGCGTGCGCAAGGACCTCCGGCCAGCGATCTACGTGACAGGCGATGTCGCCGGCGAGATAGAATCGCCGCTGTACGCGATCCTCGAGATGAATCGGAAGCTCGACGACGTGCGGGTGAACGGCGCGCGGATCGAGCGCTACAACGCGGTGCAGCCCGACGATCTCGCCGAGACGGCGATCAAGTGGGACGGCGAGTGGCAGGTGACGATCGAGGTCTTCCGCGATCTGGGGATCGCCTTCGCGATCGTGCTCGTGCTCATCTACGTGCTGGTGGTGGGTTGGTTCCAATCGTTCACGATCCCGCTGGTGATCATGGCGCCCATCCCGCTCACGCTGATCGGAATACTTCCGGGTCACGCGGTGACGGGCGCGTTCTTCACGGCCACATCGATGATCGGGATGATCGCGCTCGCGGGGATCATCGTGCGCAATTCCATCCTGCTCGTGGACTTCATCCAGCTCGCCGAGGATCGCGGGCGCACGCTGCGCGAGGCGGTGTTGGAGGCGGGTGCGGTGCGCTTCCGGCCGATCGCGCTCACCGCTGCCGCGGTGGTGACGGGAGGCCTCGTGATGGTGCTCGATCCGATCTTCCAGGGGCTCGCGGTGGCGCTGATCAGCGGCGCGGTCGTGGCCACCGGGCTCACCATGATGGTGGTGCCGCTCCTCTACTGGGAGCTTCGGCGCCGGACCGTGTCATCTACTACGTCGCCACCTGCCCACGAAGCCGCCGATCGTGGAGCGCAGCGGCTCGCGCCGGCGCTGTACGCCGCCGGGCGGCCGCCGGCGACGCTCGACTCCACTCATTGAGGAAACGACCATGTGCAACGACTACGTGATTCGCCGCTTCGCCGGTTCGTTCATTCTTCTCTCGCTCGCGCTGGGGTGGTGGGCGCACCCCGCGTGGTTCCTGTTCACGGCGTTCGTCGGCGTCAACCTGCTGCAGTCGACCTTCACCAACTTCTGCCCGCTGGAGCGGATGCTGGGGAGGTTCGGGATCGCCGGGTGCCGCGGACGGGAGCGCTCAGGAGTATGAGGGCCGCTCGGAGAGCTGCGCGCCGGTCAGGACGCGAGGATGCGCCTTCTCGTCCTGGTCTCGGCCTCGAGCCGAGCGCACATGATGTCGCAGAGCTGGAAGACGCCGCGGTCCGCGAGCGCGTAGTAGACGAAGAGGCCGTCCTTGCGCCGCCTGACGAACCCTGCGGAGTGCAGGAGTCTGAGATGCTTGGAGACGTTGGCCTGCGCGAGCCCGCTCTCTTCGACGAGCTCGCTCACGGTCATCTCGCCGCTGCGGAGATGGTTGAGGAGCCCGAGTCGCGCGGGTTCCGCGAGCACCTTGAAGCGGTCGGCCACGAGCTCCAGCGTCCCTGGGGTCAGTCTGGTCTTTGCCATGTGGTATCCATTCCATCCTTATATATGACTATATTGCAATATAGTCGTTGCTGGCACGCGGGCAACCGGCTCTCCCTCGAATGCTGGCCCGGCGCTCGACGGGCCGATTCACATCGC
Organism: Gemmatimonas aurantiaca; assembly: GCA_044463245.1. Classification (GTDB taxonomy): domain Bacteria; phylum Gemmatimonadota; class Gemmatimonadetes; order Gemmatimonadales; family Gemmatimonadaceae; genus JADGGM01. Next base: position 24,483 of record JBIQMO010000032.1, read on the forward strand.
GAGGAGGTAGCATGATCGATCGGACCACCCCATATGGAATCAGCACCACCATTCCTCTCCCCTACGAGCGCGCCGTGGATCGGGCACGCGAAGAGCTGGCGAAGGAAGGCTTCGGGGTGCTCACCGAGATCGACGTCCGCGCCACGCTGCAGAAGAAGCTCGGAGTGGACTTCCGCCCCTACGTGATCCTCGGTGCCTGCAACCCTCCGCTCGCCCACGAGGCGCTGAATGCAGAGCGCGACATCGGCCTTCTCCTCCCCTGCAACGTCATCGTGTACGCGGACGACGAGCCGGGGACCAGCACCGTCGCCGTGCTCGATCCCGTGGAGGCGTTGTCGCTGAGCGGCAACCAGGAGATCGCTCCGCTGGCCGGCGAAGTTCGCGGCCGCCTCGAGCGCGTCGTTCGGGCGTTGGCCGGGGGCTGACAGCTACCGGGACCACGAACGGACGCGTCGCGCGAGGGATCAGGCGGCCCTCGTGGGTCGCGTTCGCCCCGCGAGCTTCTCCATATCCGCAGTGCGTAGCTCGGCCGCCGTCGCCCGGAACCCCTCCCGAGCGCTCGGATAGCGCGGCGCCCAGCCGGAGCCGCGCAGCTTCCGGTTGGACATCCGCTCCGACCGCGCCATCAGCTCACCGAGCGATCCCATGAGCGGCGTGGCCCACGACGGCACGAGCCTCACTCGCGCGAGGCCGAACGCGTCAGCCATCGCGTCCAATACTTCCCGTCGAGTCAGCGGTTCGTCGTCACTCACGTTGTACGCGCCCGATGGAGCGACGAGCGACGCGAGCACGGCGCTCGCCGCATCGTCGTGCGAAATCGAAGACCAGTAGGCGTCGGCAGCGCCGGGGATCGGCGCCCACCCCTTACGCGCGATCTTCACCATATCAGGGAGGAAGGAATCCGGTCCGTAGAACCAGGCGAAGCGAAGCACCACCCACTCTCCTCCCTTCGACCCGAAGTCGCGCGCCGAGCGCTCGGCGTCGAGCACGGTGCGGTTGTAGCGCACGGGACGCTGCGGCGTGCTCTCATCGAGCCACCGGTCGCCGCCGTCCGCGTACACCGGCGCGAACGACTCCTGGATCAATCGCGGTACGCCCGCATCCGCCGCGGCCCGCGCAACTATCGCCGAACCTTCTTTCCGGATCCGGTCGTTCTCGCGGAAAGCGCCGGGGAGCATCATCCTGAAAGTGGACGCGGGCATGTGCGTGGTGAGGTTCACCACCACATCCTGTCCCCTCACCGCTCGTTCCACGGCGGTGCCATCGAAGAGGTCGACGTCGGTCGCCTTCGCGCCGGCGCGCTCGAGCGCAGCTCGCCGCACGGGATTGCGGCCGACGGCCGTGACATCGTGTCCAGCCGCAGCCATGAGCGGAACCGCCCTTCTACCGACCACGCCCGTGGCCCCGAATACGAGTATGCGCATCCATCCCTCCTGGCGGCGCATCGCCGCCGCCGGTTCATGTCCTGTACTAATAGACGGGAGTGGATGTGCGCTGTGACAGCGAGCGGCGGGGTCATGAACGGCGGGGTCAGGTCTTTAATTTCGAGCAAGCTGAGCCATAGCTATGCTATGGCTCAG
>JBIQMO010000033.1:0-25971 GCA_044463245.1 Gemmatimonas aurantiaca
CGGCGATCGCCGGCCATTACGGTGTGCCGGTGGTGATGATCTCGGGTGACAACGTGGCGGTGAGCGAGGCGCAGCAGCTCATCGATCGCAACATCGCCGGTGCAGTAGTCAAGCAGGCCATCGGCTTCCACTCTGCGGCCACGCTCACCCCACAGGCGGCGGAGAAGATCATCCGCGCTCAGGCGAAGGCGGGCGTCCAGCGTCGCACGCAGATCAAGCCGTGGATACTGAAGAAGCCCGTGCGCCTCGACCTCACCTTCAAGAACTACCGCCCCGCCGAGGTGATGGCGCTGCTGCCGATCATCCAGCGGACCGACGCGCACACGATACGCTTCGACGGGAAGGACGTGCCGGAAGTGTCGCGGATGCTCGAGTTCATCGGCGAGTACTCGTCGGACCTCACGCCATGAGCCGAGGTAAACGACGGGGTCAGGTCTTTGATTTCGAGCGGGCCGGGCAGTTTCCCGGCCCGCTCGAAATCAAAGACCTGACCCCGTCGTTTACCTCCCAGCCTCGGTGATTCCCGCTCGCCGCCGCGCGTCGGCGAGCACCGGGATTCCGGGATCGCCGTCGGGCCAACGCTCGGTCATCTGGCGAAACGCCCGCTGCGCGGCGTCGGAATCGCCGAGGCGCTCCTCGGCCAGGCCGAGGTGGTAGGGCGCTAGCTCCCAGGCGGGCTGTCCCTCCCAGCCGAACTCGATCCCGCTCGCCAGCGCCGTGTAGAACTGCACCGCCTCCACGAGGTTGCCGCTCCGGTCCGCGAGGTGTGCGGCCGACTCGAGCGTGTAGCGCGTGGAATCCAGCTTGAGCGCGAGCGCGATGCGCGGCTGCGCGTCGGCGAAGCGACCCTCCGCGGTCGCGATCTCGCCCGCGAGGAGATTCTCCGCCGCCCGGTCGGACGTGCTCCCGGCATTGGAGCGCGCACGCAGCGAGTCGAGGAGCTCCCTGGCACGGGTAAGATTCCCCACGCGCGCCTCCGCCTTCCCGATCCACTCCAGCATGGTGGGCTCGAGGTAGGCCGAGTGAAAGATCTTCCAGACTTCATCGAGCTCCGCGCGCGCGCCCGCACTGTCACCGAGCGTCGCCACCACCTGCGAGCGGCGCAACCGGTCGCGCGCTTCGCTCAGCTTGTAGCCCATCACGCGGTCGATGAGAATCGCCTCGGACAGCTGCTGCGCGGCGGTGGTATAGCGGCCGTGGAATGTGGCGAGATACGAGAGCGCGCGGTGTCCGCGCGCCTGCTCGCCCGGCTGGAGGGTGAGCATCTTCTCGAAGGTGGCGCGCGCTTCCTCCAGGCGACCGGCTTCGATCAGTGCTCTTCCGTACTCTATGTTGATCGTGCTCCCCGTCTCGAACGACGGGTCGAGCGCGAAGGCGCGATGGTAGATCTCCACGGCCTGCTCCGGCTCGTCCAGTCCGGAGTACGCGGTGGCGAGGTTGATCATGCCGTTCGCGTCGGTGCTGTCGGTGGCGAGGAGAGTCCTGTAGAGGTCGCGTGCCTCCGTATAGCGTCGCGCTCGTAGATAGGCGTAGGCGAGCTGGGAGCGCGCGCCATTGTCGTTCGGATAGCGAAGCAGATAGGCCGAGAGGATGGTGATCTGTTCGTCGCGGTCGCCGCGCCACCCGGCTACCTGCGCACGAACCAGGAACTTCTCGCGATCGCTCAGGCGATCCATGAGTGAGAGCGCGAGCCTGAACTGCTCTTCGCCGGCCGGCCGATCGTTGGTCCAGTAGAGCGCCGAGCCGAGTGCCGCGTGTGCCATGGCGAAGTTCGAGTCGCGCGCGAGAGCCGCCCTGTAGAGCGTGATGGCGGACGCGTACTCCCCCGTGTTGAAGGCGCGCAGTCCATCGGCGTAGAGCTTGAGCGCCTCCAGCGAGCTCGTCGTGGCGAGCGGCAGCGGGGTCGTGCGGCGGTGCAGGGAGAGCAGCGTCTCGCCGAAGCGGCGTCTCAACGAGCGCGAGAGCTCGTCCAGCGCCCGCAGGACATCCGAACGGCTGCGCGCGCGGGCGCTCTCGATGTCCGCGACCTCGCCGGTCGTAGCATCCACCACTCGTGCGGTGACCACGTAGGTGCTGTCGAAGCGCGCGATGGCCGGCACCACCATGAGCCGCACTCCGGCGCGCTGCGCGATCTCGCGGCCGAGCGCTTCGTCGAGCGCGGTGTCCGCGCCCTTCCGCCCCATGAGAGCGAGCGTCTCGCGCACGCGCCCGCGCGAGAAGAGAGTGACGCGATTGGTCTGCACCAGACCGGCGGAGAGCGCGACCGGAACCGAACGGTCGAAGACAGTGTCGCCGGTGGAGTTCTCGACGTCGGTGATCAGCACGAGATCGCTCTGCCGCGCGAGCGCGCCGCTCACGGGCGGAGTGCGCAGGAGTGCATAGCCGATCACGGCTGCGGCTACGAGCACGCCACTCGCCACGGCGCTCCAGCTCCGTGGACGCCCGAACCAGGCGCGTACTCCTGTAGCGCGGCCCTCCTCGTTCACACCGCCTCGCACCACGACGGCGACTCCCTCGCCCACCGCTGGCTCGGCCACCGCCTCGGACGCACCCGCTCCCGAAGACTGGCGCTCGACCGAGGCGTCCTTCTGCCGCTCTGCTCCCCGCGTCGCACTCTGCACCGCAGACGATGGAGCTTCGGGTGCCTCGCGCAGCCGCTCCGCGAGGGCGATCACGGCGGGATCGGGCTCGCCCCCCAGCTCTTCACCCACGAGCGCCTGGTGCACTCGCGCGTGCCGCAGCGCGCCCGCGCGGTCGCCTAGCGCGGCGAGCGACTCCATGAGTAGCACCGCGTAGCGTCCGTTGAGGGGATCCATCGTGGCGAGTCGCCGGCTCCAGCGCTCGGCCGCCGCTGGGTCGCCGCGACGCGCGGTCTCGTCGGCGAGCGATTCGAGCGCCGCGGCGACGCGGCGGGCGACCCTGGCTCTCTCGTCTTCCACCCAGCGCTCGAAGTCGGGAAGCCCCGACAGAAAGACGCCATCCAGAAACGGGCCGGCGTACAGCTCGGCCGCGCGCTCGAGCCGGCCTGCCTCGAGCGCCTCGTTCAGCTCGTCGATGTCACTGGTGATGATGTCGCGCGCGAGGCGCAGCTCCGACGATCCCGCGATGATCTCGGCCCCGCCGAAGTCGCGTCGCAGTGCATAGAGCGTCTGCGTGAGCGCGTGCCGCGATTTCTCTTCGGCGCCTTCGGGCCAGAAGTAGAAGAGGAGCTTGTCGCGCGAGATCCCCAGGTCGCCGCTCGCGGCGATGAGAGCGAGGAGCGCAAGGCGACGTCTGGGCGGGCTGGTGGGGAGCGGAGCGCCGTCCGCGCCCGTCGCGGCCAGTCCGCCAAGTGTCATCAGACGAAGGACTTGGCTCGGCTGATAATCCGCTGAGGGGGTGCTGATGTCCACGGCCTAGTTTCGCGCGCGACGGACGATCCGGCAAGTCGCACCGGCGGCAGCTCGTGTAGCTGCAGCGGACCGCCGACGCGAACCTCCCACGCCATAGAGGACACCACCATGACATCTCCCACCGCCACGGCCAGCAGCACCGGCCTCGCGCCCAACGTGGCCGGGGCGCTCGCCTATCTCCTGGGGCCCATCACCGGGATTCTCTTCTTTCTGCTCGAAAAGGAGAACCGCTTCGTGCGCTACCACGCGGCGCACGCCATAACGCTCGGCCTCCTCTGGATCGCCCTCTCGGTGCTCTTCTCCGTACTGAGCGGGACGCTCGTGATGGTGCCCGTGCTCGGCTGGCTCGTGGCGCTTCTCCTTTCGGTAGTCTTCGGGCTGGGCGGCCTCTTCCTCTGGCTCTTCCTGATGTGGCGCGCCTTCCAGGGGCGCGAGTGGGAGTCGCCGATAGCGGGCCCCATGGCGCGCAAGCTGGCGGGTTGAGCGTATGACACGATTCGGTTCCGGCTCTCGTAGTTCACCGAGCGCGCGCGAAGGCGGCCGTTCGATGGATAGACGCGAAGCACTGCGGTGGATGGCGGGAGCGGCGATAGGCGTCTCCCCGCTGGGAGTCGCGCTCGGCCGTTCGTCGACTCGCTTCGATGCGCGGGCGGTCGGCACGCGCGCATCCGGACGCGCGACGGGAACGATCATCTCCGGCGTACGACCCGAGGCGCTCGCGCTCTCCATCCAGGGCGGGCTCGTTTTCACCGGAGGAGCGCTGCGTCCGCTCTGCGTGGGCGTCGGCCACGACGGTCGCATCCGGCTGAGCGAGTCGCCGCTCCCCGCCGAGCGGGTGCTGGATGCGACAGACCGGATCGTGGCGCCCGGCTTCATAGATATACTCGGTGACAACTCATCGAAGCCGGCAAAGACATACCTCACTTACGAGCAATACAAGCTCACCGATGGAGTGAGCACCGCGCTGCAGATGCACGGGGGGGCCGGCGACGTGGGCGCGTACCGTCGCCACTTCGATCCGATCCCGCACCATGTGAACTTCGGGACATCCACAAAGGTCATGATCATCCGCAACAAGTATCATGACAGTGCCACGCGGCTGCGCAAGATAGAGGAGTCGCTCGATGCGGGCGCGCTCGGAGTGTCGCACAGCCCCGAGTACCAGCCCGACACCACGTTCGCCGAGCTGCTGGACTACGGGCGGCTCGCGAAGCGGTACGAGCGGCCGCTCGTCCTGCACCTGCGCTACTCGTCGAGCGCGCGGGAACTGGACGGTGTGCGCGAAGCGGTGCGCGTGGTGGAGCGGACGGGGGTGCGGCTGCACATCGCGCACCTCAACTCAACGGGCGGGACCTTCCACATGGAGGATGCGCTCGGGATCATCCGCGATGCGCGTGCGCGGGGGATGGAGGTCACCTGCTGCGTGTACCCGTACAGCTACTGGGCCACGTACGTGTCGTCGGCGCGCTTCGGACCGGGGTGGCAGGAGCACTTCGGGCTCGACTACGGCGATCTCACCGTGGTGGGTACCGGCGAGCGGCTCACGGCACGGAGCTTCGCGCGCTACCGGAAGACGCCGGGGATCCTGGTGGCCGTTCCACCGGGGACGCAGCCGCTGTCACGCACCTTCGATCTCGCAATCCGCGAGGACTTCTGCCTGGTCGGATCGGACGGCGGGATCGAGCGCGAGGCGCACGCCAACTCGCATCCGCGTGGTGCCGCGTGCTTCTCGACGGCGTTGCGTCATGCGCAGGACGTGGGCATCCCGCTCACGCGGGTACTCGCGGCGATGACCTCGCGGCCGGCCGCTCTCGCGCAACTCGACTCGCGCGGCGAGATCCTCGACGGCTACATCGCCGATCTCACGGTCTTCGATCCGCGGAGCGTGAAGGGTCGCGCGACAGTGGCGAACCCCGATCAGTACTCGGCGGGGATAACCGCGGTGGTCGTGAACGGGAAGGTGAGCTACGATCCCGGCCGGCCGCTCGGGATGAACGGACGCCCGCAGTGGGCGAGGCCGGCAGTGGTGCAGGCGGAGCTGGCGGGCAAGGGGGTGTAGGCGGTTGCGCTTCGCCTGAGAAGAGAGAAGCCAAAGCACGTTTCGGACGTGCCGCCGGTCCTCCTCGCGCAAGGGGGATCCCTACTCATCCCCGCGAAAGGGATATCCCTCCAATAGCCATCCCCGTGAAAGCGGGGATCCCTCCAGCAGTCATCCCCGCGAAAGCGGGGATTCCTCCAGCAGTCATCCCCGCGAAAGCGGGGATCCATGTTCAGTCGAGTAACATGGATCCCCGCTTTCGCGGGGATGACTATTGTTGGGATGACTGCGTAAGGGCATGGCCGCGGAACAGTCTCGGCAGTGGACTCCGCCGTTGTGAGTCACGCGCCCCCATTGTAAATCAGTGACTGCGGCGGCCGGGCCGGAGTGGCCGGCCTGGCGGCTTCACTCTTCCGGGAGAGCGATGGACCAGCTTCTCACACGCCGACAGGCCGAGCTCGTCGCGGCGGAGCGCACACTCATACTCCGCGTGCGCGATCAGCTCGCGAGCGCGCAGGGCTCGCGCGACGACATCGAGCGACTCGCCCGACTCGTCAACGAGATGGACGAGCTCTTTCTCCTGGTCGTGGCGGGCGAGTACAACGCCGGGAAGAGCACCTTCATCAACGCGCTCCTGGGCGACGAGGTCTTCGCGATGGGCGACCTCCCGACCACGCGCGAGATCTCCATCCTGCGCCACGGCGAGGCCGGCCCTCCGCAGCCATCGGGGAAGCACACGCTGGTCTACCACTATCCGCTCGACGTCCTCCGCGACCTCGAGATCGTGGACACGCCGGGTACCAACTCGCTCGAGCGGATGGAGGAGATGGTCACCCGCGACTTCGTCCCGAGAGCCGACCTCGTCCTCTTCGTCACCAGTCTGCTCCAGCCGCTGACGGCGAGCGAGCTCGATTTCCTGACCCTCATACGCCAGTGGGGGAAGAAGGTGATCTTCGTGGTGAATGGCGTGGATCGCCGGAACTCGGACGAGCAGATAGACAGGGTGCGCGAGTACATCACGCGCGAGGTGGCGCAGCGGCTCGGCGGGCCCGAGCCGGCGGCCTGGTTCGTGAGCTCCCGCGAGGCGCTGCACGCACGGCTCGCGGCGCGCGATGGCGATGGCGCGAAGCACGGCGTCGGCGTGCGTGGTGGCGACGGACGCGGTGGCGAGAGCGGCGGCAATGGCCCGGCGGCGGAGACGTCGACGGTGTCCCCGGCCGACGACGTGTCGCTCGCGCTCGACCCGCGCAACGAGTTCCCCGCCCTGGAGCGCTACCTTCTCGAAACGCTGCGCGACGACGAGCGCGTGCGGCTCAAGCTCCTCTCGCCGCTCGGCGTGGTGCGCAAGGTGCTCGACGACAACCTCGCCATACTCGGCACCCGGCTCGGCGTGATGCGCGACGACTCGCGCGTACTCGGGAGCGTGCGCCAGCAGCTCGATGCGTACACCGCCGAGATGCGCACCGATGCCGAGCGATATCAGATCGAGCTGCACGCGGTACTCACCGAGGTGGAGCGGCGCGGCCGCACCTGGCTGGAGAACAACATCCGCATCGGGAACATCAAGCTGCTGCGGAACAAGGACGCGGTGGAGAACCGCTTCCGCAACGAGGTGGTGGCCGACGCGCCGCGCGAGATCGAGGAGGTGGTTCACCGGATGGTGGACTGGACGGTGAAGCGGAACCTCAAGCTTTGGAGCGCGATCTTCGCCGAGCTGGATGCTCACATGGCGCGGCTGCGCGAGTCGGGCGCGCTGGCGCAGCACGCGGAGACCGAGTTCCAGTACAACCGCGAGGAGCTCTTCCTGCGCCTGCGCCAGCCGGTGGAGCAGCGGCTCGGAGCCTTCGACGCCGAGCGCGAGGCGAGGGGGATAGTGCAGTCGATGCGCGACGCGCTTACGCAGGCGTTCGGCGTGAACGTGCTGGCGGTAGGGCTGGGCGCGGTGATCGTGACCGTGTTCACCACGATGGCCGTGGACATCACCGGCGTACTCACGGCCACGCTCTTCGCGATCGCGGGGTGGCTGATAGTCCCGGCGCGGCGCCGGCGGCTCATACGGGAGCTGGAGGAGCGGGTCGCGAAGCTCGGCGAGGATCTATCGGCGATACTCGCGGCGAAGTTCGACGAGCAGCTCGGGCGCTACCGTCAGCAGCTGCTCGACGTGATCCTGCCGTACGAGCGATTTCTCGAGCTGGAGCGGGTGAAGCTCGAGCAGGCGTTGCGGGAGCTGACCGGTGTGCGCACCGAGGTGGACGCGCTGGAGGGGAAGACCTGACCCCGCCGTCTCGACGAATCTGACAATGCTATGGTAGCGCCACGGCGAGGGTGCGGAGCGTCGAGTGCCGCAGGAGCCCGTCGATCACCATTCGTTGCGTGTCGCGGATCTCGTGCGCCACGATGCGGCGAGCAGCGGCGGCGTTCCCCGCACGCACGGCCTCCAAGAGCGCCTCGTGGCTGTGGACCGCTTCGTCGCTGTGTGGCTGGAGGAGCATCCCGAACTGGATGAGCCGCTGGCTCTCGACGAGCAACTGGTCGACCAGGGCGGCGAGCCGGGGGTTGCCGCACGCCTGGGCGATGGTCGCATGAAAGGCCCGATTGGCCATATGGAACTTGTGCACGGATACAGGGTCGGTCACTTCGTATCCGACCCTGCACCAGCGCTCGAGGATGGCGGCGCGTTCGTCGTCGAGCTTCCCGGCGGCGAGTGCCACGGCGGCCGGCTCCACGATGAGCCGCAATCCGCACAGGTTCTCCACATCGCGCAGCGTGACCGGGGCCACGAGGTATCCTCGGCGGGGGTGCACGCGCACAAGGCCCTCGTGGACCAGCTGTCGTAGCGCTTCGCGGACGGGGGTCTTACCTAACTGCATCTGCGCGGCGACTTCGCTCTCGGTGAGTCGTTCACCGGGCGAGCGAACGCAGTCGATGATCTCTTCGCGCAGCTTGGCGTAGGCCATCGCGCTGGCGGGCGGCGCGAGCTTTCGGGACGTGGTGGGCCGCCGTCCCGACTTGCCGGCCGACTTTTTCCTGGCCGTGCTCACGTCGTGGGTGCTCCGTGATTTCCGTGCTTTCGCCATGCTCCAATCTAGCTGGCCCGGGCGGTGACCGGTGGAGGCGCCATTTCAATATAGCGAAACTATTGACACCATACGACAATATTCGTACCGTGATATATCACAAGTGACACTCGATCGACCAGTGAGCACCGCTGGATGCCGCGGCCCCGTACCCGCGGCCAACCTCACCGCGATTCCGCCTGCGTCTCATACCAACCGTCCCCGTGACTGTCGATGGACGCGTCCCCCCCGGAGTGACAACTCGGATCCGCGCTCCACGCGGTGCCACGCGCGTGGCGAAAGGCTGGATCCAGGAGGCCGCCAAGCGGATGCTCATGAACAACCTCGACCCGGAGGTTGCCGAGCGGCCCGATGACCTGGTCGTGTACGGAGGACGCGGAAAGGCCGCCCGCAACTGGGAGGCGTATCACCGGATCGTCCACACGCTCGACCGGCTGGAAAACCACGAGACGCTGCTCATCCAGTCGGGCAAGCCGGTGGCAGTCGTCGAGACCCATCCGTTGGCACCGCGAGTCCTGATCGCCAACTCCAATCTCGTGCCGCGCTGGGCGACGTGGGAGGAGTTCGACCGGCTGGATCGCCTGGGGCTCATGATGTACGGCCAGATGACGGCCGGCTCGTGGATCTACATCGGCACCCAGGGAATCCTGCAGGGAACCTACGAGACGTTCGCCGCCGCTGCCGAGCGACACTTCGGAGGCTCGCTGGCCGGCACGATCACCGTCACCGCGGGTCTCGGAGGGATGGGCGGCGCGCAGCCCCTCGCCGTCACTCTCGCCGGCGGTGTGGCCATCTGCATCGAGATCGACCCGCGGCGCATCGAGCGTCGCCTGGCCACCCGCTATCTCGACGAGTCCACCACGTCGCTCGACACGGCGCTCTCCCGCGCGCTCGCCGCGAAGCGTGAGGGGAGAGCGCTCTCCATCGGTCTCCTCGGAAATGCCGCGGAGCTGCTTCCCGACATAGTGCGGCGCGGCTTCACGCCCGACCTCGTCACCGATCAGACCAGCGCCCACGATCCGATGTGGGGTTACCTCCCGCCGGCCGGGCCCGACGAGGATCTCGACGAGCTGCGTCGCAGCGCGCCCGATGATTATCTGGCCAGAGCACGAGATGCCATGGCGCGGCACGTGGAGGCGATCCTCGAACTGCAGCGCAGGGGCGCGATCGCTTTCGACTACGGCAACAACCTGCGCGCGCAGGCGAAGGCCGCAGGGGTCGACGATGCCTTCTCCTATCCTGGTTTCGTGCCCGCCTTCATCCGCGATTCCTTCTGCGAAGGGCGTGGGCCGTTTCGCTGGGTCGCCCTCTCGGGGGACCCGGCCGACATCATCGCCACCGATCGCGCCCTGCGCGAGCTCTTCCCGGATGACGCGAAGCTGCAGCGCTGGCTCGGTTGGGCCGGCGAGAAGATCGCGTGGCAGGGTCTCCCGGCACGCATCTGCTGGCTCGGCTACAGAGAGCGCGATCGAGCGGGGCTTCTGTTCAACCAGATGGTACGCGATGGGCGACTCGGTGCGCCGATCGTCATCGGCCGTGATCACCTCGATGCCGGTTCAGTCGCGAGCCCCTACCGCGAAACGGAAGGAATGCTCGACGGCTCCGACGCCGTGAGCGACTGGGCGCTTCTCAACTACGCCACCGCGATCTCGAGCGGCGCCGGGTGGGCGAGCTTCCACCATGGCGGCGGCGTGGGAATGGGATACAGCCAGCACGCCGGGCTGGTGGCGGTAGCGGATGGAAGCGATGAGGCCGAGGAGCGCCTCCGTCTCTGTCTGGTGAACGACCCGGCACTCGGCGTTGTGCGCCACGCGGACGCGGGCTACGACAAAGCGCGGGAAGTCGCGCGCGAGCGCGGCCTGGATCTCCCGAGCATCGACGGCTGAGCGATGGCGCCTTCCGCACACGTTAGCATAGGCGAGCCGCTGTCGATCGCGGATGTGGTGGCCGTGGCCCGGCATTGCGTGCACGTGCAGCTCACGGCGGAAGCGCGGGACCGCATCCGTGCGAGCCGCGCTCTCGTCGGAACCCTCCTCGACCGCGATGAGGCCGTTTACGGCATCAATACGGGATTCGGGAGACTGGCGCACGTCCGCGTGCCCCAGGAAGACGTGACGGCGCTGCAACGGAACCTCATCGTGTCGCATGCAGTAGGCGTGGGAGCTCCCTTCCCCACGGAAGTCGTACGCGCCATGCTGCTGCTGCGCGCTCAGAGCCTCGCCGTGGGAGTGAGTGGAGTGCGGATAGAGGTTCTGGAGCTCCTCATCGACTGCCTGAATCGTGAGGTGCATCCCGTGGTCCCCTCGCAGGGGTCGGTGGGCTCGAGCGGTGACCTCGCGCCGCTCGCCCACGTGGCGCTCGCGCTCATCGGGCTGGGGATGATGGAGCACGACGGAGTGGTGCAGCCCGCCGCGCCCACGCTCGAGCGGCAGGGACTGCGGCCGCTCACCCTCGAGGCGAAGGAAGGGCTGGCACTCATCAACGGCACGCAGGCGATGACGGCTATCGCGGCGCTCGTGCTGGAGGATTCCAGGCGTCTCGCCACATGCGCCGACATCGCCGGCGCGATGTCGCTCGAGGCGCTCGACGGTTCGCTGAGCAACTTCGACCAGCGGATCATGGCGGTCCGGCCGCATCCCGGCGCGGCTCTGGTGGCAGCGAACGTGAGACGGCTCGCGGCGGGCAGCCAGATCCGGGAAAGCCGCGCCGCATGCCGCAAGGTGCAGGATGCCTACTCCCTGCGCTGCATCCCGCAGGTTCATGGCGCGAGCCGTGACGCACTTCTCCACGCGCGCGAGGTCGTCGGCAGGGAGTTGAACAGCGCCACCGACAACCCGCTGATATTCGCGGCGGAAGAAGAGGTTCTCTCCGGTGGGAACTTCCACGGTCAGCCGGTGGCGCTCGCCATGGACTACGCCAAGATCGCCGTAGCCGAGCTGGCCAACATCTCCGAGCGCCGGACCGCGCATCTGCAGGACCCCGCGCTCTCCGGGCTTCCGCCATTCCTCACCCGGCGGGAGGGGCTGCACTCCGGGCTCATGATAACCCAGTACACGGCCGCGAGTCTGGTGAGCGAGAACAAGGTTCTGGCTCACCCGGCCAGCGTCGACAGCATACCCACGAGCGCCAACCAGGAAGATCACGTCTCCATGGGAACGACCAGCGCCCGCCAGGCGCGGGAGATTCTGGAGAACGCACGTTGGGTGGTGACGATAGAGCTCCTGAACGCGGCGCAGGGGCTGGAGTTCAGACAGCCGCTGCGACCCGCACCCGGCACCGGTGCGGCGCTCGCCGCCGTGCGAGAAGTGGTTCCGAGCCTCGACGGAGATCGGCCGATGCAGGACGACCTCCATGCGCTGCATTCACTCGTCTCGTCCGGACGGCTGCAGGACGAGGTCGAGCGCGCGATCGGCGCCCTGGCCTGACCAGCCGATACGGCTGGTCGGCCGAGCGAGTGGGGAGATCCGGCGCGAACCGGAGAGCATACCGGCGCGCCTGCACGATATCGAAGTAGCTGGTGGGTGTGGCGAACGCGGGGACGCTGGCATCCCGCGCGCCGGCCCGCATCGCTCCTGCTGACGTCCGTGCACCGCATCCCCACCCACCTGGAGGAACACTCGCCATGAGACTCCGTCGATGGACACTCTTTCTGAGTGGCGGCACAGCGTGCGTGTTGCTCGCGCTGAGTAGTCGCCCCAGCGCCGCACAGGGCACCGTGACCGGCCAAGTCACCGCCGCGGGCACCAGTCTACCGCTCGCCGGCGCGAACGTCCTGGTGATCGGGACCAACATCACCGCGGTGACGAGGGAAGATGGGCGCTACGTCCTGCAGAACGTGGCGCCCGGCCCGGTGGACATCCAAGCGCTGCGCGTCGGCTACCGGTCGATGAAGCAGCACGTCACCGTCACCGAAGGCCAGACTACCACCGCGGACTTCGCGATGACCGAGGCGGTGATTCAGCTTCAGGAGATCGTCACCACCGCGACCGGCGAGCAGCGCCGGTCTGAGCTGGGGAACGCGATATCCACGCTCGGGGATGTGGGCAAGCGTGTGGAAGAAACCCAGATAGCCAACTTCTCCGATCTCCTCGTGGCGAAGGCGCCGGGCGTGGTAGTACTGCCCACTTCCACGCTCGGCGGAACGCCCAACGTGCGCATCCGAGGGGCGTCGTCGATAAGTCTCTCCAACGCTCCCATCTACTACGTGGATGGGGTGCGCTACGCCTCCAACAGCACCAATTCGGGAACCGACACCGACTTCTCGCTCCTCAACTCGCTGAACCCCGAGGAGATCGCGAGCATGGAGATCGTGAAGGGGCCATCGGCGGCGACACTCTACGGCACCGACGCCGCCAACGGGGTGATCGTCATCACGACCAAACGAGGCGCCAGCGGTGCGACGCGCTGGGACGTGCACGGCGAGTACGGGATAGTGGACGACCGGACCGCTTACCAGACCATGTTCGCCAACTGGGGACACGCGCCGAGCTCCACGGAGCCGACCCGCTGTCAGCTCGCCACCATGGGTCCGACGACGTGCATCTCCGACAGCATCACCTCCTACAACCTGCTGAAGGATCCGGAGAACACCTTCGTCCACAACGGCATGCGCCAGTCGTACGGCCTGAGCGTGAGCGGGGGGACGGATGCCGTTCGTTTCTTCGTCAGCGGCAACATGGATCGCGAGACCGGACCGATCCAGATGCCGGACTTCGAGGTCGCGCGCTTCAACAGCGAGCAGGTGGATGTGAGGGACGAGTGGTTCCACCCGCTCGCACAGAACCGCCTGAACCTTCGCGCCAATCTCAACGCGAGCATCAGCCCGAAGCTGGACCTCTCGGTGAGTACCGGCTACTCGAGGGACTACAATCGGATCATGCCGGAGAGCGACCTGATTCTCAGCCTCTTCTACATCGGCATGCAGAACTACGGCTTCAAGGGGCCGGGGCTCGACAAGGACACCGAAGACGTGGACGGAACGCCCCTGCACGACTACCTGCAGTGGGCACCGGGCGATGTCATGCAGGCGATCAGCGAGCAGAATCTGCAGCGGCTCACGACGAGCGCGAACGCCACGTGGCGGCCCTTCTCGTGGATGAAGAACGACGCCACCGTCGGGATGGACGCCTCGAACATCGATTACTTCACCGTGTGCCGGGTGGGAGAGTGCCCGCCGTTCCAGGACCTCCCCTCCGGCGACGTGGAGAACGACAAGTCGAACATCCGCAATTATTCCGCGAAGCTCATCAGCACTTCCACCTGGCACGCGAAAGAGTGGATGAGCCTCGCGACGACGCTCGGCGCCGACTACACGGTGAACGAGCACGATGAGCTGGAGACCAGTGGTCATACGCTGCCACCGGGTGGAAGCCGCGTGGATCAGGCATCCACGCGCAACGTCAACTCGCAGCTCCAGCCCACGGCGGTGAAGACGCTGGGGCTCTACGTTCAGGAACAGGTAGCGATGCACGACAAGCTGTTCCTCACTGCCGCGGTACGCACCGATCAGAACAGCGCCTTCGGCACCGACTTCCAGCGCGTGTTCTATCCGAAAGCGAGCGTATCCTGGCTGGCGTCGGACGAGACGTTCTTCCCGAAGTTCTCGTGGATGGACCAGTTCCGTCTGCGCGCCGCCTACGGCTCCAGCGGCGTGCAGCCGGGAGCCACGGCTGCCCTGACCACCTACAACGCGTCGAGCGTCAGCATCGCGCGTCACGGCACCATCGAAGGCGAGAACCTCCCCTCGCTCGTCGCTGACAACCCCGGCAACGCGGCCCTCAAGCCCGAGACATCGACGGAGTACGAGGGTGGCTTCGACACCCAGCTCTTCGGCAACCGGGTACGGCTGGAGTACACCTATTACCACAAGAAGACCAAGGACGCGCTCATCAGCGTCCCGGTCGCGCCTTCATCCGCGTCGTCGGATCTGACCCTGCTGCAGAACATCGGCTCGACCAAGAACTCCGGTCACGAGCTGCAGGTGAACGCGCGGCTGATCGACATTCCGTCCTTCGGCTGGGACGTCACCCTCAACGCATCGCACAACACGAACGAGGTGGTCGACCTCGGGATCGACCCGGTGAGCGGTGAGTCGCGGCTCATCGGCGTCGGAGGCGCCACCCAGCAGCGGCCCGGCTACCCGATGAACGGCCAGTGGTATCGCGATTACACGTACAACGACGACAACGGCGACGGCATCCTGCAGGTCTCGGAGGTGCACGTCGACACCGCCTTCTCCTTCATCGGCACCAACTCGCCGCGCAACCTGGTGTCGATCCAGTCTGGCTTCGAGCTCCTCGACCACAAGCTCCGGATCAACGCCATGTTCGACTACAAGGGCGGCGGGTACACGCAGGACGGAGCGAACAACTTCCAGTGCAACTCGTCGCCACGGGCGTGCCGCGAGACGCAGGACCCCACGGCGCCGCTCTGGATGCAGGCGCGCGCTATCGCCAAGACCTACGGCACCATCGTCAACGGGACGAGCTACAAGACCGCTCGCGGCTACTTGCTGCGCAACGACTTCTGGAAGTTCCGCGAGCTGTCGGCCGTCTATCAGCTCCCGGCGGTCATCACCAACGCGTTGCGCGCGAGGGAAGGGTCGAACTTCGTGGTGGCCGTGCGCAACATCCACACGTGGACGGATTTCACCGGCATCGATCCCGAGGCCAACTACGGCCTCTCGCAGGCCGAGAATCAGCAGGAGTTCCAGACGGCCGCACCACCAACGTATTTCACGTTCCGTCTCAATCTCAGATTCTGACCTTCCATCGAGGACCAGTGCAATGACGATATTCGAATCTCGCGCTCGATGGGTGGCCACGTCGTGCGCGATCGCCCTCGGCGCTCTTCTGGCGTACGGGTGCGGTCTCACGGACAAGTTGCTGGAGCCGCAGAACCCCGGACTGATCGACCCTGGAGCCGTGGCATCGCCGGACGCGGCCGAGGCGCTCCGAGTAGGTGCGCTGGGGCGCTTCCGGCGGCTCGTGAGCGGCTGCCCCGGGAACGAGTGCCTCTGGCAGGAGAGCGGAGTGCTGGCCGACGAGTACAAGAACGCCGACTTCCAGAACACGCGGCAGGACATCGACCAGCGAACGATCACGAGCAACAACCCGACGCTCGATTATTACGCCATCACCCAGATCCGTGGCTTCATCCGCGACGGGATCGGCGCGATGCAGACCTACCTCCCCGAGCGAACCGCCCAGATCGGAGAGCTGTACATGGCGCTCGGCTTCGTGGAGATGTCGCTGGCGGAGAACTACTGCAACGGCATCCCGCTGGGGAGCACCACGAACGGCGAGGTGACGCTCGGGCCGCCGCTGTCGAATGCGGAGGTCTTCGACAGCGCATCCGCGCACCTCGATTTCGCGCTGCAGACGATCAGCGGCGACGACGAGGAGAGCGTGTTCTCGCGCAGGGCAGCGTTGATCACCAAGGCCAGAATCCTCTTGGACCAGGGCCGGTACGATGAAGCGGCCGCGCTCGTACCGGTGAGCGCGGTGCCGTCCAACTACCAGTATGTGTGGACCACCGACCCGGCGGACAACGGCGACGACCTCGGGATCTGGACGCTGAACAACTCCGTCGCCCGGATCACGGTGAGCGACAGTTTCGACATCATCAACGGCGCGCCGAAAGTGACGAACAATGCGCTTCCCTTCGCGTCAGCCAACGATCCAAGAGTCCCGGTGGCGAGCGGTGATGACGTGAACCCTCCCGTAGCGCCGGAAGATGGCACCACGTTGCAGTTCGTGCAGCTGCTCTGGGGGCGGGATGACCCGATCCCGGTGGTCTCCGGCATCGACGCGAGGTTGATCGAGGCCGAAGCGAAGCTCAACGCCCCGGACATCCCGGGGATGATGAGCATCCTCAACGATCTTCGCGCCAACCCACCCGCAATAGGGAAATACCATCCGGCGGCGATGGCGCCGCTCGACGACCCCGACAACCAGGCGGATGCCACTTCACTCTTCTTCCGGGAGAAGGCGTTCTGGACCTTCGGACGAGGACAACGCCTGAGCGACCTGCGCCGGCTCATCCGGCAGTACGGGCGACCGCAGGAAGCGGTCTTCCCGGTCGGAGATTACGTCAAAGGTGGGACGTACGGCACCGACGTAAACTTCCCGGTGGGCGACGATGAGCTCGCGAACCCACTCTTCCACGGATGTACCGACCGCTCGGCATGATGATGGGGGGCTCGCCCCCCATCAGTCGCCGTGATCAGTGAGCCTACGCCAAATACACACTCGAGCCTCTGGAGCACCCGTCATGTTACGCACCGCCAGTCGGTTCACGGCAGCACTCGCGGCGTTCGCGATGCCACTCGTAGCGCAGCAGGGCTCACCCGCGTCCGACGCTGCTCTCGCGGGAGCGGAGCGGCCCGTTCTCCCCGCCTCCGAGTGGGACAGGCTGGAAACGATCGGCAGCAGCGCGCTCTCGCCCGATGGGAAGTGGTTCGAGTACGAGCTCGTGAGGGTGAGCGGCGGGACGGAGCTTCGCTACGGGGAGGTGGCCTCGCCCGACGGGCAGCGATCGGTGCAGCTCGGCCAGGGCGGGGAGTTCTCGAGCGACGGGCGCTGGCTCCTGTACACCATCACCAGTGATACGACACGCGCCATGCGCCGCCTCGCCAGGCGCCGCAGGGGTCCCGGAGGACGGCAGAGCGGAGGGAGTGCCGCGGATTCGTCGCATGATCAGCTCGGAATAGTGGACCTCCGCACGGGAGCCGCGAACGTACTCTCCGATGTCCGCTCGTTTCTCCTGAGCGCGGACGGCTCGCACGTAGCGCTCTTCCTCTACCCCGTCGAAGGTGCGAGAAGAGGAGTGTCCGATCTGGTAGTACGCGATCTCTCGCGCGGTACCGACGTGACCTTCGGCAACGTTCGCGAGGCCCAATGGAGTGACGACGGAGCGTTGCTGGCGCTGACCATAGATGTCGATGGCGCCACCGGAAACGCCGTGCAGCTCTTCGACGCGTCCACCGGACGGGTGATCTCGCTGGATGCAGGCGATGGCGAGTATGCCGGCCTCGGTTGGCGCGATCATAGCCACGACCTGGCGGTGTACCGCAGCCGTAGCGACAGCGCGTTCAGCGATACGAGCTACGTGGTGCTCGCCTGGCGGAACGTGGGGTCGTCCCGCTCCACTCGCTCCGCGTACGACTTCTCGACCGACGCTGCCTTCCCGGCGGGGATGCGGGTGGCTGCGTACGAGGCGCCACGCTGGTCCAGCGACGGCACCACGCTCTTCTTCGGGATGCGAGAGCGCGATGCCAAGCCATCTTCGCGTCGCGACGAAGTGCCTCCGGAGCGTGAGAAGCCTGCGCGTGTGGAGGTCTGGCACTGGAAGGACCTCCGCGAATACCACCAGCAGGACCGCGAGGGATCGCGGGACCGCGAGCGGACACTGCTTCTCGCGTGGAAACCGGGAGCAGGGAGCGTGGTGCAGCTCGCGGACGACTACCATGCGGACGTGCAGCTCGCCGACAGCGGCGGACTGGTGATCAGGGTGGACGAGAAGCCGTACTTCGACGAGATCATCTCCGGCCGCTCGTATCGGGACGTTTACGCGGTGGATCCGGCCACCGGTAAATCGGAGAAGGTGATCGAGAAAACGGCGTTCGATCCCGAGGTGAGCCCCACCGGCCGCTATCTCCTCTACGTGCACGACGGCCAGTGGTGGTCGTACGACCGGCAAACGGCAAGACGTACGAACCTCACCGGTAAGACCGGCGTCGCATTTCTGGACACGCTGGACGACCATCCCGTGCACGTGCATCGCCCGTACGGTGTGCAGGGATGGACCTCGGGTGAGAAGTCCGTGATACTCGCGGACCGTTTCGATATCTGGGAAGTCGGGCTGGATGGCGCGCGCGCCTCACGCCTCACGCGCGGGAGGGAGGACTCCACGGTGTATCGCGTGGAGAAGCTGGACCCCGACGCGCATACCATCGATGCCCGCTCTCCGATCTGGCTCTCCGCCACGGGCGAGTACAGCAGGAAGAGCGGCTTCGCGCGGCTCGTCATCGGGCAGCCGGCGCGCCGGATGCTCTGGATGGACGAAGGCGCGACGGATCTCATCAGGGCGGATGACGCCAACGTGTTCGCCTACGTGGTGCAGAGCTACGAGGATTCGCCGGACCTGTTCCTCACCACGGATGGCTTCCGGGACGCGGTGCAGGCGTCGCACACCAACGCGATCCTCGCGAATCACGCGTGGGGGAAGCAGGAGCTGCTGAGCTACGTGAACTCGCGCGGCGACACGCTGCAGATGATGCTGACCTACCCCGCGGACTACCAGCCGGGCAGGAAGTACCCGATGGTGGTCTACTACTACGAGAAGCTCTCGCAGGGATTCAACCGCTTCGTCATTCCATCGGATCGGTCGACGTACAACGTCGCGGTGTTCAGCAACGCTGGCTACTTCGTGCTGCGTCCGGACATCCGCTTCAGCGCACGCAACCCGGGATTCTCCGGCCTGGATTGCGTGACGTCGGCGGTGAAGACGGTGCTCGCCACCGGGATGGTGGATCCCAAGCGCGTGGGGAACATGGGCCACTCGTGGGGCGGGTACCAATCGGCTTTCTATGCAGTCCACGGCCACGGCCTCTTCGCCGCGACGATAGCCGGCGCCCCGCTGACCGACCTGATAAGCATGTACGGCTACACGTCGTACAATACCGGGCGGGCGGAGACGGGGCACTTCGAGACGGGGCAGGAGCGGATGCAGGTGCCCCTGTGGGAGGATCCGCAAGCGTACATCAGAAACTCCACGGTCTTCGCCGTAGATTCACTGCAGACGCCGCTCCTGCTGGAGGAAGGCGACGCCGACGGCAACGTGAACTACTGGCAGAGCATGGAGCTCTACAACTTCGGCCGCCGGCTCGGCAAGCAGGTCGTCTTCCTCATCTACAACGATGAGAACCACGGAGTGGCCCGACCCGAGAGCCAGCGCGACTACCACCGCCGGCAGTTGGAGTGGTTCGCGCACTACCTGAAGGGCGAGCCGGCGGCCGACTGGATCACCAACGGTGAGAGTTACCTGGACCGCCAGAAGCTCATCGCGGCCGACAGCGCGGCCCGAAAGCGGAGGAGGCCCTCCGGAGAGCGCGCGACAGCCGCGGGAGGCGGCGACTCCACACAGCGACGCGAGCGGCAGCGCCAGCCGTAACGCCAGCGCAGCCGCACCGCCGTGCACGACCCAACCGTTCGAAGCGACGCCCAGTCATTCCAATCCGACGAGAGCTCGATGCCGAGGAACCCATCACGCCACGCCCTGCCAGACCAACCGATGCTGCTGATCGAGATGGCAATCATCTTCGCGCTGGCGCCGCTCGCCATGCCCGCCGCCGCACTGGCGCAGCGAAGCGACATTCCCACGCCGGAGTCGGTGTTCGGCTTCGAGGTTGGGGCCGACCACAAGCTCATAAACTACGAGGAGTCGATCGCCTACTTTCAGAAGCTGGCCGCGTCGAGCGATCGGATCGAGCTGATCGAAGTCGGTAAGACGGCCTATGGCCGCCCGTGGACTGTAGCGATCATCTCCTCGCCCGAGAACCTCGCGAAGCTGGATCACTATCGCGAGATCAACATGCGCCTGGCGCACCCGTCCGGTCTCACGGACGCCGAGGCGCACGCCCTTGCCGCCGAGGGGCGAGTGTTCGTCGACATCAGCGGCGGGTTGCACGCCTCCGAAATAGCCGGCTCGCAGCACACCATCCAGTTGGCTTACGACCTCCTCTCCCAGTCCGACGACCCGCGTGTAAAGAAGATCTTCGACGAGGTGATCTTCTTCCTCTGGCCTTCGATCAATCCGGATGGCCAGGATATCGTGGTCGATTGGTGCAACGCGCGCGAGGCCGGGAAGAACCCACCGCCAATGGAGTTGTACGAGAAGTACATCGGGCACGACAACAATCGCGACAGCTACATGCTGAACGTGGTGGAGTCGCGAGTCGTGCAGCGCACATGGCGGGAGTGGGAGCCGGAGATCATCTACGTGCACCACCAGTCGTCGCCATTCCCCACTCGCATCTGGACTCCGCCTTTCGCCGATCCGGTCGGGATGTACGTACCGCCGATCCCCGCGCGAGAGGTGAACGTGATCGGCACGCAGATCGGGTTGAGCCTCGACGCGAACGGGCAGCCGGGCGCCACGAGCATGGGCGACGGCTTCGATGCCTGGTACGCGGGCTACATCGACTACATGCCGATGTACCAGAACATAGCCTCCTGGTGGACGGAGACTCAGGGTGGCAACTGCGCCACCCCGCGCACGACCACGCTCGACGATCTACCCGACGACTACAGCGATCTCCGCCCCACCCCGATGTATCTCAGTCCGTGGACGGAGGGCACGTGGCGTCTGCGGGACGCGGTGGACTACATGCTCACGGCCTCGAAGGCGACGCTGCACTGGGCGGCCGACAATCGCGAAAGTGTGCTGTACAATCGCTATCAGTCCGGCCGCGACGTGATCAGGAAGTACAGTAATTCGGCGCCGTACGCGTACATCGTTCCGCAGGATCAGTACGACCGGATGGCCCCGGTAGAGCTCCTTCGCCGATTCGCCTTCATGGGGATCGGGATAATGCAGATGGGTCGCGACCTCACGTACGATGGTGTGAGCTATCCGAAGGGGACCTGGGTGATCCCGATGGATCAGGAGTACGCGGAGCTCGCCCGCGCGCTGCTCGAGGTGCAGCACTACCCCGACCTGGGCGACGACCGGCCGTACGATGCCGCCGGGTGGACGCTACCCTTCCAGATGAACGTCAAGGTGATCGAAGGAAAGGCGCCGCTCTCACCGGACTTTCGCGCGGGGCTGAAACCGGTCACTGGCGCTGCCGTCCCCTGGAAGAGCGCTCCGGATGCGCCGTTCACGACCAACGCCGCGGCGGCGGGGATCGTCGCACCACCGGTTCGGATAGCCGGTAAGGGCAAGGTGCTCGAGCTCGACCCCGCGCAGAACAACTCGTTCAGTCTCATCAACCGCGCTCTCGCCGCGGGCGGGAGCGTGCACTTCTCCGCTGGCGCGGAGGGGCAAGGCAGCCGCTACCTGGTGACAGGCGTCGCTCCGAGCAAGCTCGCGAGCTGGGCCAGCGAGCTATCGGTCGCCGCTGAGGCCACCAATTCCAGGAAAGGCTCCGTCACGGCACGCAGCCGGATCGCTCTTTACAAGGCGTCGCCCGGAATAATCGATCAGGGGTGGACCCAGTGGCTGCTGGACAGCTACGGCTTCGAGTACACCATCGTCACCCCCGAGGATATCCGTGACGGCAAGCTGGCATCGCGCTTCGATGTTCTCGTCGTCGCATCGCAGCGAGTCGATGGCACCACGGGCAGAGGCAGGCGGGACACGCGCGACCGCAGCGCCGCGGATAGTGCTAAGGCAGCAGCCACGATACGTGGCGTGGACGAGTTCGTGCGTGCGGGCGGCACGATAGTGGTATGGAGCCAGGGGGTGGACCCCGCTATCAGCGCGCTCCAGCTCCCCGTGCGGGATGTCGTGGAGGGTCTCGAGGCGAAGGATTACTTCGCCGGGATCTCGATCATGCAGGTGAAGGTCGACCCGGTACACCCGGTGATGGCTGGGATGCCGGAGCGTGCGGACGTGGTGGTGAACCGGAGTCCGGTTCTCACGACACTCGCTGGCTTCGAGGGCACCGTGCTGGCCAGCTACGATCAAGATGGCTCGCCGCTTCGCTCGGGGTGGCTAAACGGGGCGAAGTACATGCAGGGTGGCGCGGCTGCGCTCGACGTGAAGCACGGGAACGGCCACGTGTTGCTCATCGCCTTCCAGCCGCAATGGCGCGGCCAGTCGACCGGAACGTTCCGCGTCGTCTTCAATTCGCTCTTCTTCGCGGGCGATATCGCGAAGGGTGCGCACGGGAGCCCCGGATTCTGGAGCGCGCCCGCGACGGCCGCCGGGCAGCCCGGGACGGGGTCAGGTCTTTAATTTCGAGTCGTGTGGCAGCTGCCACACGACTCGAAATTAAAGACCTGACCCCGTCGCCCCATTGACGCACGCGCACCCAAAGCGCGATGCTTGTGGCAGTGCGCTCTGGGGCGCCTCCTGTCCGCGGCAAGGGAGCTCTGATCCCACCCATCGGGTTTGGTGCAAGGTGCAGCGAACCTTCTTCCTGCCTGTACTAAGCGGACTTCGGGCGAACGTGGAGGAAGGTTTCCATGAGCAGGGAACTCACGCCCCGGAGCTCGCTCGAGACGCTCCGGAAGGAAGCGAAGCGCTGGTTGCGGGCGCTGCGCGAGAACGACGCGGAGGCACTCGCCCGCCTTCGCCGCTCCCACCCGGATGCACCCGATACACCAGGCATCCGCGATGTGCAGCACGCGCTCGCGCGGGAGTACGGCCTCCCCGGCTGGAGCGCGCTGAAGGCGGAGCTCGAGCGACGCGCGGCGGCGCGGCCGCTCCCGACGGAGCGCTCCGCCGCGATCCAGGCGCTCCTGGCAGGCGCGGAGCGGGGCGACGTCGCACTGGTGGCCGCACTGCTTGACGCGCACCCCGACATCGTGAACGAGCGCGCTCCGCTAGAGGGACACACCGGCAGGCGGACCGCGCTCCACTTCGCCGTCAATCGCGACAGCACGGCGGTCGTCGATCTCCTCCTCGAGCGCGGCGCTGATCCGAACATCCGTGACGAAGGCGACAACGCGCTGCCGCTGCACTTCGCGGCGGAGCATGGTGCGATGGGTATCGTCCGTCTTCTCATCGAGCATGGCGCCGATCCCGTCGGAAGCGGCGACCATCACGAGCTCGATGTGATCGGTTGGGCCACGGTACTCGCTCGCGTACCGAACGCCGAGATGGTGAACTATCTGCTCGCCCACGGCGCGCGGCACAACATCTCCTCCGCCGTCGCGACTGGTACCACCGATGCGATTCGCGAGATCGCCGCGCGTGCGCCGGCGGATCTCGACAGACCGATGGATGCCACCAACCATCGCCGCCGCCCGCTCCACCTCGCGGTCGTCCGTGGACAGGCGAGCTCTCTCGCCACTCTACTGGAGCTCGGCGCGAACGTGGAGCTGGAAGATGCCGCCGGTCTCACCCCGCTCGACCAGGCTGCGCTGAGCGGCGAGCGTGCGATGGCCGAGCTGCTCATCGAACACGGCGCGCGCGTCCGGCTCCCCGCTGCCGTGGCGCTCGAGCGACTTTACGACGTCGAACGACTGCTCTCCGAGGAACCGCACTCGCTGCGGCCTGGCGGGCGCTGGGACAGGCTGCTGATCCGTGCAGCCGAGCGTGCGTCGGCGAAGGTGATCCACGCACTGATCGATCGCGGCGCCTCTGTGCACGCGCGCGACGACCACCGCACCGCGGTGGACGGTACGCACGGCTACACCGCGCTACACGCCGCGGCCTTCAACGGAAACATCGACGCGGTGCGCGCGCTCCTCGCGCGCGGGGCCAACCCCGCCGATCGCGACGACCGCTACTGGGGGACGCCAGCCGACTGGGCTTGCCACGCTGGTCATACCGAAGTCCAGGACATCATCCTGGAGGGCGCGATCGACATCTTCGAGGCGATCTCTTTCGACAGGCACGAGCGCATCCCCGAAATTCTCGCGCGCGATCCTCTCGCGCTCGAGCGCCGCTTCGCCGAGTACGTCAACGGCGACCCGAAGTCGCATCCCTGGATCGACCCCGCCTGGACGCCGGTCGCATTCGCGTTGGCGCGCGGGAAGCCGGCTGCAGTGCACATCCTCGCCCAGCACGGCGTCGATCTCACCACACGCGACTCCTCGGGGCGTACGCTCGCCGAGTTGGCAGCGGCGGGTGGGCACCCGGAGCTCTCCGACGTCCTGGACAGGAATGCCGCCGTCGTCGCTCCACGTACGAGCGCTTCCGGAAACTTCGACGAGCTGGTGGCGGACTTCCTCCGGAAGGCGTGTCTGGACTGGCGCGTGGGCGGCTCGCAGCGTGCTACGTGGATGCTGGATGCCGGACGCCTTCTGGAGCGCAGCCCCGAGCTGGCGCTCGCCAACATCTACACAGCGGTCGCCTGCGGAGAGCTCGATGAAGTACGCCGGACCCTCGACGAGCGCCCCGAAGCCGTTAACGCGATCGGCGGGCCGCGTTCCTGGCCGCCGCTCCTGTACCTCTGCTCGGCGCGTCTTCCACGGTTGGCGTCGAGCGAGAATGCGGCAGCGATCGCGCGACTGCTGCTCGACCGCGGCGCCGACCCCAACGCATTCTACCTCGGCGGCAACGCCGACATTCACTACACCGCGTTCACCTGCGTCATGGGTCGCGGCGAGGAGCTGGCGGCGGTACACCCGCGCGCACGGGAGCTGGCGGCACTCCTTCTCGAGCGCGGCGCCGACCCGCACGACAACCAGGTTCTCTACAACGTCTTCGCCGGCAATACTTCGCGGCATCTCCTGGATGACGATCTGGTGTGGCTTCTGGAGCTGATGCACGAGCACTCGCTGCGCCGTGGGCACCGGGCCGACTGGGCCGATCCGCTCTGGCCGATGTTCGACATGCGCGGCGCGCCATCGCTCGGCCACGAGGATCGCGTGCACCACGGCGCGCGCTTCATGCTCGACGCCGCTGTCGACCGCAACCTGCTCGGCATGGCCGAGTGGATGCTTATGCACGGAGCCGATCCCAACGCGCCAGCGGGCCGGCTCTGGAAGGACCGCACGCGCACCCTCTACCAGGAAGCCGTGGCGTGCGGCCACGATGAGATGGCGGCGCTCCTCGCGCGCCACGGAGCGAGCACGCTCCTGTCGAAGGTCGAGGGGTACGAGCAGTTCGCCGACGCGTGCGCTCGCGGCGATCGGGAGCAGATCGTGGCGCTGCTGGAGCGGCATCCCGAGTGCATCGCCGATCCGCGAGCCATGCACGAAGCGCTGAAGCGCGACCGTGTGGAGGTAGTGCAGCTGCTCCTCGATCGCGGAGTCTCGCCCGCGATCACCGATCCGGCGAGCGGGACGAGCGCGCTGCACGTCGCGGCGAGCGCGAACGCGCTCCGTTCCGCGGCGCTGCTCCTGGAGCGCGGCGCCAACGTCGACGTCCGCGACCGAGTGTACGACTCGCCGCCGCTCGGCTGGGCGGCGTACTTCCAGCACGCACGCATGGTCGAGCTGCTCGGCGCCCACAGCCGGGACGTCTGGTTTCTCACGCACACCGGTCGCGTGGAGCGGCTGCGTGAGGTGCTGGCGGAGGAGCCGGAGCTCGCGCGCGTGGTGGGGAAGGATGGCGACACGCCGCTGATGTGGCTTCCGGCGGATGCCGCGAGCGCGCTCGCCATCGCGAGGCTCCTCCTGGAACACGGTGCCGACGCGGGTCGGCTGAACGCGAAGGGCGAGTCGGCGTCGACGATCGCCGAGCGACGCGGGCTGGACGAGGTAGTCGCGCTGATGGGGTCAGGTCTTTAATTTCGAGCGGGCCCAACCGCGGCTTTGCCGCGGTTGGGCCCGCTCGAAATTAAAGACCT
>JBIQMO010000034.1:0-25310 GCA_044463245.1 Gemmatimonas aurantiaca
CGAGGAGATCCTGCACGCTCGAGTCGCGATCGAGGTCCACCGAGCAGTACGGGTGGCCGTTGCGCGTGAGGAACTCGCGGATGCGGAGCGTACCCGAGCAGTGACTCGAGCCGATGACCACCGCGTCGCCGAAGCCGCTGGCGATGAGCTCGAGGCGACGCAGTACGAAGGAGCGGAGGAGGATCTCACTCAGCTCGCCGTCGGTCTGCACGAGCTCGAGGAGCCGGTCGCGCTCGACCTCGATTACCTCTGCCGAGTCGCGCGCCTCGATGCGCGCGAACCCGCGTCGGCCCGACAGGAGATTCGCCTCGCCCGTGAACATCCCCGGATGGAAGGTCGCTATGAGCCGATCGCCTCGAATCGATGGGAGAATCGCGTCGAGGCTCCCCTCCGTGACGACGAAGAATCTGGCGTCGCTCGTGCCCGGCTCGGTGAGGATCTCGCCCGCGTTCACGGTACGAGTGCCGCCCTGCGCCGCGACGCGAGCGATCTGTTCCGGTGTCAGCGTGGGGTGCAGTTGCTCGGTGCGTGGAGCGGGCGTGCGCGAGGCGGCGAGCGTAGAAGGCATCAGTGCATCTCCAGAAGGTGCTCCACCGCGATCGGCAATTCGTGCGCCCTGTAACCGGTGGCATTGAATACTGCATTGGCGATCGCCGCGGCGGCGCCGACCTGGCCGACTTCACCCACTCCCTTTACGCCGAGCGGATTCACGATGTCGTCGCGCACCTCGACGAGCTCGACGTCGACGTCCGGCGCGTCCGCGTTCACGGGGACGAGGTAGTCACCCAGGCTCGTGTTCGTCCACCGGCCGTAGCGGCTGTCCATCCACGTTCCCTCTAACAGCGCCTGTCCGAGCCCCCAGATCATCCCGCCCATGAGCTGGCTGCGCGCGGTCCTCGGATTGAGCACGCGTCCTGGAGCGAACGCGCCGACCATGCGTCGCACGCGCACGAGCCCCAGTTCGGCATCCACTGCGACCTCGGCGAACTGCGCGCCGAAGGTGACCTGCGAATAGCCGCTGTCCATTCCCACGGGAGTCCAGCTCCCCGATGCATCGAGCTCCTCGAGGAAGTTGCGCCTGAGAAGCTCGGCGTACGTCTCGCCTGTGTCGGGCTGATCGCGGAGCGACATCCGCCCGTCGCTCACCACCACCGACGCTCCATCGACGCCGTGCAGCGCGGACTTCGCGTCGGCGATGGCGCGCTCGATCAACTGATCGCGCAGCGTGGTGGCCGCGATGTGGACCGCAGAGCTGAGCAACCCGGCGCCCGCCGAGCCGACGGTGGACGATGTGTTGGGGAGGTCGGTGTCGCCGTACTCGAAGCGGATGCTTTCGACGGAGACGCCGAGCGCGTCGGCGGCCACCTGGGTCATCGCCGTGGTCGCGCCGGTCCCGAACTCCTGCGTACCGCACTGGATCTCCACGCTCCCATCGGCGTACAGTCGCGCCCGCGCGCGCTGCGGCTGCAGTCCCGGGAATGCCGGTACCGGGTAGCCGGCGGTGGCCATCCCGTAGCCGATGAGCCAGTTCCCCTCGCGCTGCGAGCGCGGCTTCGCGCTCCGCCGCTTCCAGCCGATTCGCTCGGCGCCGCGGTGGTAGCACTCCTTCAGTCCCTTGCTCGACCACGGCTGCCCGCTCGATGGGTCGACGTCGGCGTGGTTGAGCAGCCGAAGCTCGATGGGATCCATCTTCAGCTCGTGCGACAGCGCGTCCATCGCGCACTCGAGCGCGAACATCCCCGTCGCCTCACCCGGAGCGCGCGTGAAGGTAGGGGTCATGATGTTCGTCCGGATGAGCCGGTAGACGCCTTCGTAGTTGGGGTACGCATACGCCCGCGACGCGATGTCGAGCGACGGCTCCGCCCACTCGTCGAAGGGCGATGTGGCCGAGAGCTTATGATGGCGGAGCGTGGTTACGTGGCCATCACGCGTGGCGCCCAGCTCGATTCGCTGTTCCTGCTCCTCGCGATGGCCGCACGAGCTGAACATCTGCGTGCGAGTGAGCGACAGCTTGACCGGGCGACCCACACGCCGCGCGGCCATAGCGGCGAGCGTCGAGTGCGGCCACACCATCGCCTTGCAGCCGAAGGCGCCGCCCACGAATCGGGTGACGACGCGGACTCTACTCGGAGAGAGGCCGAGCAGTGCGGCGACCGTCAGGCGAGTCGCGGTGATCCCCTGGTTGGAATCGTAGAGGGTGACTTCGTCGCCGTCCCACACTGCAGTGGTAGCGGAAGCCTCGATCGGGTTGTGGTGGTTTGCCGCGAAGCGGTAGGTCGAGTCGACCCGCACTTCCGCGTTCTGCAGCCCCGCTTCGACATCGCCGCGCACCGTCCGCCCCGGCACCAGTCCCGCGAAGATGCGCTCGGGCTCGTAGGCGCTGTCGCGTCCCTCATCTATTGTAGTCGTGGAGGGCGTCGGCTCGTACTCGATGTGGAGCAGCGTGGCTGCGTACTGGGCGCGCTCGAGGGTGTCTGCCACCACGATCGCGATCGGCTGGCCCGCGTAGTGGACCACATCGTTTTGCATCGGGAAGAACGTCTCTCCCGGTGCCGCATGGCCGAAGAGCGAAGGGAAGAGCGGCGGCTGCATCGCGATCTTCTCGCCGTTCTCGTGGGTGAGGACGGCGAGCACACCGGGGACGTGCTTGGCGTCGCTGGTATCGATGGAAGTGATGCGCCCGCTCGGTATCGTCGCGCCCACGAGGATGGCGTAAGTCATGTGCGGCAGTGCGATCTCCGCCGAATACCGCGCGCCGCCGGTGACCTTGGCGCGACCGTCCACGCGCTCGAGCGGCTGTCCGATTGCGGCGGTCATTGCGCACCTCCGAGCTTCGTCGCCATGCCGAGCACCCTGCGGATCGCCCGCTGGGCGAGCTCCACCTTGAACACGTTCATCGCTCTCGGTTTAGCGGGGAGGAGCTCCTCCCGCGCCGCTCTGGCGAAGGTCTCATCGGTGGCCGAAGCGCCCACCAGGACCTGCTCCGCCCGGCGAGCGCGCCAGGGCTTCGTGCCGACGCCCCCCAGCGCCATGCGTGCATCCACGACGACGTCGTCCACCACGTCCAGCGCGACGGCGACGGAGACGAGCGCGAACTCGTACGACTCGCGGTCGCGCACCTTGAGGTAGAGCGAGCGCCTGGCAAAGGGGAGCGCTGGGATCTCGATCGCAACAACGAGCTCACCATGCTCGAGCGGGTGCTCGATATGCGGCGTATCGCCGGGGAGGAGGAAGAAGTCGTCGATCGGGATGTGCCGCTCGCCGGCAGCCCCCTCCGTGCGCACCACGGCATCGAGCGCCACCAGCGCCACGGCCAGGTCCGATGGATGTGTGGCGATGCAACGCTCGCTCGTGCCGAGTATGGCGTGGCCGCGGTTGACGCCGTCGAGCGCCGAACAGCCGCTTCCCGGCTCGCGCTTGTTGCACGGCGAGATCGCGTCGCGGAAGTAGCTGCAGCGCACCCGCTGGAGTATGTTGCCGCCCATGGTCGCCATGTTGCGCAGCTGCGGGGACGCTCCCTGCACCAGCGCCTGCGCGATCATGGGAAAGCGCTCCATCACCGCTGGCGACTCGGCAACGTCGCTCATCCTGGCGAGCGCGCCGAGGCGAACGCCGCCGTCGGGGAGCTCCTCGACGCCGGCGAGTGGGAGCGCGTTGATGTCCACGAGCGCGCTTGGCCATATCACGTTCTGACGGAGCAGGTCGATCTCCGTGGTACCGCCGGCGAGGAACGCGCCGCCCGGGTCGGCGCTCACCGTAGCGATCGCCTCGGCGACGTCGCCTGCGCGCGCGTAGCTAACGGGACGCATCGGTGGACCTCCCCTTCGCGTCGCGAACTTCGGCGATCGCCGTGCGGATGTTGGGGTACGCGGCGCAGCGGCAGAGATTGCCGCTCATCCACTCACGGATCTCGGTGTCGTTCGATGCGTGTCCCTCCTCGAGGAGTGCGACAGCGGACATGATCTGACCGGAGGTGCAGTAGCCGCACTGGAAGGCATCGTGAGCGATGAAGGCGCGCTGCATCGGGTGCAGCTCCTCGCCGCGCGCAAGCCCTTCGATTGTCGTCACCTCGTGATCCTCGCACGAGATCGCGAGCGTGAGGCAGGATAGCACGCGCCGCCCGTCGAGCCAGACCGTGCACGCTCCGCAGGTGCCCTGGTCACAGCCCTTCTTGGTGCCCGTGAGGTCGAGCCGCTCGCGCAGGAAGTCGAGCAGACTCACCCGGGGCTCCGCCATCGCTGCCTGTCGTTTGCCGTTGATGGTGAGCTCGATGCCCACCTCGTCTGGTCCGCGGAGAGCACGCGGTGCGGCAACAGTCGCCACACCCGCTGGTGTACTCGCGGATATCCTGCCTCCTGTCATGGTCGGACTCCTCCTTCCCGCGTACTGCGGGTGCATCGTGTGTCGGGAGATCGCGAATGTCGCGGGTGTCCGGTGTCGAAGCGCGCATAGTGCGATGTCGGGTCGTCGCGGTCAATGACACTTTCGCATCATTCCGCTCGGCGTGCGCTGCAGTAGCTCTGCGGATGGGCACTAAGTTGCGTGGACCTTCGTTCGATAACCGTACGCCGCGCCGCCATATTGGCTGACGGAGCGATTCATGTCCGGCATCGAGCTCGTCCTACTTCTGCTTGCGGTCTCCGCCGTGCTGCGCATCGTGGCGCGGAAGCTCGGCGTCCCGCACCCCGTTCTGCTGGCGATCGGCGGGCTCCTCATTGCGCTCCTGCCGGGGCTGCCGCGTGTGGAGATCGAGCCCGACGCGCTGTTCCTGATCTTCGTCCCGCCGCTCCTGTACTGGGGTGCGCGCGAGCTCTCCTTCCGCGACTTCCGGCAGGAGATCGGCCCCATCCTCCGGCTCGCCATCATCATGGTACTGGTGACGGCAGCGTCGGTCGCCGTCGTGGCGCGCGCGCTCGATCCGGAGTTCACCTGGGCGGCGGCCTTCGCGCTCGGTGCGATAGTGGCACCGCCCGATGCGGTTGCTGCGCTCTCCGTGACGCGCTCGCTCCGTGCACCTCGTTCGATATCGAACATTCTAGAGGGCGAGGGGCTGCTCAACGACGCGACCGCGCTCGTGACCTACAGGATCGCCGTGGCGGCCGCGATCAGCGGGACATTCTCCGCGAGCGACGCCGTACCAGCATTTCTCATCTCCGGTGCCGGCGGGGTGGTAATCGGGCTCGCGGTGGGAGTCGTGGCGCTGACACTGGCGCGTCTCACGTCGACTACGCCAGTGGTTGCAAACACCTTCTCACTCCTCACGCCTTTCGCGTCGTTCCTCGCCGCCGATCTGATTGGTGCATCGGGCGTCGTGGCCGCCGTGGCGACCGGGATCTACATTGGGCGGGCGATTCCGCGCTACCTCGAGCCCGAGACGCGGCTGCAGAACGAGGCGATGTGGAACATCGCGACCTTTCTCTTCGAGAGTCTGATCTTCATCCTCATCGGTCTCGAGCTTCCGGTCGTGGCGCGGGCGCTCGCATCCGAACCGCTCGGCGAGCTGCTGCGCGAGGCGGGGATCATCACCGCCTGCGTCATCCTGGTGCGCTTCGTATGGGTGTGGCCGAGCGCGTACGTGTCGCGGGCGCTCGGCCGGCACTTCTTCCGCTTCGATGTACCGTATCGGTCGTGGAAGGAAGTGCTGTTCGTAGGCTGGGCCGGGATGCGCGGAGGCGAATCGCTCGTCATAGCGCTGGCGCTCCCGTTCACCATCGGCTCCGGCGCGCCATTCCCCGTGCGCGACAAGATCATCTTCATCACGTTCGTGGTGATCTTCGTGACACTCGTCGTGCAGGGGCTCACGGCGGCGCCGCTGCTGCGAGCGCTGCGTCTGGAGCCCGATGGACGGGCAGATGACGAGGAGGCACACGCGCGGCTCGTAGCCGTGGAGGCGGGACTACGGGCGCTCGACGCGGAGGAAGCCGCGAGCCGCGACTACCCGGAGGTAGTGCGATATCTAAGGCAGCGCCATAGGCAGCGCGCGCGCCGCTGGGCAGCGCGCGAGCAGCGTCGCTTCCGCGGACGAAAGCACCAGGGTCAGCACGCGGAGTACGAGACCGCGCCGTCGCACGATGCGGGGGAGCTGGACGACAGGAGATCCGCCGAATATCGGCGGCTGCGCTCGAGGATGATTCGCGGGGAGCAGCAGGCAGTCGTGAAGCTCCGCGATCAGGACGTGATAGGTGACGACGTGATGCGTCGGATCCTGCACGACCTCGATCTCGAGGCGACTTTGCTCGGCGCTCCGGAGCCCGTGATGGAGCCCGCGAGTGAAGTGTCTGCTTCCTTCGCAAACGAGAACGCCGCTAGCCCGCCTTCACCAGCGCCGAGTACTCCGGATGGCGCTTCAGGTAGGCGCGCACGAACGGGCAGAAGGGGACGACCGTGAGCTGGCGCTCCCTGGCGTAGTCCAGCGCCGTCTTCGCGAGCGCGCTCGCGTAGCCGCGACCCTCGAGCGGCTTCGGGACCTCCGTGTGGATCAGGTAGATCTTGCCCTCTCGCTCCGAGTAGGCGAGAGTAGCGACCTGATCGTCGGCGTGGATCTCGAACTGGCCGTCGGCGGAATTGTTGGTGACCTGCACAGGTGAGGACATGGTTCCCTCGGACAGAGAGTTCGAGCGCCGCGTGCGCGAGAGCTTCGGTAATCAACGCGTGATGGAGACCATCGGTGCCCGGCTCGCGCGAGTGGAGCCCGGTGATGTGGAGATCGAGCTCGTCTACGACGAGCGGCTCACGCAGCAGACCGGGTTTCTTCATGCAGGGGTGGTGACCGCGGTGCTCGACAGCGCGTGCGGGTACGCGGCGTACACGCTGATGGAGCCGGGGTCGGAGGTGCTGTCGATCGAGTTCAAGGTCAATCTGCTGGCGCCGGCGGTGGGGGAGAAGCTCGTGGCGCGGGCGAGCGTGGTGAGGGCGGGGAGGAACATCACTGTGTGCAGGGCGGACGGGTGGATGGTGAGAGGCGGGGAGGAGGTGCAGGTGGCGATGATGACGGGGACGATGATGCAGGTGCGGGGGAGGGGGGTGGGGGGCGCGTAGCGGATGGCGCGCTTAGAGGCGTGAGGGGCTGACTGTCAGAGGTACATCCGAGATTGGTTGGCGCGGTGCGATCCGGCACCGCAGAAAACGCCGCGGCGCCGCGGCCCAACCTGGAGGCGATGATGCTTCGAAGCGTGATCGGTACACTCGCTGTGACGATGCTCTGTGGATGTGCCACGATAATCCACGGTGGCGGCCAGGACGTCGGATTCTCTTCGACGCCGAGTGCGGCGAAGGTGACCATCGACAACAACCCCGTAGGACAGACGCCGGTAGTCGCCCACATCAGCAGGAAGGACAATCACATCGTCCGCATGGAGCTCGACGGCTACCAGCCGTTCGAGGCGACGCTCACTCGTGGTACGAGCGGATGGGTGTGGGGGAACCTCGTGTTCGGCGGCATTCCCGGACTGGCGGTCGACGCCATCTCGGGTGGACTGTACAAGCTGACGCCCGAGCAGATCGCGGCGCAGCTCGCGCGGCAGGGCGCCTCGGTGGAGAGGTCGGAAGACGCCATCTACATCGGTGTCGTGCTGCAGCCCGATCCGGAGTGGGAGAGAGTGGGGACGTTGGAGAGGGAGTAGAGCCATGCCCTGACGGATTGCGCCGGCAAAGTGGTTGCCGGCGCAATCCGGGGTCTCGCTTCAGGTCATGCTTACAGCAAGAACACCGTGGCCACTCGGCGGGTACTCGGTCGCGGGCGATGTCGCAGCGATGAGAACCCGGAGGTCGAATCTACCCGCGCAACGAAGTTCTACCTCGGCAGAGAGCTATGAACCCAACGACCACTGGCCCCCTCCCCAACAGTTACGTAGTCCCAGACACTCGCCTCATGGCCGGCGAGTATCCCGGCCATCCCGATCCCCGTGAAGCAGGGGCGCGCCTCGCCCCTCTTCTCGATGCCGGCGTGCGGACCTTTGTGGATCTCACTGCGCCGGCGGACGGGCTCGTGCCGTACGAGCCCGTGCTCCGCCATCTCGCCATACGCGGCGACGCCGAGCGACTGAGCTTTCCCATCAAGGACGTGAGCGTCACCGATGCAGAGGGGATGTGCCGCATCCTAGATGCGATCGATTCCGCCCTCGCCGCCGATCGTGCCGTGTATGTGCACTGCTGGGGAGGCGTGGGCCGCACTGGAACCGTGGTGGGGTGCTGGCTCGTGCGGCATGGGAAGACTGGCGACGAGGCAGTAGCGGAGGTGAAAAGGCTCTTTCAGCTCATGACGCCGAAGAGGGTGGTCAGACATCGCACGGGGTCTCCGGAGACCGAGGAGCAGCGCGCGATGATCCTCGGTTGGCGAGAGGCGGAGGGCTGAATGCGTCTCGCTACCAACCTCGTGCGCGGCTGCTTGCTCGGCGGAGCCGTGGGCGATGCGCTCGGCGCGGCCGTGGAGTTCATGACCTGGAGCGAGATTCGTCGTCGCTTCGGGCAGGGAGGGATCGAGGACCCCGCGGAGGCGTACGGCAGGGTGGGCGCGATAACCGACGACACGCAGATGACCCTCTGGACGGCGGAGGGGATACTGCGCGGTATTTCGCGCTTTCACGATCGGGGGATCGGTGGGCCGCAGAGCACACTACCAACTGCGTACCTGCGCTGGCTCTACACGCAGGACGGCAAGCTCCCCGCGAACACCGCGCGTCATATGGTGGAGCGCGTGCTGGGCCGTCCCGCCCGAGAAGGAGAACATGACGGACGGCCGTCCGGCTGGCTGCTCGGCGTTGCTGCGTTGCACAGTCGGCGTGCGCCGGGCAACACCTGCCTTTCGGCATTGAGGGCACAGGCCAGCATGCCGCACGAGCAGGCGCAGAACGACAGCAAGGGGTGCGGCGGCGTCATGCGAATTGCGCCAGCGGCACTGATAGATGCATACGACGAAGAAGTGGATGCGGAGAGCGCCTTCGAGCTGGCGTGCGACGCGGCAGCCATTACCCATGGACATCCCACCGGCTGGCTCGCGGCTGGAGCGTTAGCACATATCCTCTCGCTGTTGCGCAAAGATTCGTCGCTGGAGTACGCGGCGAGGAAGACCATCGAACGACTCCAGAGAGAGAACCACGCCAGAGAGACCATCGCCGCGATCGAGCAAGCGTTGAAGCTGGCGAAGTCGAATGCGGCGAACAGCGCGGAGACAGTCGAGCAGCTCGGTGGTGGGTGGATCGCGGAGGAAGCTCTCGCGATCGCGTTGTTCTCGGCGATACGTGCCGAGGGAGATTTCGAGAGTGGAGTGCGGCTCGCGGTGAATCACTCGGGAGACAGCGACAGCACGGGAAGCATGGCGGGGCAGCTACTCGGAATCGTGCATGGCGAGGGAGCGATTCCGAAGCGGTGGCTGGAGGTGCAGGAGCTCAGAGAGGAGATCGGGGTGATGGCGGAGGATCTGGGGATCGGGTGGCGGGGGAGTGGGGAGTGGACGGAGAGGTATCCGCCGTGGTGAGCAATGACATGGATTCCCGCTTTCGCGGGAATGACCTTCCTGGCGTCATTCCCGCGAAAGCGGGAATCCAAGTTTTCGAGCGAACCTGGATCCCCGCTTGCGCGGAGATGACGGTCGGATGGACTCCCGAAAGTCGCGCTGATGACGAATGGCTGATCCCGGCTTTCGCAGGGATGAGAGAAGGC
The DNA here is from genome assembly GCA_044463245.1 of Gemmatimonas aurantiaca. Taxonomy (GTDB): domain Bacteria; phylum Gemmatimonadota; class Gemmatimonadetes; order Gemmatimonadales; family Gemmatimonadaceae; genus JADGGM01. The sequence continues at coordinate 9,661 of JBIQMO010000034.1, forward strand.
TCGTTCCCACCGGTAAATTGCAGGTACCGCTCCTTGAACGGTCGGCAGTACCAACGAGCCGATCGGCGGAGCGGTACAGATCGTGAAGCGACGAAGGGGGAACCACGATGCGTGCAGACGAAGTAGCAAGTAACGAGAGTGCCCAGAGCGGTACCACGCCCGCAAGCTGCCCGAGCGCGGGAACCGGTATGCTCTTTCCCGATGTCACACTGCCGACGCCCGATGGCGTGCCCGTCTCGCTGGGCCAGTACCGGGGGCGAAGGAGCCTGGTAGTCGTACTGCTTGGCGCCGGCGCGCCGGACGAACGTGTCGTCAATCTGGTGGAGGAGTTGGTGCGGTCGCGTGCGGCGCTGGACGAGGAAGATGCCAAGCTACTCGTTATACGCACGGGCGACACCGACCAGTCACCGATAGACGAGCTGACATCGTTGACGATGCTCGTGGATGCGGATGGATCGTTCCATGGGAGCATGGGAGCGGTAGATGCGGTGGGCCGTCCGTCGCCCGCACTGTACATCACCGATCTTTATCGTGAGATCTACCTCGCAGCGCGTCCGGAGGATTCTACCTGGCCGGAGAACACCGAGTCGGTGCAGAGCTGGCTCGTGTTCATGAACATTCAATGCCCGGAGTGCAACGTACCGGAGTGGTAGCGCGGGGATGGGCGCCGGCCCGTTAACGGCCCGTTCCACGACCTGCGTGTCGCTACCGGAACGACCCCGGCACGGCCGGGCGCGTCATGCTCCGCCGCTGATATCGAGCGGGTAGATGCCACTGAAGCACGAGGTACAGAAGTGATCCTCCGCGAGCCCAGTGGCCCCGATCATTCCGTCGTACGACAGGTATGAGAGCGAGTCGGCGCCGATGTACTGCCGGATCTCGTCGACGGACATCCGCGCCGCTACGAGATCAGCCGAATTGGGAAGGTCTATCCCGTAGATGTCCGGATAGCGAACCGGCGGCGACGAAACCAGAAAATGCACCTCGCGCGCGCCTGCGCGTCGCAGCATCGCGACGATCTGCCGCGACGTAGTCCCGCGCACCAGCGAGTCGTCCACGACCGCCACGCTCCGACCGCGCAGCACGTCGGCAATGGGATTCAGCTTCATCCGCACTCCCTGTTCGCGAAGCTGCTGCGCGGGCTCAATGAAAGTCCGGTGGATGTAGCGGTTCTTGACCAATCCCACGTCGAGCGGAATCCCCGCCTCGCCAGCATAGCCGATGGCGGCAGGGATTCCGGAGTCGGGCACCGGGATGACGACATCCGCCGCCACGCGATGCTCTCGCGCGAGCTGGATGCCGAAGCGACGGCGCACCTCGTTCACGCGCTGTCCGAGTAAAACGCTGTCGGGGCGCGAGAAGTAGACCAGCTCGAAGATGTCCAACATTTCCCTGCCCGGCGCGAGCTGCTCGGAGCGGAGTCCGTGTTCATCGATCACCACCAGCTCACCCGGCCGAACGTCTCGTACGAACGTGCCGCCCACGGCGTCGATGGCGCACGTCTCCGATGATACCACATAGCCGTCTCCGACGCGGCCGAGCGCGAGCGGGCGGATACCGCCCACGTCGCGCGTGGCGGCGAGCGCGCCGGGTGTGAGCAGCAGGAGCGAGAACGCTCCCGTGAAGAGCGTGAAGCAGCCGCGCACCGCGGCATCGATCGTCGCGCCACCCCACAGTGCTCGCTCGAGCACGGCGTGCATCAGCTCCGAATCGTTGGCGCCCGTGATGTCGACTCCCGCATCGGTGAGCGCGCGCGACAGCGGCGCGATGTTGGGAAGGTTGCCGTTGTGCGCGAGGGCGAGGAGCCCCGCATCACTCGTCACGGGCTGGCTGTGACAGAGCCCGTCACCCCCCGAAGTGGAATAGCGATTGTGCCCGATCGCTATGTGGCCAACGAGATTGCCGAGCGACCCTTCATTGTAGACGTGCGCCACCAGCCCCTGGCCCTTGTGCGTTCGGAGCGTGGTGCCGTCGCTCACGCTGATCCCGGTGCTCTCCTGCCCACGGTGTTGCAGCGTCCAGAGCCCAGTGTGTACGAGGCGCGCCACTTCCGAGTCGCCCAACCCGGGTGCGTAGACGCCGAAAACGGCGCATTTCTCATTCATGGGGCAGCGGGGTTGATGTCCCTGCACAGCTGCCTACCCTCGGTTGCATCGCGTTGATCATGAGGGAAACTATCATCGTGCGACGCGGCCGCGGGTGCCATCTCCGCACAGCGGATTCCCGGCTCGGGGCGTAGCTTAGAGGAGCTCCCGACCCACCTCCAGATCCCTCCCCATACCCTGCGATGAGAACCAGACCATTAGCGCTAGCTGCATGCATCTCCCTCGGCCTCGTCCCCGCCTTCCAGCCCGCGGAGCTGGCAGCTCAGGAGCGGGAGGACCGCACGCTCCTCTCCCAGACGGAGATGACCGCGATCATCAACGAGATCTCCGGCGACCGGACCATGAACACCGTGCTGGAGCTGGTGCCCTACCAGCGCGTACGGCCGCCGTCCGAGTACGATGGGCCCTACCGGGAGAGTCGCGTGATCGCCCAGTTCGCGCGCGACTTCGGCTTCAGCAACGTCACCGTCGAGAAGTTCGGTGCGACCACGAAGACGTGGCAGCCCACGCAGGGCGAGCTCTGGATGACGACGCCGAAGAACATCAAGCTGCTCGACATCCACGACATCGCGCTCGCGCTCGCGTCGCTCAACGCCAACTGGGACCTCGAGGGCGACCTGGTGGACGTGGGCCCGGGACGCGCGGAGGATTTCGAGAGTAAGGATGTCACCGGGAAGTTCGTCCTCACCTCCGGGTCCACCAGAGCCGTCTACGACCTGGCCACCGAGCGCGGAGCGATCGGAGTGCTCGGCATCAGCGCCATCAGCCCCCAGCGCGCCACCGACTATCCGACCCAGATAGTCTCGTCGTCCGTCAACGCGAAGCCCAATACCGTAGCCTGGCACGTCACACCGGCGATTCGGAACGACCTGGCCGCGTTCCTGTTGCGAGGCGAGAAGATCCACATCCGCTCCGTGACGCGCAGCACCGAGGTGCCCTACACCCAGGAGTACGTGCATGCCGAGATTCCGGGCGATGGGAGCACCGATCAGGAAGTGGCCATCAGCGGCCATCTGTACGAGGGTCTCATCAAGCAGGGCGCCAACGATGACAACTCCGGTTCCGCGCTCATTCTGGAGATCGGACGCGCTTACATAAAGCTCATCAAGGAGGGGAAGCTCCCCCCACCGAAGCGGACCATCAACTTCCAGTGGGTGCCCGAGATCTCCGGCACCAATGCCTGGCTCGAGAAGTATCCCGAGAAGCGGCGCAACATCATCGGCACGCTCAACTTCGACATGGAAGGGATTCGCATCTCCCAGAGCCGGAGCTACTGGGTGCTGCAGCGCACACCCGACACGTTCCCGTCGTACATCAACGACATCGCGCAGAGCATGATGGAGTACATAGCCGACATCTCGCGCGAGCGCGTGCGCTTCCGCCGCTCCATCACCGGCTATGCGCCGAGCCAGCCGGTGGAGGCGATTCACGGAAGCAAGGACGCCTTCTACATCAAGATCGACAAGCACTACGGCTCCAGCGACCACGTCACCTACATGCAGCACGGCATACCCGCCGTCATGTTCATCACCTGGCCCGACATGTGGTACCACTCGTCGGAAGACACGCCCGACAAGCAGGATCCCACGCAGTACAAGCGCGCGGGCGCGGTGGGACTGGGGTCGCTCGCGGTGCTCTCGACCGGTACGCCTGAGATGGCGGCGCGCGTGCTGAACGAGAACCTGGGCCGCGGGTTGGCGCGCATGGGTGAGTCGCACACCAAGGGGCTCGGCTACCTCGCCGATGCATCCGATGCATCCGAGCTGGCGGTGGCTTATAAGGAAGCGCGGAACGCCATCCAGCATCAGGCGAAGGTGGAGAAGGCCGTGGCGCGCTCGGCCAGCGTGCTCTGGACCGACGAGGCCGAGGGAAGGAAGCGGACGGCGGCCTTCGAGCCGCTCATAGATCAGCGCGCGAACATGCTGCTCGGCGAGGTGCGGGCGGCGTATCAGCTCCAGGCGGCGCAGCGTTCGGTGCGCACCGTGGAACCTGTGCTCAGCGCGGCGGAGCGGGAGGCGGCAGGGATAGTGGTAGACGTCGTGCCGCCGCCGCCGGGTCAACGAGGAGCTTCATTCCGCCGGGGGCCGACGAGCGGGCCGTCGCTCCCCGACGAGTTCAATGCGGAGTTGTCGCTCCTGCTGCCGAAGAAGATGACGGCGCTGGAGATCCGCGATTTCCTGTCGGGGGAGTTCACGCCACTGCCGATGGAAGAAGTGATGGCGGTGCTGCGGGCTCGGGAGAAGGCGGGGCGGGTGACGCTGAGTCCCAGGCGGGGGAGGTAGGGCTAGGCGTGATTGTATGAAAGTGCAGGGCCCGGGCCTGCGGTGGCGCAGCAGACCCGGGCCGCATCGGTGTCAGTCTGAGAGGGTTGGATCGCCCTAGACAGCCCGTTCCAGCGCGAGCTGCGCGAGCGAATCGGCAAGGAGAGTGCTCTCGCTTATGAACCTGCGAACAGGTGCATTGCTTTCGAGAGCATGAGGCAGGCGAAGACAAGAAAGTGTAGACCAGCCACCGTCTCGGGCAATCGCTCGAACTCACGCGCCAGACGACGGAAGCGAGTCTTCCAGGCAAAGCTCCGCTCCACGACCCATCGCCTGGGCAGGAGCACGAAACCCTTCTTCGCTTGGGGGAGCTTGATCACCTCGAGCTCAATCCCTTGCTCGGCGGCCCGCTCGGCCGGCTCCTCGCCGGTATAGCCCTGATCGACGAACGCCAACTCCACGGTGCCACCCGTTATGGCCTGGATCTCCGTCGAGAGCTCCTCCACCTGCGCTCTCTCCTGCTCACTGGCCGGCGTGAGCTTGAGTGTGAGGAGATGCCCCAGCGTATCGACCACGGCGTGCAGCTTGGAGCCTTTCTTCTTCTTGTGCCCGTCGTAGCCCGCTCGGTGGCCGCTCTCAGGGGTGCTCTGCATCGTTTGCGCATCCATGACGACGGCCGTGGGCGTCGGCGAGCGGCCTGCTGCCACGCGGAGCAGCTCCCTTGAGGTCGTGGACCATGGCCTCGAAGACTCCGGCATTTATCCAGCGCTGGGTCTGTTGATAGACGGCACTCCAGGGCGGGGAGTGGTTCGGCATGTAGCGCCACTGGGCACCGGTCCTCACCATCCAGCGAAGGGCGTTGAACACCTCACGGAGGTCGTGCGTCCGCTGCGGGGCGTCGAGCCGGCAGAGCGTGAGATACGGTGCGACGAAGGCCCACTCTTCATCGCTGACATCACTGGGGTACGGCTTTCGGGTGGGCACCGAGGACCGCAACTGCAACTGCATGACTGTAAGTTGCTGCTCAGCAACAACTAAAGTGCAGAACACGCTCTAGGACGATGCACGGGGTCGAGCGCCTCGAATACTGGTGCTTTCCGTCCAACATGCGCTTCAAAGCGCAGCGTACAAACTGGCATAAACGCCAGATCCCCCCATATTGCCCCTTTCGCCCCGGCTCTCCCCCCCAGCCGGCTCGCCGCTTTGTATCGGCCCCATGACCCTCACGCCAGGAGGCAGCCCATGTCCGCCGACACCAATCGCAAGGTCCTCGAGCAGTACGCCGCATCGCACCACGAAGACCTGAGCGTGATGACTGACGACGTCGTCTTCACCACCATGGCCACCGGCGACGAAGCTGTCGGACGCGACGCGCTTCGCGAGATGCTCCACTACGTCTACCACGTCGCCTTCGACGCGCATGCGGAGCCACGCGCGATGATCGTGGACGACTCGCACGCCGTGCTCGAGGGCACGATCGTCGGACGCCACATCGGCGAGTTTGCAGGCGTCCCCGCTACGGGGAAGGATGTCCGCATCCCCCTCTGCGTGGTCTACGACTTCCGCGATGGCAAGATTGCACGTGGTCGCGTCTACTTCGAGATCCCCGTCTTCCTCGCGCAGGTGGGCGCAGCTCCGGCATCGGAAGCGTCGGACGAGAATCTCGCCACCGCCTGACCTCCCGGATCGCGATGGCGCGATCGCCTTCGAAGTCCTCTCCGCATACTCCCCCTGGGTCGATCTACTCACTCGCTCCAGGGCGAAATGTCATTGCGCCGGACCAGGAGATGGCGACGGGGTCAGGTCTTTAATTTCGAGCCGTATGGGCAGCAGCCCATACGGCTCGAAATTAAAGACCTGACCCCGTCGCTCGCTCTACTGTCACACCCTCCCGGCATATTCCCCTTGGGGCGATCTTCCCCCTCGCCCCAGGGAGAATTGCCATGCCCGATGTCTACTTTCCTCGCGACCCCGACGACCCTGTTTCGGTCGCTCACTACGCTCTGGCCGCGGGTGACGTAGCCGCCGCCGAGCGCGCCTCGCGCGACGCGCTCCGCGCCAACCCGCACTCCATCCCCGCCCGCATCAACCTGGCTGCCGCGCTCGAGCTCTCGGGCAACGAGCACGAGGCGCTCCTCGAATACTTGGAGGCAGCCGGCCGCTCCCGCTCCAATCTCCGTGCTCTCGTGGCGCTCGGTTCTGCCTTCCGCCGCCGCAGGCGCTGGTCGCTCGCGCTCGATGCCTACTCCCGTGCGCGCGACGTAGGTCCCGATGACCCCGATGCGCTCGGCGGTCTCGCGGAGGTGCTCTACCAGATGGATTCCCCCGCGGCCGCCCACGCCCACATCGAGCGCGCCTGCGTCATGCGCGTAGACGACGCAGAGCTCTGGAATACCGCTGGACGCATACGTCTCGCGCTCGGCGACTCGCTCGGCGCTGTGTCGGCATACCGGAACGCGGCTCGGCTGAAGCCGACGGACTGGGACATCCGTCGCTACCTCGGCTACGCGCTCTATGCGTCGGGCGATCTCGCGGACGCGCTAGTGGAGATGAAGCGGTCGGTGGAGCTGAATCCGCGTGGTGCGCTCTCGCACTGGGCACTGGGGCGGATGCTGAGCGACTGGAATCGGCCGGACGAAGCGCTTTTCCACCTCCGCGAGGCCACGCTCCTCGACCCGGACGACGCGGACTACTGGTTCGATCTCGCTGTCGCCGAGGAGCGCCTGGGCCACCTGCTCGCTTCACGCCACGCGCTGAACATGGCGCTGAAGCTCGACGGCGACTACGCCGCAGGTCATCCGCAAGTGAACGACCTGGCTACTCGCCTCGATCACGCATTCATTGCGACGGAGCGCGCGAATGCGGAGGACGTCGTCGCCACGGGACCCGATGGATTCGGTTGCGAGCAGTGCCGCATCACACCGCGCGCGGGGAAGCGTCCGCCCCTCGAGCGAAAGAGGGTGATCTCGCCGCCGGGCCAGATGGAGTACGCACTCGCTCTGTGCGAGAATTGCCGGCAGACTTACCTCGAGCTATCCGTGGGTATGTCCGGCTCGGGGAGCGATGCGCACGGCGAGTGGCGCGCATGGGTACCGCTCCTGGGACGCGAGGTGGATGAGGTGGATGCGGCACTCGCGCTCGCGCCGGTCCCGGAGCGGGCGGCGCTGCTCGACCGCCTCATGCGCGCGAGGCGTCGGCTGGTGGAGTATCCACGCGGTGTCTTCTGGTGGTGCGAGCCGCGGGTGGAGGAAGTCCAGCGATGACGTGGACCAGTGAAGCGAGAGAAGCGCTCGAGCGGGCGATAGCGCTCGCGGTGGAGAAGCACGCCGGTCAGGTGGACAAGGCTGGCGCACCGTACGTCCTGCATCCGCTGCGCGTGATACTGGCGGTCACTGGCGAGTACGCTCGCGCGGCCGCGGTGCTGCACGACGTCGTAGAGGATTGTGGCATCACGCTCGATGAGCTGCGCGAGCGCGGATTTCCCGAAGCGGTGGTAGAGGCCGTGGCGGCACTCACCAAGCGACGAGATGAACAGGGGCCGGCCCGGTACTTCGCCTTCGTCGAGCGTGCAGGGCAGAATGACATCGCGCGGGCGGTGAAGCTCGCCGACATCGCCGACAACATGGATCTCTCACGAATCGAGTCGCCGACCCAGAAGGACTGCGTGCGAGTCGAACGGTGCCGCAAGGCCAAGAAGCTCCTGGAGATTGTCGCCCGCGAACGGGGGGAGACGCGACCCACCTCCCCCACCATTCTCCCCCTGCAGAACGAGGTCACGGTGGAGGAGGTCGAAGAGGCGTGCCCGGGGTCGCGCGCGATAGTCGCCTGCGACTTCTTCGTGTCCGGCCTGGAGAGCGGAGAGCTCCTTCCGGGTGAGGAGCAGGGCCGACGCCAGCCTGCGGGACTCCGCCGGGGTCGCATCCTGAACGTGGACCATCACGCTCCGATCGACGTGATGCGACAGCCGGTCACGAGCACGCAGCTCGCCGCGCGCTACCTCGCAGGTGGCTTCCAGCCGACGAGTGCCTCCGCGCCGTGGGTGGTGATCAATCACACCGACTGCGACAGCATCCTTTCCAGTGCGCTGATGATGGGCTTACTCGAGCCGACCGAGGAGCTGGTCTCCGCGTCCATCGCCGCGGATCACACGGGCGAGGCCAACGATATCGCGGATCTGCTCCAGGGGCTCGACGAGGGTCGCCAAGGGCATCGCACCGACGGGCAGTACCTCGAGTCGCTGCGGAATCTCGGATTGCTGCGAGAGGGGAAGCCGCTCGAGCTCTGCGCGCAGCGCGGGCTCGATCTACGCCTTGGGCGTCGCGCCAGGGCCCAGCAGTTGGTGCGCGAGGGCCGCTTCGAGTGGGTCGGGAAGTTGGCATGGGCCAAGCTCCAGGAGGAGATCGATGGCGCGCTCTTCCTGAAGCTCCTTCCCGGTGCCGAGATCATCATGCTCGCCGTTCGTCACACCGAGGTCCCCGAACGCTGGGCCGTGAAGCTTCGCCGCGGTCTCGCCGCGCGGCACTGATTCGACCTGGATGATCTGGGAATCCGCGCATGGGACACCGGCTACGGCGGCCGCTGGAACGCGGGCTCCAACAAGCGGGGCGGGGGAACGCTGATGGATCCAGCTGACTATGCCACCTTCATCGCTCGGTGCGCAGCTTCTTTGGCGCCGCGAGCGACCACGCCTCCTCGATGAGCGCGCGAAGCTTCTTTCTGTCCACGCGATCGAGCTTCACGCCGAGCCACTTTCCTCCCCACGCGTCACGGTAGGTCGCGGGGTCTTCGCGCACCAGAGCGTCGACGTTCATCGCGGTGGACTTGAGGCTGATGAAATTCCCGTCCTTCGACCGCAGCCCTATGAAGACCTTCCCCGCGACGCGGAGATCGGGATGCCCCATGTGGCTCCCCTCGCTGGTTTCCGGTAGCGAGAGCGCCATGCGGCGGACGTCCGCATGCGTCAGTTGGCGAGGTGACATGGCTCGGGCGGGGTCAGGTCTTTAATTTCGAGCGGGCTGAACGGTAGTTATACTACCGTTCAGCCCGCTCGAAATTAAAGACCTGACCCCGCCGCTCATCGCTCCGGGGCCTCGGCCGTCTTCACAATCTTCGGTGCGCCTTCGATTGTGGTGTACGCGTACTTCCCGCACTTCACGTCGGGGTTGGTCGCGACGAACATCCCGTAGGGATTGTCCTTGAAGAGCCAGACGTGCAGATCGTAGTGCGTCAGCTCCGCCGGCATGATGGGCTGGTGTCCCGCCATCGGCCCGTCGAAGGGGTGCCCGAAGAGGGTCGGGCGCTCCTTCACACCGGTGGCGAGCGGGACGAACCACTCCGCGCCCACGAGGCGGAGCTTGTTCCCGACGGGCTCGTAGAGAAGCACGTTGGGCTTGGTGGGGTCGGGCGTCGCCGAGATGAGGTTGGGATTCAGGAAGTGCACGCCCATGGCGCCGGGCTTGTACGTCATCACACCTGCCGCGCCTGACTCGTGCGCGTGATCCGCGGCCTCGCCCTTCGGGAAGGCGATGCACCCCACGGTGGAGAGATAGCCGTCGTGCACGGCCTGTATGGGATCTTCGTATCTGGCGAGCGAGGCGCGAACACTGTCGAGCGCGGGTGACGACTCGTTGCTCTGCGCGCTCGCGGTGGCAGCCGCGCTTCCGCCGAGAGCGAGGGCGAGTGCGGCGATGAGAGGGACTCTTGCCGAACGGTGACTTGCCGAAGCCGACCTGTGCATGACGAGCCTCCCGGGGTCGGGCGACCCCAACGAACGTCGCGCCGCGCGTGCGTGTGCATCCAGGCGTCCGGGAGTGGGCGCAGGATCGGCGACGCGCGGCCGCCGACAGGAAGGAGCGATGATACGGGCTTCGCGTCGGTCGCGCTAAAGAGCTCGGCATGGGGCGAAGCCGACGTCTCCCCCACCTGTGCGAATTGACTTTCTCGAGTCGGGCGCACCATCGTTGGGGCGGGACGCGTCGAGAAGCGCTGCCCGCCGCGCTTGCTCGACGACCGACGCCAACGCTGTCCCGAGGTGACTATGGACACGATGTTGTTCACCGCGCGCAGCATCTGGACGATGATTCACGGGATCGTGCTGGGCGGTGGCGCGCTGCTGGGGTTGGCGGCGGCGCTCTTCTCGCTGGCTACGATGCGCGTGATGAAATCGAGCGACCTGGTGGACGCCACTGCACGGAGTCAGGCACGCTACCTCGGTTGGCTCCTCGGATTCGTGGCTCTTGCGCTCTGGTCGACCGTCCTGATCGGCACGTACGTGAACTTTCCTGACTACCGTGCCGTACCGCCCGAAGGGCTCGCGGATCTGGCGCGTTATCCCAAGTCGCTCATTCAATCGCGCGCGGGAACGGCATGGCTGCACTCGTTGGCGATGGAGACCAAGGAACACGTTCCCTGGATCACCGCGATGCTCGCGACAGGGGCGGCGTTCGTCGGCATCCGCGAGCGATCGCGGCTGCAGTGCGATGCGCAGTTGCGGCGAATGATGGTGCTGCTGCTGGGCATCTCGTTCGTACTGGTGTCGGTCGTGAGTCTGCTCGGCGTCTTCATCAACAAGGTTGCCCCGCTCGAGTGAGGCGGGAGGGCTGCTGACATGACGGGTACTCCTCGGGAGCACGTGGACGTCTCGAACGGTGCAGCGCTCGCTGCTCTGCTGGCGGCAGCGATCGGCGCCTTCGCGCTGGGCCTCATAGTCATCCTGAACGAGGCTGGCGCCTTCACGGTGCCGGCCATCTATACGCCGTCGGGCGGGGTATCGGGCCGCACCACACTCGCCGTCGTTATCTGGTTGATCGCGTGGGCGATCCTGCATCGCCTGTGGAGAGGGCGCGAAGTACAGACAGGACGCCTGCAGACGGCGGCGCTCATCCTCACTCTGGTGGGCGTCGTTCTCACATTCCCACCGGTCTGGAAACTGTTCTGAGCGAAGGGGTCAGGTCTTGACTTCATACATTTTCCAGCGGTCGCTGGAAAATGTATGAAGTCAAGACCTGACCCCTTCGCTCGCTTACCGATCCACGTACTGCATCTGCCGCTCGTTGTACCTCGGACCCGCCACCTTCCCCGGCGGCAGCGCGGAGTCGAGCTCGCGCATCTCCTCGGCGCTGAGAGCGAGGCTCGCCGCCGCCACGTTCTCCTCGAGGTAGCGCCGCCGCTTGGTCCCTGGGATGGGCACTACGTCGTCTCCCCTGTGCAGCAGCCACGCGAGCGCGATCTGCGCCGGCGTCGCGCCCTTCCTCCGTGCCATGTCGCGCACGCTCTCCGCAGCACGCATGTTGGCTTCGTAGTTCGCTCCCTGGAACCTCGGATCGCCTCGCCGGTAGTCGTCCTCCGGATACTCTTCCGCGCGCTTCGCGGTGCCGGTCAGAAATCCTCGCCCCAGTGGGCTGAACGGCACGAGCCCGATCCCGAGCTCTCGGATGAGAGGGATGACGCGCTCTTCCAGATTCCGCTCCCATAGCGAGTACTCGCTCTGCAGCGCGGATATGGGGTGCACGGCGTGCGCGCGGCGGATGTTGCTCTCGCCCGCCTCGGAGAGGCCGAGGAATCGCGCCTTCCCCTCGCGCACGAGGTCGGACATCGCGCCCACCACATCCTCGATGGGCACCGCTGGATCCACGCGGTGCTGATACAGTAGGTCGATGCGATCCGTCCGCAGCCGGCGCAGCGAGCCCTCCACTGCCTTGCGCACGTGCTCCGGACGGCTGTCGAGGCCGATTGGTTTGATGTCGAGACTTTCCGTGTGACCGCTCGAGTCGGTGGTGCTTCCGTCGCCATCGATGCGCCACCCGAACTTGGTCGCGATCAGCACCTGGTCACGCTTCCCCTCCAGTGCGCGGCCCACCAGCTCCTCGTTGGTGAACGGTCCATACACCTCGGCCGTATCGAAGAGCGTGACGCCCAGCTCGATCGCGCGGTGGATGGTCGCTATCGATTCGCGCTCGTCGCTCGGGCCGTAGGACTGACTCATCCCCATGCATCCGAGACCGAGGCAGGAGACTTCCAGTCCCTGACGGCCGAGCATTCGTGTTGGAAGGGTCATGATTCGTCGTCCGAGATAGTCGTAAGGAGCCCATTATCTCAGTGGAAAGGTACTGGCGCCACGCCGGTGCGCCCACTAGTGTCAGGATCGTTTCCGCAGCACCAGCCGTACCGTCGGTACCCGCCGCACCCGCAGTACCCGCCGCACCGCAGCACCCGCCCGTCGCACAGCTCCCGTAGCTCCCGTAGTTCCCAAGCACCTGGCAGTTCAACCGCACTCTTCCGCCAACGGAGAGCGAATACTGTATCCAGCAAGGTAAGTCGAGGAGCATCATGTCACACATGCAGCGCCTCTCCCTCCTCTGCGCGCTCGCCGCGCTGGCCGCGTTGCCGGCCCGCGCGATGGCGCAGGGAGAGGGGACGATCACCGGCCGCGTCGTCGACGCTGCCACGGGCCAGCCAGTCCCCACGGCCCAGATCAACATCGTGGGCACCACACTCGGCGCGCTCACGAACGACAACGGAACGTTCACCGTTCCCAGAGTGCCGGCGGGCGCGGTCAACGTGCGCGCCGCACGCATCGGTTATCGCCCGGACACGAAGCCAGTCACGGTCGCCGCGAACGACACCGTCACTTTGAACTTCCAGCTCTCCGCAACCTCGGTGCAGCTCGATCAGGTGGTAATCACGGGTACCGCCGGCAACCAGGTCCGCCGCGCGCAGCCAGCGGTGGTGGCCGACGTGGACGTGAACGACCTGGTACAGCACGCGCCGGTCGCCGACGTGGCCGACGTGCTGCAGGGTAGGGTGCCGGGCGTGTCGCTCGAGCGCTCCTCCGGGACGAGCGGCACGAGCCAGTCGATCCGCATCCGCGGCGCGTCGTCTATCTCCCTCTCCAACGAGCCGCTCATCTTCATCGACGGCGTTCGCGCCGACTCGCGCAACCTCACCACCGGACGCGGGAACGCGGGCGGCTGCAGCGGCTGCGACCTGGGCGGGCAGGCAACGAGCCGGCTCAACGACATCGACCCCTCCGAGATCGAGAGCATCGAGATCGTGAAGGGCCCCGCGGCCGCGACGCTCTACGGCGCCGACGCATCGGCGGGCGTGATCCAGATCATCACGAAGCGCGGGAAGATCAACAGCGGGAAGCTGCAGCAGAACGTCCGCCTCGAGTACGACGCGATCGATCCCAACTACACGCCGCCCGACAACTACGCGGCGTGCACCGCGTCGCTCGTCGCGCCCGACTCCCCCAACCCGCTCTGCGCGGGGAAGGAGGTGGGGACGATCATCCACGACAATCCGCTGGTTCGCGAGGATGTCTTCCGCACCGGCTCGATGCGCGGGATCGGATGGAGCGGTCACGGCGGCGGCTCGAACTACGGCTACTTCGCCGCGGCGAACTTCAGCAAGGAAGACGGCACGCTCCCCAACAACTCGCTCGACCACAAGGACGGCCGCTTCAACTTCCACTTCCAGCCGGGCACGAAGGTGGTGATCGATGCGGGCTACGCAGGGATCTGGACGAAGACGAAGCTCCCCGACCAGGGAAATAACCCGATCGGCTTCGGCGGTGCGCTGATCTCGAACCCGCTCACCTTCGGCGGCCCGAACAACGGCTGGTTCGGCGCCAACCGCGGCAAGGCCGCGATCTCCGCGATCGACAACCAGATCCAGAACGTGCGCAACACGCCCACGCTCGAGGTGCGCTACACCCCCACAGACTGGTTCAGCAACCGGCTCACCGTGGGCGCGGACATCTCGCGCAGCAACACGCTGCGCCTCATCCCGAAGAACGATCTCGGCTCCTACCTGGGACTCGACAACACCGGGAACGTGAAGGAGACGCGTTACGCCGATGACCAGTACACCTTCGACTACCTGGGCAACATCAAGTCGGGTCTCTTCGGCATCGGCAACTGGGCGTCGGACGTCTCCTTCGGCGTGCAGATCATCAACCAGCGGAGCGAAGCCGTGTGGGCGGACGGGATCGGGCTCGCCACCAACTCCGCGCACTCGGTGTCTGCCGCCGCGACCCAGACCGGGGGGCAGTCGCTCAACCAGCAGCGCTCGGTGGGCTACATCGGCCAGTGGCAGGTGGCGTGGGCCAATCGCCTCTACCTGCAATTCGGTGCGCGCATCGACCAGAACTCGGGCTTCGGCGAGAACGTGAAGACGTTCTTCCTCCCCAAGGCGGGCGTGTCGTACGTGATATCGGAGGCGCCATTCTGGCAGCGCTCGCTCCCCTGGGTGAGCACGCTCCGCCTGCGCGCGGCGTACGGCACGACGGGACGCGCGCCCACCGCTGGCGCGGCGGCGCAGACGTACGACGCCTGCCCGTACATCGCCGGCGGAAGCGAGTCGCCGGGCGTGTGTCTCCTCAACCCCGGCAATCCCGACCTGCGTCCTGAGAAGGGAACGGAGTTCGAGGGCGGCATCGATGCCGGCTTCCTGAACGACAAGTTCGGCGCCGAGGTGACCTACTACCGGAAGACCACCACCGATCTTCTCCTGCAGCGTCCCGCGCCGCCGTCGGCAGGCTACCTCCAGAGCCCGTTCGACAACATCGGCAAGGTGCTGAACGAAGGCTTCGAGGTCTCGCTACGCGCGCAGCTCCTCGACCGCGAGAACCTCGGTTGGGATGCGAACCTGATCTTCAACACCCTGCATAACGAGCTGCTGAGCCTCGGCGACATCGAGCCCTTCGGGACCGGACAGCGCTACGAGGCGGGGCAGCCGCTCGGCGCCTTCTGGGGCTACAAGGTGCAATCGATCGACGTGGCGAACAACCGGGCCATCGTCTCCAACGATCGTGAGTTCCTCGGGAATCTCCTTCCCACCTTCGAGGGGAGCTTCGCCACGACGTTCACCATCCAGAAGAACGTACGCCTCTCCGGCCAGCTGTCGTGGAAGACGGGCTACAAGGTGAACAACAACACGCAGAACTTCCGCGAGCGCACGGTGGCCAACGCGCGCACCCGCGTGGATACCACCGCGCTCCCGAAGGAGGAGCGGCTCCGCCGCTTCGGTCCGTACTTCACGGAGAACGGCGATCCGATCAACACGTCGCAGGTGGATGACCCGTACGACCAGGACGGCGACTTCCTGCGGTTGCGCGAAGTGTCGCTCGCCTTCACCCTTCCCGATCGCTACGTGGCGCCCCTGCGCGCGAGCGGCGCGACGCTGACGCTCGCCGGACAGAACCTCGCGCTCTGGACGAAGTATCCGGGTCCCGATCCGGAAATCCACTCGAACATCATCACCACCCAGTTCGACCAGTCGGATT
>JBIQMO010000035.1:0-25007 GCA_044463245.1 Gemmatimonas aurantiaca
AGCGTCGTGAGCATGCGAGTACCCTCCGGATGCGTGGCGATGGATCGAACTGCGACTGCATCTCATCCCCACAATTGCTTCCCGAGGTGAACCCTTCATGCCGCACGCATTACGAATCACACATGCCCGGATTACGAAATCTTCATGGATGTCTCGTCCATGACCTGGTACGGATACCACTCCGCCAGGTTGTGCACGCGGCCGCGATCGTCGCGATACACCACGTGCTCGCGGCGAATCTCGGTGGGTGAGCGGAGTCCGAGCGCAGCGGCCACGGTGAATAGACCGTGGCGACTCGCCATCACGTAGTTCGCCGCGCGGTACTTCTTCTCGCCCACCACGAGTGCCTGCTGGAAGCGAGGGTCGGTGGTGGCCACGCCCACCGGACACCGGTTCGTGTGGCACTGCTGTGCACCGATGCATCCCACCGACATCATGAAGCCGCGCGCGACGCTCACGAGGTCGGCGCCCATCCCCAGCGCCACGGCCATCCTGTCGGGGGTGAGCAGCTTCCCGGATGCGATGAGCTTGACCCGATCTCGCACTCCGTACCGACGCAGCGAGTCGTCGGCGATCACGAGCGCGGAGTGGATGGGGAGCCCCACGCTGTCGGCGAGCTCCGAGTAGGTGGCGCCGCTCCCACCCTCGCCGCCGTCAATGGTGATGAAATCGGGCCCATTCCCCGTGCGCGCCATGTAGTCACACAACTCGTCCATCGACGTCGCGTCGCCGAGCACCAGCTTCACGCCCACCGGCTTCCCACCCTCTTCACGGATGCGCTCCACGAAAGCCACCATGCCGGGCACGTCGTCGAACTCGTGGAAGCGATTGGGGCTGTCCACGTCCTTGTACGGCTCCAGCCCGCGTATCTCCGCAATCTCCGGTGTCACCTTGGCGCCGGGGAGGTGGCCGCCGCGAATCTTCGCGCCCTGCGCCATCTTCAGCTCGAACGCCTTCACCTGCGGGAGCGCCGCCTTCTTTCGCAGCTCCTCCCAGCTGAAGCTCCCATCGCGCGTGCGGTAGCCGAACTTCGCTGGTCCGATCTGCGCGATGATGTCGGCACCGCCCTCCAGGTGATGCGGCGATAGCCCACCCTCACCGGTGTTCATCCAGCTGCCGCCCGCCATGCCTATCCCCCACGAGAGCGCGCGGATCGCATGATCGCCGAGGGAGCCGTAGCTCATGGCCGACATCCCGACGAGACCGCGCACTATGAATGGCGTACGACACCCGGGACCGATCACCACCGCATCATCGTCCGTGAGCAGCCACGGTTCCGCCGCGAACTCCTCGTCGTGCTCCTTGCGCGTGAAGAGCCCCTCCTCGTCGGTGACGTAACGTCGCGTGGCGACACGCGTGCCGTTGTCCACGCGCAGGTCGCTGTTGAGCGTGGGGAACATGCTGTTGCGCAGGTAGTAGCCCGGCCTCTCGAAGTCACGCTTCGAGCCGAAGCCGATGAGGCGCTCGAGATACTTGCTCGACTTCACCACCTCCGCGAACTGCACGCGACTGAACGGCTTCCCGTCGTTGTCCTCGTCGAAGAAGTACTGCCGCATCTCCGGTCCCACGCTCTCGAAGAGGTAGCGCAGGCGACCGAGTATCGGATACGCCCTGAGGATCGAGTGCTGCCGCTGCCTGCGGTCGAAGTAGTAGAGGTAGAAGGCGATCACCGGCGGCGCGATGATCACCGCGAAAACGACTACCGCGAGTACGATGAGGGCATACTCGACGAACACCGGCATGCGCATGGCCTCCAGTGGAATGAGGAATGGAGAAGCGGAGTCGAGACGGCTCGGTGGCTAGTCGATGAGCTCCACCGGGTCGCCAACGCGGATGGCTCCCGCGGACTGATGGATGAGGTTCTGCCCGAACATGACTCCCCTCCCCTGCACCTTTCGATAGGTCGCGAGAGTCTGCAGCGGCTCCCTCCCGCGCTCCGCGGTCGACTGGTCGGTGGTCGTCACCACGCAGCGCGCGCACGGCTTGACGACCGAGAAGATGATGGCACCGATCCGTATCCTGCGCCAATGATCTTCGGCGAAGGGCGCGGCACCCGAGATCACGATGCTCGGACGGAATCGATTCATCGGGAGTGGAGTCGCCATGCGAGCGTTGAGATCCGCCAACGACTCCTCGGATGTGAGGAGGAAGGGATAGCCATCGGCGAATCCGACCTGATCGCCCTCGCTCACCGCGTAGTCGCGGTCCACCGGACGTACGAAGTCGTCGGCCATCCGAACGAGTCGGCAACGCGTGCCGAGGAACGAGCTCGCCCAATCGGCGGCCGCATCACCCTGGTCGATCGCAACGCAGCTGTCGCGCCACACGGTGACCAGCCGACGCTGACCATCCGCGAGCACCGGAATCGACAGCGCATCGCGGCCGGGAGCCAGCAGGGAGAGCGACCACTCCGCGATGCGCGGCTCGATGAGCGCCATCCGCGGATGCGAGCGCTGCGTAATGAAGCAACCGTCGTCGTCCACCAGCATGAAGGTGCGATCGCCGGCGATCCCCCGCGCGCCGACTTCCGCGGCGCGCAGCGATGAGCCGCGGCAACCCTTCACTGGATAGAAGTTCAACCCGGAAACGCGAATGGTGTCCGCTCTCTCGAAGGTCATGATATCTGGGGACGTCGTGACGCGAGCCAGCGATCCGATCTCGCCGGCCACTACCACCCCGCTCGGCGACATTCGCACTGCTCGCGATCCACTCTCCGGCCCGTCTTTTGACAGGGGAGCTGCACTGAACGTACATCCCACGCCCATGACATCCAACTTCATCGAGACCGCGGGCCCCAAAGCACTGACGATCGGAGGTGCCGCGATAGTCGCCACGGTCGCCACGATCATCCTCGAGGTGGTGGGAGCCGGCGGCATCCCGGTCTTCGCCGCCTCCGCCGCGGCGCTGGCCACGCTCGCATCGCTGGTGGGAGAGGCCACAGACCAACTGGGGAAGCGGCTCGGGCCCGGCGCCACTGGCGTCGTGCAGTCGGCGCTCGGCAACCTACCGGAGCTCTTCATCAGTATCTTCGCTCTGCGCGCGGGGCTCGTGGTCGTCGTACAGACGGCGCTCATCGGCTCCATTCTCGCCAACAGTCTCCTCGTGCTCGGGCTCGCGTTCACGATTGGCGGCCTGCGCCATGGGCGTCAAAGATGCGGCACCGAGACCACGCGCCTTACCTCCATGCTGCTCGTGCTCTCCGTCGCATCGCTGGCGATCCCCACGCTCGCCACCGCGCCGGGCGCGCCCGACTACGGCCACGCGCGCGACCTGAGCCTCGTCACCGCGGCCGTGCTTCTGATCGTATTCGTCGGAAGCATCCCCATGGCCGTGAAGGGCGACATCGGGCCGTCGCGGCGGCGAGGAGAGCGGGAGGCCGGCTGGCCGCTGGTCGCCACGCTCATCGTCCTTGGCGCTGCCGGAGTTGGCGCTGCGTTCGTATCCGACTGGTTCGTGGAGGCGCTCCGCCCCGCGATGGCCGCACTCCGGCTCTCCGAGGAGTTCGTGGGACTGGTGATCGTGGCGATCGCGGGCAACGCCGTGGAGAACGTGGTCGGAATCACGGCAGCCGCGCGCAACGAGGGCGACCTCGCGGTGAGCCTCATCCTCAACAGCAGCCTCCAGGTGGCTCTCCTGCTGATTCCGGCACTGGTGATAATCAGCATCTTCCTGGGAGGGCCCATGCTCACCCTCGTCGCGCCGCCGCTGCTGGTGACATCTCTCGGTCTCGCCGCGGTGCTCGGCGCCCTGATCGTCGGTGACGGCGAGTCGAACTACGTGGAAGGACTCGCGCTGGTGGGGCTCTACGTCATCATCGCAGGAAGCGTCTGGTTCGGGCCGCCGCTCTCGCCCTGAGCACGGGCCGCAGCCATTCGTACCTCCATCGCGCGCATCGTGCGGGTGGTGCCGACTCGGCGTGGACGAGCACTGCGTTTACCTCAAATTTCACGGCGTTCGTCCCAGGATAGCTGCCTCTCGTCGCGGCCGCATTGCCTCGCGCGCGAAAAGCTCTTATTCCGATATTCGTGAAATCATCGAAATCTTCTCGTGCGCGAGCGACGCTGCGCTGGCGCCATGCAGCCAGCTCGTGGCGTCGGTTTCTTGGTGCAGCGTGCATCGCCGTCGGCGTGCTCTGCGGGGCGTGTGATGACGGCCCCCTGGCACCGACGCCTACGACTTCGTCACCCGTCGACCTCTCACGACCGTGGCTGCGAGTCGGTCCGGCAGCGGCAAACATGGATTCGGTCGCTCTGGAAAGAGCCGCCTCCGCCGCGGCGGCGATCCCGCGCTTTCGCAGTCTCCTCGTGGCACGCCACGGGCACATCGTACTCGAGCGCTACTTCGGCGGGGCGGACGCGGCAACGCACTTCGATGTTCGATCGGTCACCAAAACAGTGGTCGGGATGCTGACGGGGCTGGCCGTGGCGGACGGCGCGCTTCCCGGAATCGGCGCGCGCCTGGGCGACTTCCTTGGTCCGCCCGACACGCTCGACGCGGGCGACAGCGCCGTCACGGTGCACGAGCTTCTCACGATGACGTCGGGCTACGAGTGGCACGAGCTCGACGGCGGCCCGGATTACGACCTGTGGATCGAGGCGCACGACCACGTGCAGTACCTCCTCGATCGCCATCAGTACGGTCCACCGGGGCCATTCGAGTACAACTCCGCGGCCGTTCACGTTCTCGGAATCGTCCTCGAAAGCGCCGAGGCAGAACCGCTCCCCGACTACGCCGACCAGGCGCTCTTCGGACCGACCGGGATCTCGAGCGCGCGATGGGAAAAGCTGGAGTTCGGCACAGTGAATGGGGCAGCGGGTCTGTCACTCACCGCTCGGGACATTCTGCGCATCGGCCAGCTCCTGCTGCAGGAGGGACGATCCGGCGAGAGGAACGTGCTCCCCGCAGCGTGGGTGCGCGCGATGACGGCGCCGAGGTTCAGTTGGCGGGAGGATGTCGGAGTGCAGTCCGGGGTGAGTTACGGCTATCTAATCTGGGTGGCGGACGGCGCGCCTCGACCGGCGTACTTCGCGTGGGGGTACGGCGGCCAGTTCATCTACGTGGTCCCGTCGCTCGATCTCGTGGTGGTGACCACGACCGAGTGGCGCGACTTCGCGAGCGAAGAAGAGGCCGACGCTCTCGGCGAGAGCGTCCTCGACGTGATCGTCGGTCAGGTCGAGGCGGCCGCACGAGGATAGCTTCCGCGCGACATTCGCGCTCGGCGCTCGGCTCCACGTGCGGCCGCTCACTTCCTCAGGCGTGCACGCGATCCGACCCTGCGATCTTCACGAGCTTGTTGTAGACGCCGAGCAGAAGGAAGGATGGCGCCCACTGACCGACGAAGAGGCTCTCGTGCCTCTTCCCCGTGATCTGGAGAAGCGCCGAGACTCCCATGCTCCCGAGCGCTGCCCAGAGGAAGGCGTCGGATGGCATCTTGGCCGTCTGCTCCTCGATCGTGCGCGCTACCGGCCCTTCCGAGTGCTCGCGGGCTTCCTGCGTTTCGGTCCGATCTTCGAATGCTGTCCTCACCATTGCTGCATCTCCTGTCATTGACGACAATCGGTCGATTCCGGCGCTGACCGTCAGCGCCTCCTCCCACGCGAGCGACTGACTCGCGTTGGAGGCGCGCTTCTGGGCCGGATTCGTGCCACGGCGCGCGCGCACCTACGAAGTCGCGCAGCCTTCGCGCGCGTCGGGCGGTGGTGTGACTGTCGACCGCGGCACCGCGCCATACCCATCGCTCATCCTCGCCGCTCCCATCCGGCAGGGCGGCCGGCGTCCTGCCGGCCGTCGTCCCTCGTGTCCTCCCGCGCGGATTGGCACCGATCGTGCAAATCCCATTCAATACCTATGCAATATTGTATCAGTAACCTGTGTTTCGACGGAGTAGCACCATGAAATTCCTCATCACCATCCCCGCATTCGCCACCCTCGCGCTCGGCGCGCCGCTGGCTGCGCAGCAGAGCGCGCCGCCACTGTTCGTCGAAGCGCGCGGGGGAGTGGTGGCGCCCACCTTCGGCATCTCTGACGTCGCCAGGACCGGCGGCGCACTCGGCGCAACCATCGGGTACCAGCTCGATCCACGCTGGGTGCTCATGGGAGAGTTCGACTACGGGATGCACCACGACGAGCCCACCGGCAGCGTGGACATCAGGACGCTGCACTACATGGCGAAGGTCGGCTACTCGCTCACCGGACCGCGCGAGCGCGGCTGGGAAGCCGTGGTCAACCTGGGCGCCGGCGCGGTCGGATTCGATGTCGAGGGCGCACCCGGGACCAATACCTACTTCGCGATCAACGCCGGCGCGAAGCTCATCTACAACTTCAGCAGCTCGCTGGGCTTCGTACTCTCGCCGCAGGGCGACATCGCCCTGAGCAAGAAGAGCGAGCTGACTACCGACAACGCCTGGGTCTGGCCGGTCACGGCGGGGCTGCGCGTGAGATTCTGAGCCACATCAACAACAGCCAATCCAACAACACATCGAGGAGCAACATGAAACAGCTCGACACCATCGCAGAGATCCTGCTCATCATCGGCGGCTTGAACTGGGGGCTCGTCGCCCTGGCCGATTTCGATCTCGTGGCCGCCATCACAGGGGCCGGTGACTTCGGCAACAAGAACGTGTTCGGAATCATCATCTACACCCTGGTCGCTCTCGCGGCGCTGTATTACGCGCTCGGCTGGAAGGCCATCCAGCAGCGCCGCTACGCGCCCTGACACGGCTCGCTCTCCGCAGCCCGCGCAGGGCGTACGCGAGTCGGGGAGGCGCGCGTACAGCCTGCTCGGCGCGAGACGCTCGACTCCGAAGCAGGAGGAGGTCGCTGTCGGCGTTGAGCCCGAACTGATCGGCTCGTAGTATCCGGATACGGATCGGGCTGGAGCTCTTTAACTTCCCGCGGAAGGAGGCGTGTGCCGGGACCCGCCCACAACGGTGCTGAATCCGTCATGCTCTCGATCGGGGCGCTTTCCAACGTCACCGGCATCCCGGTCGAGACCATCCGATCGTGGGAACGCCGTTACGGATTTCCCATCGCGGAGCGCAAGCCGTCGGGGCACCGACGATATCCCCTCTCCACGGTGACCAGAGTGCGTCGCATCGCGCAGGCGATCGCGGCGGGATATCGACCCGCCGACGTGGTTCCCGCTTCGGAGAAGGCTCTGGATGCGCTGCTCGCGGCAATACCTCCCGACATTCAGGCAGCATCCTCGTCCCGCTCGTCGCAGCTTCCGGTCATCGGACCGTCGACCGAGGAAGAGCTGGCCCAGCAGTTGAATGCGGTGAACGACTTCGACGCAGCGCGGCTGCAGCGGGCATTCGGCACGGATTGGGCTCGACTCGGCCCGGTCGATTTTCTGGAGCACCGCGTCGCTCCACTCCTCAGGCGGATCGGCGATGCGTGGTCGAGTGGCGCGCTCGACGTGCGGCACGAGCACTTCGCCAGCGCCTGCCTCGGCGACTTCCTTCGCACCGTGCGAGCGCCGCTGGACGATCGGGCGAGCGGACCGACGATCGCCCTCGCGACGCTGCCGGGCGAGCGTCACGGCCTGGGGTTGCAGATGGCCGCGGTGGTGCTCGCGACCGCCGGATGGCGCCCGCTCATGATCGGCGTCGATGTACCAGTTCAGGAGCTCGTATCGCTCGTCAAGGACACGGCCGTCGCCGCGGTGGGAATCAGCATGGTGCGGCAGAGGCGGCGAGGCGCTGGCGACGTGCTCGCTTCGCTACGCCGCCGCCTCCGTCGCCACATCCCGCTGATCGTCGGTGGAGCGGAAGCGCCTTCGACTCCGCGCCGGCAGGGGATCACGGTGCTCGGCGACCTTCCCGCTCTCGAGACCTGGGCGAAGGCGCGAGTCGCTGGCTGATCGTACGGCCGGCAGCGCTGGACAGCTCCCGCAGCGCACCACGCACCGGCTTCGGGCTCGGCGTCAGCGTCCGGACCTCTCACCCCCGCAGGGTACCAGCCACGCCAGCGCGTCCGCTTCGGGAGATTCCACCCGCCCGTCCGCCACGAGCGCCAGCGCTCGCCCGCGCACCGTGTCGTCGAGTGTGCGCGGCACGTGAGGGAAGCGGACTACCACGCCCGCGGGCCAGAAGCTCGGATAGAGCATGAGCTGGATGTCCCGCGTGGTCGAATCGCTGAACGCCCAGTCGCGTCCGCCGGGCGCGTGCGGGAGCGAACTCGCCGACGGAAGGGGCGCGTGGCCGGCGGTCTTCGCATCGAGCGGCGGGTTCCACTCCCCGAAGACGAAGCGGAAGCACTCTCCCCCACCGCGCTCCGGCTCGCGCGCGTTCGTCGAATCGGCTGCCGCGGTGTCGGGCATCGAGCCGCGCGCCGACGAGTCGGAGGCGCCCGCCGTCTGCGCGCGCACCGCACCGAACGGAGCGATGGCGAGAACCACGAGGCACGACAGAATGCGAGTCACAGCTGCAACCGCGATGCGAGTCGAAAGTACCGGCTGACTTACACCGGCAGCGGAGGCGACGTACGGAGTCGCGGTGCACGGAGCTCGAAGAGATTGTCGGCGATGGCCGCGATCTCTTCGGCTTCACGCCACGCGGCCTCGAGCTCCGCGAGCTCGCCCTCCATCGCGCGACGCTCCGAATCTTCGTTGGCCGCCATTTCCAGCGCGAGCCGATCCACTATAGGGAGCTTCGGGAGCGCGGTGCGCGGCTCGCTCCCGATTGCGCCGCGCCCCCAGAATGAGCGACTCGTGAGGTAGAGCGCCAGCCGCTCGGCGTTGGATGGGTGTGGCGGCATCACATCGCCGTCAGCGGCGGCGTCGGGGAAGCGCCCCCACGCGGTGCGCAGCGCGAGCACCGCGACTCGCGCGAAGTACCCATCCGGATTTCCCGCGTCTTCCAGCTTCCGGAAGGCGCTCTGCACTTGTTCGCGCGACGCCCCCGCACCATTGAGCGCTGCGAACAGCTTCGCTGCCGTTCGGAGACCGGCGTCGCCCGCGAGAGTCGCTATCCCCGCGTCGTGGGGGACCACGATGGACCAGGGGCCTTGCCGCTCCGGGCGCACGAGCTCCGCGTGCTCCAGGTGCGCGGCTCGGATGAGTAGCGGCTCGCCCGACGTCGTGGGCACCCTGGCCAGCACGCGATCCGGAAAGAGGCGAATCCGGAGCCAGGTGAGCGCGTCGTAGCCGGGCGCAGGGAGCCCCACGCGTCCCACCAGTCGAGCGACGTCGCCGCGCAGCGCGCGCGCGATCCCTTCCGCCGCGCGCATCGCCGCCCGTCCGGGCGTCGTACGAGCAAAATGTCGGCGCAGGAGGCGGCCGTAGCGCCACGTGGCGAGCTCCGGTCCCGGCGCGGGGCCGATGCGCACGAGCGTGAGTCCGTCGTCGACCTCCGCCAGGCCAATGTTGTCGGTGGACACGCGCACGAGCGAGCCACGGAAGTGGCGCTCGGCATCGTCTATGGCCTCCCAGCGCTCCTCGAGCGGCGAGAGGTTCCACCGGCCGCAACGCGGGCAGAGAACCCAGAGCCGCCCTCGCGCCGGGTCGAACGCGATGCGCGCACCCACCGGGAAGGTAGGCAGCTGCTGGTTCCGCCCGAGGTGGCCATGACAGAAGAGACATGCTGCCCACATAGCGCAACCTCCTGGCGGCTCGCACCGTTAAGACCTGCAGCTGTGGGACGCCGCAGTGCATACGGAATGCTAGCGCGCGGAGCCGGACGCCGCGAGGCGGGGGATGCAGGGCTCGCCCTGGCCCGGACGCACCAGAATCGTCAGGTCGAGCTCGGCCGCTCTGGCGAGATCGGCAAGAGACTACACCGCGAACGGGTCGCGGCTCACCTTCGCCTGGCGTAGACGTCGATCAGATGCGTCGCTCCATCCTCGACGATCAGCGAATCGCGTGTCACCGTCACCGGCGAAGGGGGATAGGGATCGCCGGAGCCCGAAGTGTAGAGAAGTTGAATCGTCCCCTCACTGTCGACACGCACGAAGCGGCCCTCGATGCTGTCGATGGTGGTGACGAACCGCTCGTCGCTGCTGGCAATGAAGAGACGCGTGCTGCCATCAGCCTCTATCACGTGCCAGGCGGAGTCCAACCGCATCGACTCGCCGTAGGTGAATGGCACCAGCTTCGAGTCGAACATCGTCGCGTACCAGAGACCCGAAGCCGGGAGCCCGGCCCCGCTCTTGACTCCCTCCCCGATTCCTGTGGAGTCGCCGCCGCACGCAGCGAGAAAGGCAGCACAGCAAAGGAGGGTAGCGCCAACCACGCGATTAGCGGTCGAACGGCTGGGGCGCGAGCGCACCTGGCGCGCACGGTGTATGGCCAACTGTAGAGGTCGCATGGGGCGAAATATGGCGGCTCGAACCGGCGCCGCAACGCCGCTACCAAGCCGCAGGGCGCCGCTGACGATTCCAGGGGCTCCGCTGACGATTCCAGGGGCGCCGCTGACGCCTTTGCCGCGCTCGAAGCTGGCGATCTCGTGTGCCTCGATGCAACATTGTACCGCTGCTTCGATCGTCGGTCCTTCCCTGTTCTTCGCTTCTTCCACTCTGCTCCGCTGTGATTCGAACCGCTCCCTCGGACACCGAATTCGAGGCGCTGGAGGGCATCGCGCGCACCCTTACGGCGTCTGGCTGGTATCGCGTAGCACGGCGATTCCTGCCGCGATCCCGTTATGCGGAAAACGACGGAGCAGCGACGAAGATGGCACTCTTCGTCGACGTCGAGACCACGGGCCTCGACCGCGCGTCCGACACCATCATCGAGTTCGCCGCGGTGCCCTTCCGGTACGGTGTCGAGGATGGCGAGGTCTACGACGTGGGCGAAGGTCTCTCGTTCCTCGAGGACCCTGGCTGCCCGATCTCCGATGCGGTGAGCGAGCTGACGGGAATCACGGACGAGATGGTGCGGGGCAAGCGAATCGATGACTCGCGTGTAGAGGCGCTCCTCGCCGAGGCATCGCTCGTCATCGCGCACAACGCGGCCTTCGACCGTCCATTCGTCGAGCGGCGCCTCCCCGCATTCGCGGCGAAGCCGTGGGCCTGCTCGTGCAAGGAAGTTCCGTGGCGCGAGCACGGCTGCTCGGGGACGAAGCTCGAGTACATCCTGCTGACCATGGCCGGTGAATTCTTCGATGCCCACCGCGCGCTGGACGACTGCCGCGTGGGGATTCACGTGCTCGCGAGCCGCGGTCCCTCGGGTGCCCTTCCCTTCGCCCAGCTCCTGGAATCGGCGCGGCGCCCGATCCTCCGCATCTGGGCCGTGGGGAGTCCTTTCGAGTGCAAGGACCGACTCAAGGCGAGCGGCTACCGCTGGAACGATGGTAACGACGGGCGGCCGAAGGCGTGGTACACTGACGTGACGGAGTCAGACCTGGAGCGCGAGCTCTCCTGGCTGGAGGAGAACGTGTACGATGGGTCACCCGAGAGCTGTGTAGTGGCTCGGCTGACGGCGTTCGAGCGGTATTCGGTGCGGGGGTGAGCGGCTACGCGCCTATAACGCGTGTTCGCGCTTCAGCTCCATGAGGTCCGCTTCGAGCTGCTCCGCCATGCTCATGGTGTAGATTCGCGTAATCGCGCCACGGTTCTGCATGTCGACGAGTTTACGGAGATCGCTCGTACGGTCGCGCCAAGTAACGCCATCCGTGAATAGGCCTTCACTTCGATCAGGATCGAGGCATCGTCCTTCGAGGGTATCGCAAAATCGGTCTTCTCCGAACTTGTACCAGTCGCTCCAACGAAGCGGCATCTCTTGTCGTACCGTCCGTCACCGATCGTACGCTTCACCAGCTCTTCCACGAAGTCTTCGAGCCCGCGTCCACGCGTCTGGCCCTTGATCGCACTTCCGCGACCTCCGCGAAGGCGCTCGACCAGCATATCGCGCCACCCTACCGGCGTGTTGACGAGCGCTTGCAGCCTGGACGGTGCTCCTAACCGGTCGAGCACACTCGCCACTTCTTTCGGCTCCCGCTGTAACCGGGTTTTCCCCCATGTGCCACCTGGGAGAACATCACGCACTGTCGTCCGAAACTCATCCGCAGAGAGGCCCAGAATCAGGCGAATCAGTGTTACGCCCGTGTCGAAGTCCTCCTTCAGAAGAGCAATGATGTCATCGACGCCGTAGGAGGGTCGCTCCGGAATGGTCTCCAGGAGCGCGAGGACGGCAGCGCCGTGAGGGTCGATCCAGTCTGTCTCGACGACGCTCAGAGATTCAAGGATGTCTTCGGTCTGCTGGCGTAGACGGAGGACTAGCGGCCGATAATGAGGTATTCCGTGACTTCGTTTCGTGTGGCCCGTCGATGCGTCCCGAAATGATACCTGTGCTCGTGCTCATGCACGTCGACCCGAGTTTTGAATCGCTTCATGAGGCCCATGAGATCTGACAGATCGGGATAGCCATTCAGGGCAGCCAACGATGCGGCGACGCCCGCATCGTGTACTCATGTCTGGATAATCGCGTCCGGTCGGAAGATCGATAAGATCCCGCATTTTGCCTCACGTTACGAAAGTGCCCGACCTCGGTCCGTGCCGACGCCGAGTAGCGCACGTCCCGGGCCGCAACCGGCACTTCGGGGCGTCTGAACCTACCCCGCCGAGCAACCCGACTTGGTGACCCACCAGCCGTCCGAGACAAAGGAAGCAAGGGAAGAATGGGGCAGAAGTATCGCACCATCGGCGCCCGCACTGCCTGTTGAAAAATTGGTACAGGCTTCTAGGCCCGGGCGAACAGCATAGCCGCTACCGCGGCCCTCGTGCTGACGCCGAGCTTCGCGAGCGCGCGCTCGGTGTGATGCCGAGCGGTGTGCGTGCTCACGCCGAGCGCCTCGGCTACCTCCACCGTCCGCTTCCCCTCGGCCAGGAGCCGCGCGACCTCCACCTCGCGAGCGGTGAGCATGTAGCGCTCGCGAAGCTCTTCGTTCGAGAGCGGGCGGCGTTCCGGATGTTCGAGCGCGACCAGAATGCACGCGTCTCTCGTCACGAGCCCCGCCGCGAGCAATGACGCCCGCATCCGATATTGGCCAGAGGCCGTCTGATATTCGCGGAACATGGCGGGGGCCAGATCTGCCACAGCCGGCGCGTTGCGCGTTCGCGCGCGCATCGCGACCGCGGCAAAACTCACCGCGAAAGCGTGCATCGAGGCGCGCAGCCGCTCGCGCTCACGATTACCAGCGAGTAGCCGACCCAGTGCCGGGTTCTCGTGCAGTAATGCACCGTGTGAGTCGTAGAGCGCGTATCCCTGCTTCGCGCCATCGACTACTGCGGAAAGCTCGGCCCGGTGGGCGCCCAGTCGCCGATGCGCTTCGAGCCCCGCCTTGAACGCCGGAAGAAGAAGACGCAGGAGCGCGATGCCGCGCTCGCCGAATGGGCGTCTACTTTCCGAGTCATGATAGAAGTGGAGATCGGCCGGGAAGTTCGTACCCATCTCGATGCTCACCGCCATCGCATCGAAGAGCTTGTTGGGGACGCACCAGTCGGCTCCGATCTCGATCTTGAAGAAGGTGGAGCGGTCGTAGATCTGGTCCCGGTGGTAAACCTCGAGTCCGAGCGCTCTGCGACGCTCCAGCACGCCCGGATCGACCGTCCAGAAGTGCTCCGCATACGAGCGTCCCGCCTCCGCGGTGCGCGCACCATCGCCAACGGTAGTGATCACACCATCCAGCCCGTGACCGAAGAACCCCTGGTCGGCGCCCA
Source organism: Gemmatimonas aurantiaca (assembly GCA_044463245.1). Classification (GTDB taxonomy): domain Bacteria; phylum Gemmatimonadota; class Gemmatimonadetes; order Gemmatimonadales; family Gemmatimonadaceae; genus JADGGM01. Next base: position 13,654 of record JBIQMO010000035.1, read on the forward strand.
GCAACGGACTCCACGTGGCGAGTATCGCCGCTCCCCAGTCCTCGATGCGCTCGTGGTCGAGCGGCGAAACGGCCACCGTGATGGCCTTCTCGAGAAGGTCGATATCGTGCGTCGAGAGAATCAGACCCATTGGTCGCCTGGATGATCGGAGGCCGTCATCGCCTCACATCTGGAGGATGAACCACGCTCCACGCATCGCCGGCCGCGTGTTCACCGCTGCGATGCCAGGACGGAAGCCACCGCCGCGCGGGACCCTACCCCGAGCTTCGCGAGTACGTGCTCGGTGTGATGCCGAGCGGTGTGCGTGCTGACGCCGAGCGCCTCGGCCACCTCGCTCGTCTGCTTCCCCTCCGCTAGAAGCCGCGCCACTTCCACCTCGCGGACGGTGAGCATGTAGCGCTCACGCAGATCCTCGTCGGAGAGCGGCTTCCGCGCGGGTACCTCCAGTGCGATGAGCACGCACGCATTGCTCGTCAGGAGCCCGGGCGTGACGAGCGTCGCCCTCATACCATAGCGTCCGCTGGCTGCCTGGATCTCGCGAAAGGTGGCGCGTGCGAGGTCCGTTACGCGTGGTGCGACGCGTGACCGGTCTCGGCATGCCAGTGCGGCGAAACCGGCAGCGAGCGCGCGCATCGACGCACGCAATCTCTCGCGCTCCGGCTCGGCCGCCAGCACGCGCCCGAGGGCCGGATTCTCATGGAGCTGACGGCCGCCCATGTCGAAGAGCGCGTAGCCTTCCGCGGCGGCATCGAAGACGCTCGAGAGCTGTGAGCGATGGGCCGCCAGTCGCTGGTGCGTGGCTACGCCGGCCTTGAAGGCAGGGAGCAGAATCCTGAGTAAGCCCAGCCCGCGCTCACCGAAGGTGCTTCCGTATTCCCGGTCGTGATAGAAGTGGATGGCGGCCGGAATCTGTCCGCCCGTTTCTAAATTCAGCGCCACGGGGTCGTGGAGCTTCCGCGGCACGCACCAGTCGTTATAGAGCTCGCTCTGCTTCAGCCAATCCCAGCTATAGATCTCGTTCCGGTGGTAGACCTCGAGCTCCAGTGCCTTTCGAGTCTCCGTCACGCCCGGATCTATGGTCCAGTAGTGCTCCGCGTAGGTGCGCGCCGCGTCCTCCATGAAAGAACCATCGCCCTGGACCACGACCGTACCGTCAAGGCTATGACCGAAGACCGCTTGGTCGGCCGTCAGGAGCGGACGCCAGGCGGCCATGAGTGCAGTCCCCCAATCTTCGACACGTTCGTGATCGAGAGGAGAGAGTGCGGTGGTGAGCGCCGTTTCGAGTAGAACGAGGTCGGCGTCCGAGAGCACGAGTGACATCCCAGGACCTCCTCCCGGTGGCAGTCCGGGTGGCAACGAGGTTCGCGGCACATCGAGCGGCTTGAACTGGGGGGTGGGGGAACATAGGGCGGCCAGGACCGGTCCGCCAGATGGTTTGGTACGCGTACGATAGTGGGCTGGTGGCAGCGACGAAAAAGCAGAGCCCGGCAACCAGGATCTCTGGTTGCCGGGCCACGTCGATTGGAAGTCGCAGCCTTCCTCGTTGGGGGCGACTTGGATGACTACGCGCCGACTGCCGCCCGATCCTCGGTGAGTGAAGCGTTCAGCGTATTGCCGTGCCGCGTCGCGATCGCGAGCGGTGCCACGCTCCAGCGGAGGTACACTGCGCTCATCGTGAAGCCCGCACCGAAGCTCGCCAGCACCACGCGGTCGCCGCGCTGGAGGTTGCCCCTCTCGTACCACTCGGCGATGCAGAGCGGAATGCTCGTCGCAGCGGTGTTTCCATAGTGATCGATATTGCTCGCGACTTTCGCCGCAGGTACGCCGACGCGGCGAGCCACGGCGTCGATGATCCGCCTGTTCGCCTGGTGCGGGATGAGCCAGTCGATATCATCCACGCCCAGGTGATTGCGCTCGAGCAGGGCCTCGGTCACGCCGCTCAGCCCTTCCACGGCCGCTCGGAATACTACCGGTCCGTCCTGCACCACGAAGTGCTCCCTCTGCAACACGCTCTCCAGCGACGCGGGCCGAGCGCTCCCGCCGGCGGGCATGTAGAGAAGCGCCGGGTCCACGGGATCGGTGCGGCAGACGCTATCGATGATCCCGACTTCGTCGTCCTCGGCGGCCGGCTCGAGCAGCACCGCGGTGGCGGCATCGCCAAAGAGGATCGAGGTGCCGCGGTCGTCGGGATTGGTGATTGCCGACATCCGCTCGCCCGCGCAGAGAAGTACGCGCCGCGCACGGCCCGTGGCGATTAGCCCTTCGCCCACCAGGAGCGCGTAGGCGAAGCCGGAGCAGGCGGCCGAGAGATCGAAGCCCCATGCGGCGTGAACGCCCAGCTTCCCCTGCACGATGGCGGCGGTGGGAGGGAAGAGGTAATCCGGCGTAGTGGTAGCGACGATGATGCAATCCACATCATTGGCCGTGATGCCTCGGCGCTCGATGCACTGTACGGCGGCCGGTAAGATGAGCTCGGAAACGCCGCCCGTGGGAGCAACATGCCGTTCGCGAATCCCCGTGCGGGAGTGGATCCACTCGTCGGTTATGTCGAGACGGTGCGCCAGCTCGGCGCTGGAGATCGCATGAGGCGGAACGGCTGAACCGATACTGGAAATCGCGGCGCGCACGACAGCTCTCCTCGAGGTTGGGGTGGTGACACCGATCTCAACGGATTCGCTGGATCGCTGGTTCCTCGAGGGGCTGAACGGCGTCAGCCCGTTGCGTGCGCGAGTACTCTGGCAGAATCGGCCATCATCGTCGCGCTGAGCGGAGCTGCAGCGGCGCTGTCGCGCTCAGTGAAGCCGCCGGAAGTCAGGGCGGCGGCGACATCGGCTTGGGTCCGAAGCTCGAGCTTGGCCGGGATCACAGCGCCGGGTGGGATGAACAGGCCGTCTCCAACAACGGTGTTTCGGCCGATGTATGCTCGGGTGCCTATCTCGCAGCGAGATCCAATCACGCTCTTGTGGTCGAGCGTAACGGAATGTCCGATACGGGCGTGCTCACCGATCCTAACACCAATCCCCACCTTCCCTGCCACGCCAATCTCCGATTTCGCACCCATCATAACTCCAGGTGCCACCAGTGTTCCGTGACCAACCATCGCTCCCGCTCCGATAGTCACTGGGGCGATCAGAATCTTGCCGTTCTGCAGGCACATGTTCGGAGAGATGGTCGCGCGGTTCGACAGATACGCACCCTCCCCGACATCGAGTAGCGGCAAGTCCCGTAGCCACGTGTCCGGATACGTGGTAAAGGTCGTGCTCCCGCGATAACCGAAGAGCCGGAAGGTGAGATGCTTGAGCGCCGGTACGGCGAGGACCGCGTGGTAGACGGGTGAGCAGTAGCAGATCGCGGTCCAGCAGATCGCGTACAGCCGGCGCGGCCCGTAAATGACATGACCTAGATCGCGAGCGAATTTCCCCGCCACGATGCTGCGGAGCGTGAGGCGCGCGAGGCCGCTGGCCGTTAAGACGTAGACGACTACGAAGATCGCGGGAGCTGCGGCTGCTCCCAGCAGTCGTGCCAGGAGACGATGCGCCAGCAGCACAGGTGCGCTGGCCGCACCGACCGATGCTCCGCAGATCAACCCGAGATAGACAGGCAGTAGGTACTGAATGGTTCGGCGCCGCGCGCTCATCGCATCCTCCGAGGGAATGGGCTAGCGAGTCGCTATCTCGCTGCTCGCCGAAGGTAGGCTGTCATTCCCTGCACAGATGGGCCAAACGGCCCATGTGGCGCGCTCTGGCTACGGCAGTTTGTGCGCTGTCCGGTCCGGGCCGTTGTGGGTTGGGAGTATGGAACGACGGCCGGGGCGCCAGGGACCGTAATACGGCACCCGGCCGGGTCCGGCGGGCACCCGGGGCAGAAAGCCCGCCACTCGCCTAGATCGCAGCGCGTGCTTCGCGCTGCGTGTCGGTGCAGTCCGCGCAGTTCCCAGCCGTCCCGTTCCACTTCTGCCACGCGGAGGGTCCCATGTTCTCCCACCGGAGTCGGCCGGTGCTTGCGGCCGGTCTTTTAGTGCTTCTTCTCGCCGCTTGCCGCGACGAGCCGACCGCACCCAATCCGAAGCCGGATTCCAAGGCGACAACGGTGCACGCGGCGGTGAGCAGCACCGTGATGGGTGGCATGGTTGACATCGGCTCATTCGGCTTCGGCAGCAACCCGCCGATCATTGGGAACTCGGGAAGTGTGGCGGGCAACATGGTCGCTGACGCGGCAGGGCATGCGCGAGGCGCGTTCTGGTCCCCGTCCTCCGGCTTGATCGACCTAGGTCTCCTAACCGAGAAAGACTGCCAGGATGGAGAGTGGGTAATGGGGATCGGGGCCTCCGACGAGGTAGTTGGCTGGGCGCTGGGCAGTTGCCCTCAAGGGGCTATCTACGCAATACGCTGGACCGCGAGTGCTGGGATGCGCACGCTACCGGTTCCGCCCAGCGCTCCCTATACCACCATTCTCTCCCAAGCCACGGCAGTAAACGTCAACGGCGTCGTCGCGGGACAGACGCTTAGCAGCAAGGGAGGAACGGTACCCGTGGTCTGGCGGCCGGATGGCAGTTGGACAACAGCGTCGTTACCCGAGCCGTACACCACAGCAACGACCGTGGCCATCAACGCCTCTGGACAGGTGACCGGATACCTGGGCTGCTACTTCGGCTGCACGGCGATACCGGCCTTCGTCTGGACGCCGACGGTCAACGGAAGTGCGGTGCAACTCCTCCCGTCATTGGGTGGCTCCGTACAGCCCACAGACATCAACGACAACGGAACTGTCGTCGGCTTCGCAGTCACTGCCTCCGGTGAGCAGCACCCCTTCCGATGGACCGCATCTGGTGGAATAGAGGATCTGGGCACTCTCGGAGGTACCGTCGCGGAGGCGGTTGGTGTCGCCAACGACGAAAGCATCGCCGGCTGGTCATATCTATCAGGGACTAGTGCATGGCGCGCCTTTCGCTGGACTCCGTACGGCGGTCTACAAAGTCTTGGTCTTCTGCCAGGTTCGCCAGCTGAGGGGAGTCCGTACGCATTCATGACCGCCAACGACATCAGTCGTACCGGGGTCATAACTGGCACAGGTACCGTCGCAACACCGGAGGGAGGAGCCGTAAATCACGCCTTCCGCTGGACGCCCCGGGGAGGACTCGAGGATCTCGGAGCGTTGTCTGGCGGAAGCTCACAAGGCTACAGTGTCAACGACGATGGCTATGTGGCAGGCTTCTATTGGCCGGAGGGCGAAGCTAACGCCCATTGGGCGCGCTGGAGCGCCACGAACCACTCACCAACCGCCGACGCGGGAGGGCCGTACGAAGCGGCGGAGGGCAAAGCGGTCACCCTCTCCGCCGAATCTTCCACGGACGTCGACGGTGATCCACTAGCCTTCGTCTGGGACTTCGGTGATGGGAGCGCTCCACTCACGACCACCGCGACGACAGTCGATCACACCTACGCGGATAACGGCACCTACGCCATCAGTTTGACGGCTGATGATGGCCGCCAGGGGAGCGGTGTTGACACAACCCATGCGACCGTCACGAACGTCGCTCCCAAACCGTCCGCGCCAACGACCGCTACGGCGCGTCCGGGTGTCTCGTACTCGTTCAGTGCTACGTTCACCGACCCGGGGAGCGCAGACGCTCCGTGGAAGTACGGCATCGATTGGGGCGACGGTTCCGAATCGCTCACCGGAGAAGCGGCGAGTCAAACAGGTCCGATCCAGGCTGGACACGTTTTCGCTTCTGCCGGGACGGCGATCGTCAAGTTGACGATTACCGACAAGGACGGCGGCGTCGGCACGAGCGCTACGACGGTCACGATCATGGCGAACCGCCCGCCACGAGCCGTAATCTCCGCACCGACTTCCTGGGCCGCGGGCCAACTGCTCACCTTAAGTGGTGCCGGGTCAACGGATCCCGACGGCGATGCACTTAGCTATGCCTGGCACTTCTCCGATGGAACAGACGCAGAAGGCGCTACCATAACCCACGACTTCGATTCGCCTGGGAACTACACCGTTACGCTCACCGTCTCCGACGACCACGGTGGCCAGGCCAGTGCCACCCAGAGCATCAGCATCGTGTTGGACAGTCCGCCCAGCGTGCAGATCGTAAGCGGGAAGGGTGTAATCGCCAAACGGGTCCCGCTAGCCGTACTACCGGGTGATGAAGCCCTGATAACCGTAATAATCAGTGACCCTGACAACCCGTCCGGCCCATGGAACGTCGACATCGACTGGGGTGACGACAGTAGCGACACGAGGATCGCGACTCCACTTCCCGGCGCTTCCGACGCTGAGCTATCCATCTCTCATCGATATGACGGCGATCCGGGGCCGCGCACCATATCGGTCAGCGCTACTGATATCGCTGGGGCGCTCGGAAGCGACCAGGTGGCAATTCAGGTTGCCATACCGGTGAGCGTCGTGCCGGTAGCGTGCGGATTCAATCGAGTGTGCCAGGTGTCGAGAAGCTCGGCAAACACGTTTTGGTTCGCCGTGCTGGGCGCACCGGGGATAGACCCGTACGCGATCAGGCCGAATACGGCCGCCGTCGGTGACAACGGCGATTGGCAAATGGCCAGATGCGGTTCTGGGAGCGATTCGACCAGAAGTGATACTGATATCAATAATGACGGGTACAGGGACAATGATTGCAGCATCGCTCGGTACACGCGTCTCGGCACACCACTGCGCTATTTCACCGCAGCGCTGGTGGATGGCCGGGTGGTAATGGGCAAATTCTGAACTCGAGACGCCTGCGCAAGCGCCGACAGAACTACACGCAGCGTTGGCCGACTGGGAGTACACGCTCCGTGCCGGCCATCACTGTCAATTGGCAAGCGTGGGTTGCTATCCGGTTCCTGACACGACAACGCCCCGTTGATCGATCAACGGGGCGTTGTCGCAACTACCAGCGTGACAATGACCTACTCCAGTTGCCCCTCCTGGGCTCGAACCAGGACTCTCCTGATCCAGAGTCAGGCGTGTTGCCAGTTACACCAAGGGGCATTACTCGAATTTTGTCCGGTTTGAGCCGGAGTCCGATCAATTTACCAGGCCCGGACCCCGTGCTCAAGTGCGCGCTGCACGAGGGCACGATTTCATGCGGTGGGGGACGATCCGGCGAGCCGGGAGCAGCGCCAGCGCGCCGCGCGCAGCATAATGTACGGGGAGGCGACGGGCGACTCTCGCGCATGGGGTCCGGCTCTGCCCGCTCGTCGACCAACACGGTGAGGAGGACTCATGCATCGCCTGGCGCTTGCGTTACCTCTGCTCCTCGCGGCGAGTGCGACCGCCTCGCACTCCCGCACGCCGTCGCCCGCCTACTCCGGTCCGGCCGACACATCGGCGCAGACGATCACCGTGACGCTCCTCGGAACGGGCACGCCGATCCCCGCGCTCGACCGGTTCGGGGCAGGTACGCTCGTGGAGGCCGGATCGGTCACCCTCCTCTTCGATTGTGGCCGCGGCATCACGCAGCGCCTCTGGGAGCGGCACATCCCTATCTCCGCTGTATCCACGCTCTTTCTCACCCACCTCCATTCCGACCACGTGGTGGGCATTCCGGACCTCTGGCTGACGGGATGGATCGCTGGTCCCTTCGGGCATCGGACGGCTCCCTTCCAGGTGCGCGGACCCGCAGGCACCCGGGAAATGATGACGCACCTCGAGGAGGCATACGCCGCCGACGTCCGGATCCGTAGCGCGGGCGAGAAGATTCCCCCAGCCGGCGCCGCGATCGATGCCGGGGACATCTCCGAAGGCGTGGTCTATCGGGACCACGGTGTCACCGTTACCGCATTCGACGTGGATCACGGTCCGTTCGTCAAGCCGGCCTTCGGCTACCGCATCGATTACGGCGGACGGTCGGTGGTCATCTCCGGCGATACGCGCTTCAGCGAGAACCTGATCCGGCATGCCCAGGGTGCCGACGTCGTAGTCCACGAGGTTGCATTCGCTCGCGAAGAGTTGCTCGGCCGGTCGGCAGCAGCCCGAGGCATCATCGCGCTTCACACGACGCCGGAGGATGCAGGAAGAGTGTTCGCCCGCGTGAAGCCGAAGCTCGCCGCGTATACCCACGTGGTGCTTCTGGCGCTCGACTCCCTCTCACCACCGCCGTCGGTGCAGGAGCTGACCGCTCGAACGCGCCCCACTTACGCGGGTCCGCTCGTGGTCGGCGAGGACCTGATGACTATCGAGGTAGGAGACTCGGTGAAGGTGTCCCGCCCCCGCCCCCGCCCCGGCCCCGGAGCTGCGCGACCCTGACTGACTCGTTTGCCGGGGAGCCGTAGTCGACACTCCGGCAGCGGTGACCATGCGGCCCCCGTGGCACTGCGCCTCGGGCGAGACGAGGCTGTAAAGCGCTCGCAGCGATGGTGAGCATCCTCACCCGTCGCGCAACGCCTCCATCGGCTGCACTCCCGCGGCCCGCCGCGCCGGGATCCAGCTCGCCAGGAGCACGACGGTCACCAGCACGACCAACATCCCTGCGAAGGTCAGCGGGTCGGAGGGCGCCACGTCGTAGAGCATCGACCTCATGAGTCGCGTGGCGGCCAGCGCTCCCGCGAGCCCCACCACGAGTCCCGCCACGGCGATCGCCATCCCCTGCCCCACCACCATCCGCACCACGCTCCCCCGGCTCGCTCCGAGCGCAACCCGGAGACCTATCTCGCGCGTTCGCTGGCTGGCCGCGAAGGAGATCACGCCGTACACGCCGATTGCCGCGAGCACGAGCGCCATCGCCGCGAAGATCGCGAGCAGCATCGCACTGAATCTGGCATACGCACTGGCGTCCGCCACGCGCGAGGCGAGCGTGCGCACATCGTACACGGGTGCATCTGGTGCGACCTCTCGCAGCACGCGGCGCACGGCGGGCGCAATGGAGAGCGGGTCGCCCGCGCTCCGTAGATAGATCATCATCCGCCCGCGCGGCGACTGGTAGTACGAGAGATAGACGTCCGGCGACGCGACCGAGTCGATGGTACCGTAACGAACATCGCCCACCACTCCCACCACGTATGCGGTATCGTCCCAGAAGCCGCCCTGCCCCACACTCACCGGGCGCCCGATGGGATCCTCGCCGGGGAAATAACGCTCCGCGGCCGATTCGCTCACCAGCACGACCTTACGGCCGCCGAGCCGGTCGCCGTCGCCGAACACTCTCCCTTTCAGGAGCGGAACGCGCAGAGCGGAGAACCACGCCGGCGTCACCCAGTGGACGCCTACCGGTGGCTCACTCCCCGGCTCCGCGGACGGGCGGTCGCGCCGCACGAGGATCGTGCCGTTGCAGCCGCCATTGAGCGGCGGGCAGTCGCCGAGCGCCACGTCGGTCACGCCGGGTAGTGCGCCCAGTCGCTGGAGCATGCGGCTGTAGAAGCCGGGGAGCGAGTCGCGCCCCAGACCATTACTCGTGTTGAGTCGCAGCGTGAGCACATGCTCCGCGTCGAAGCCGGGCCTGACGCCGAGGAGCTTCCCGAGGCTACGCAGCATGAGTCCCGATCCAGCGAGCAGCACGAGCGCGAGCGCCACCTCCGCGGCCGCGAGTACGTTGCGGCTGGCGAGCCCGCGTACTCCTTGCGACCGCGTCCGCGTGCTGTCGGCCTTCAACGTTTCGGTGAGCGACGGACGCGTGGCCTGCAGCGCCGGCACGAGCCCGAAGATCAGCCCGGTCGCTACCGCGAGCAGCGCGGCGAAGATGAAGGCGGTGGTGTCCAGACGGATGGAATCGAAGCCCACGGCTCCGAGTCCACCCAGACGCTGTACCCCCAGCGTGGTGGATGGATCGAGAGCGGAGAGAAGCTTCACGCCCCACCACGCCACGAACACGCCGGCTACCCCTCCGGCGATGGAAAGCAGCAAGCTCTCCGTGAGAAGCTGCCGCACGAGGCGTCGACGTCCCGCGCCAACCGCCAGCCTGACCGCGATCTCTCGACCGCGCCCCGCGGCGCGCACGAGAAAGAGATTCGCGACGTTGGCGCACGCGATGAGGAGCACGAGTCCCACCGCGCCGAGCAGTATCAGCAGCGAGCGGCGCACCACGGGGTCGACGCGGGTGGCGTCGAGCAGGCGCGCAGTGGCTCCCCAATGCCCACCTCCACCCATGCGCGATGGATACGTCTCATCCACTATCCTGCCGAGAGCCGCCGCCTCCCGAATCGCACGCTCGGGCGAGATCCCGGGGGCGAGGCGCGCGACCATCGAGAAGGAGTGCGACCACGCTTCGTTCAGCGCCTCAGCCGGGAGCGACGCCATCGGCACCCAGAGCTCCGCGCGTCCGGAGAGTCCTCGGAAGCCGGCCGGGAGGACGCCGACGATCGTATACGGCTCTCCCTCGACGTCGAGCGAGCGGCCGAGCACCGACGGGTCGGCGTTGAAGCGCCGCTTCCAGAACGCGTCGGCCAGCATCACCACGCGTGCGGCGCCAAGCTGGCCGTCCTCGTCGGCGGTGAAGTTGCGACCGAGTACGGGCTGGATACCGAGGGTGGTAAGGTAGCGCGAGTCTACAAACTCGCCGTCTTCGCGCTCCGCCCCTCCGTCACGAATAGTGAACTGGTAATCGGTGTAGACCGTGACGCTGCCAAAGACCTTCTGCGCATCGCGGAAGACCTTCGCCTTCGGGTACGACCAGACCATGTCGTCCATGGCCGGTTGCTCGCCGTGCCCGGGGACCGTGAGACTCACCTGCATCAGCCGTTCCGGCTCCGCGAAGGGGAGCGGCCGGAGAAGCAGGGCATCGACCGCACTGAAGATCGCTGTGTTGGCGCCGATCCCGATCGCGAGCGTGAGCACCGCAACCGCCGTGAACGCCGGAGTGCGGCGAAAGCTGCGCAGCGCGAAGCGAGCGTCCTGCATCGCCACATCGAAGAACCCGAGCCCGGCCATGTGTCGTGCCTCCTCCTCGACGTTGGTCATGTTTCCGAGGCGGCGGCGCGCGGCATGGTACGCCTCCTCCTTCGGCACCATCCCGTGCGCGGCATGCTCGCGCTGCATCGCCGCGAGCGAGAGATGGAAGTCGAGCTCCTCGCGAAGCTCTCGCGCGTGGCGCCGCGGGTGGAGGAGCGCACCCAGGCGATAGCGAAGCGAGTCTATGACCGACATGACCGCTGCGCCCTAGGCGCCCTCCATCACCCGGCGGATCGCCACGAGCACCCTGTCGAAGCTCGATATCTCCTGACCGAGCTGCTTCCGTCCCGAAGCGGTGATCGTGTAGTAGCGCGCGCGCCGGCCGGTGGGCGACTCGCTCCAGCGCGAGGTTACCCACCCCTTCTTCTGCAGGCGCTGCAGCGCGGGATAGAGCGAGCCCTGCTCTACGGTGAGCACGCTGTCGGAGAGCTCGTGGATCTGCTGCGCTATCGCGTAGCCGT
>JBIQMO010000036.1:0-24585 GCA_044463245.1 Gemmatimonas aurantiaca
TGAACTTGAAGCGCTCGCGATAGGCGGCGAGGCGATCGGGGTTCTCCTGGAAGAGCCGCACGGGGAGGACGAGCAGGTCGTCGAAGTCCGCGGCATTCCCCTCGCGCAGCACGCGCTCGAGCTCCGCGTACACCTGCGCAGCGGCGCGGCTCAACGGGTCCATCGCGAGCGAGGTGTATTCCTTCACCGATACGAGCGCGTTCTTCGCGTCGGAGATCGCGGCGCGGATCGCCTTGGGCGAGTACTGCTTGGTGGAGATGTTGAGCCGTTCCATCGCGCGCTTGGTGGCGGCGAGCGAATCCTCTTCGTCGTAGATCGTGAAGCTCGCGCCCCGCCCCACGTAGCGCGCCTCGTGGCGCAGGATGCGCGCGCCTATCGAGTGGAAGGTCCCCGCCCACATCCCCGCCGGCTCCTCGCCAAGCAGGCGCGCTACGCGCTCGCGCATCTCGCCGGCGGCCTTGTTGGTGAAGGTCACCGCGAGAATGTGGCGCGGGTCGACGCCGTGCTCCTCGATGAGTCGCGCTATGCGGGTGGTGAGGACGCGGGTCTTCCCGGAGCCGGCGCCCGCGAGGACGAGGATCGGGCCCTCGAAGTGTGTGGCGGCCTCGCGCTGGGCTGGATTCAGGCGCGCGAGCGCATCGGTGGATGTCTTGCCGGTTGCTGCAGTCGGATTCATCCCTGAAGTATAATGTCGAACGTCGCTCCCTTCTCCGAGTGCGCCAGAACGAGCCGGCCGTCGTGGTTTTCCTCCACGATGCGCTTGGCGAGCGAGAGCCCGATCCCCCACCCCGCCTCCTTCGTCGTGAAGCCGGGCTCGAAGATCCGATTGCGCAGCTCGCGCGGGATCCCCGGCCCGTCATCCGCCACGCGGATGCGCACGCGGTCGGGGTCGAGCCGGCGCGTGGTGATGTGCATCTTCCCCCCGCGCCCCGCGAGTGCATCGAGCGCGTTCTTCACCAGTACTTCGAGTGCCCACTCCAGGAGCACCTCGTCTCCCTCGACGATCACCGGCTCGTTCCCGCGCGAAGCCATGATGGTCACCGGGTGCGCCAGGGTCGGCACGCGCGCCTGGAAGTACTCGCCCACTCGCACCACGAGGTCGCCGAGGTCGAGCCGGTCGCGGCGCGGCGGACGGCCGATGCGCTCGAAGCGGTGTGACACGCGCTCGAGCCGCTCGAGATCGGCGCCCATGTGTCTGATCGCGGAGTCTGCCACCTCGTCTCCTCCGCGCTCGCCGAGGAGCTCTATCCAGCCGCTGAGGCTGGAGAGCGGCGTGGCCAGCTGGTGCGCCGACTCGCGCGCCATCCCCGCCCACACGCGCTCGCGATCGGTGCGCACCCGCTCGCGCAGGATGTAGAGCCCCGCGCCGAAGATCATCATGAGGAGCGACGCGAGTATCACGGGGATCACTCGCAGCGACGTTATCAGCTTGCTGTCGCCAAAGTGCACGGTGCCGATCCCCGGCTCGACCACCGGCGCGTTCTGCCTGTCGAGGCGGGGGATGTACTCGCGCACGCGCGGGTCATCGAGCGGGGCCTCGAATGGAAGATTCGCGGCGGCCGTCGGCGTACCGGACATGTCGGTGACTATGACGGGGACGCCGAGCTCGCGGATGTGACGCGAAAGCTCGAGGAGCGCCGCGTTCCCCGACTCCTCGCGCGGATCGGCGAGCGCGCCGAAGACCCGCGCATACATCTGACCGTAGCGCCCCGCGTCGGAGCGCAACTCGACGACTACGCGCTGAGAGTAGACAATGTAGAGGGCGAGCAGGAGCGCGAGCAGCGCGCCGAGGATGACCACCGGAGCGCCACGGCGCATCGGATCAGGAGAGGATGTCTACGCCCAGATACGGCCGGAGCGCTTCGGGAACCGTCACCGTCCCGTCCGGACGCTGGTAGTGCTCGAGGATGGCGATGATGGTGCGCGGAAAGGCCAGCCCCGAACCGTTGAGCGTGTGCACGAGACGCGGCTTCTCGCCCGGCGCGGGGCGGTAGCGGATGTTGGCACGGCGCGCCTGGAAATCGGTGAAGGTGGAGCACGACGACACCTCCAGCCACTTCTCCACTCCCGGGGCCCACACCTCGAGATCGTAAGTCTTGGCACTCGCGAATCCCGTGTCGCCTGCCGCGAGAAGAACGACGCGGTATGGCAGACCGAGTCGCTGCAGCACCGCCTCCGCGTGGCTGGTGAGCAGCTCGTGCTCGGCGGCGGAGCTCTCCGGGGTGGTGAAGCGCACCATCTCGACCTTGTCGAACTCGTGCACGCGGATGAGGCCACGCGTGTCCTTCCCGTGCGCACCCGCCTCGCGGCGGAAGCAGGGAGAGTAGGCGCTGAGACCGATGGGGAGCCGGGCTCCGTCGAGGATGTCGTCGCGATACAGGTTGGTTACCGGGACCTCGGCCGTCGGAATCAGGAAGAGGTCGTCGGTCGCGAGATAGGCGTCTTCCTCGAACTTGGGGAGCTGGCCCGTCCCCGTCATCGACTGGCGGTTCACCAGAAACGGAACCCACGTCTCCTCGTAACCGTGCTCGCGCGTGTGCAGGTCGAGCATGAAGGACATGAGCGCGCGCACGAGCCGCGCGCCGAGCCCGCGCATGACGATGAAGCCGGAGCCGGTGATCTTGGCGCCGCGCGCGAGATCGAGGATCCCGAGGCGCTCGCCGATCTCCCAGTGCGGCGCCACCCCATCGTGCGCGCGCGGCTCACCCCACGTGCGCACCACGCTGTTCGCCTCCTCACCGCCTTCCGGGACGTCGTCGAGCGGGATGTTGGGAAGATCGTACTGGAGCCGCTCCAGCTCGCCGAACGCGTCGGCGTAGCGTCTCTCGAGTGTGGCTATCTCATCGCCGAGTGCGCGCGTGCGAGTGATGAGCTCCTCCGCGTCCTGCTTCGCGCGCTTGAGCTTCGCGACCTCCTGGCTGGCCGTGTTGCGCTCGGCCTTCTTCTCTTCGATGCTGGCGAGGAGCGCGCGCCGCTCGCGGTCGAGCGCCACGGCTCGGTCGATGATCGGTCCGAGGGTCTCGAGCTTCCCGCGACGCCGCATCCCTTCACGGAGGAGATCGGCTCCTTCGCGCAGCAGCCTGAGATCGTGCACGTCAGGCTCCGGGGATGCCGTCCGCGAACGAAACGAAGCCGCAGTTCGGGTCGGCGCGCATGCGGAAGTAGATCGTGCTCCCGCCAGGGTTGGTCACGGGATCGAAGGGCGGACTCGCCTTGATACTGTCTATCTGGATCTTGGAGTAGATGTAGAGGCGCGCGCTGATGATCTGTCCCGCGCAGGCGTACGAGGCCGCCTGCACCAGGAGAACATCGCCCGCCTGGATCGGCACAGCGGTGGAGTCGTTGTACCCGTTGGTGGGTGCGCGGTCGATCTCGTCGAATGCGCGCGTGTCCTTGCGAATCCCCGCCGTGGAGAAGGCACCTACCGCACGCGGCGGGAGGATGTAGGCGGTCGTGTCACCGGTCTCGGGGTCCACGCGGATGTCGAAGACGACGTCGAAGTGCTGCGTGGGATCGGTGCGGACGGCGATCCCGTCGAAGGTATTGAGCGCGGTGGGCGCCTCCGGCGGAACAGCCGAGAGCGCGTACACCACCAGGGTGTCCTCGAAGACCTCGGAGCTCGCCTTGACCTCGAACGGGTCCTTGCACGCCGCGACAGCCAGAATGGCGACGAGGAGCCCGAAGCGGAGGAGTCTGGACGTCATGTGCCTGCGCACCGTATGGTGAAGCATGCTGATGAAAGGAAACCCCGCGGCGGAGGAGGAGCCGGCTCTCGGCAAGAGCTTGTGCTCCAACCACATCGGGGACACTGGACCATGGGAGGAAGCGAAGAATATCGCGCGGTACGCCTCAGTTCAAGCAACCGATTGCAGTCGCTTGACTTCACCGACATGCAGCTCTAGCTTCGCTGCACCCGAAGCAGGAGTCTGGATGTTTTATACACCTCTCGCTCGCGTCAGCGCCCTCTGAATGGCCGACACGCCCACTGTGCCTGTGCACGTGCTCGTGGCGGATGACGAACCCCACATCGGGCGCATCATCAAGATGAAGCTGGAGCAGGGCCCCTTCGAGGTCACCCTCGCGGGCGACGGCCGCGAGGCGATCGAAGCGCTGGAGCGCGATCCCGAGGTGTCGGTGGTGCTGCTGGATCTCATGATGCCGTATCTGAGCGGGCTGGACGTGCTCTCGCACATGCGCTCGGACAAGCGCTGGAAGGACATCCCCTGCATGATCCTCACGGCTGCCGGGCAGGAGCATCACCACCAGGAGGCGATGGAGCTGGGCGCCAACGAGTTCTTCACCAAGCCGTTCAGCCCGAAGAAGCTCTACGCGCGCACCGCGCAGCTCGCCGGAATTTCCACGGACGACTACGGAGCCCCCGGAAGTTGAGCCGCTGGGCCGTGATCCTTGCCGGCGGAGTGGGCTCGCGCTTCTGGCCGCTCAGCACGCCAGAGCGTCCCAAGCAGCTCATGCCGCTGGCGGGGAATGATCCGCTCCTGGCCGACGCGGTCGCGCGGCTCGCCCCCCTCGTCCCGGTGGAACGGACGCTCGTCCTCACCAATGGCATCCTCGCCGAGAGCGTACGCTCGCTCATCCCGAGACTTCCCGCGGAGAATGTGATCGCCGAGCCACGCGCCGCGGGAACGGCGCCGGCGCTGGCGTGGGCCGCGGTGGAGATCGGCCGTCGCGCGGGGCGCGACTCGACGATGATCAGCGTACACGCCGACTGGGCCGTCGCCGATCCAGCCGGATTCCGTTCCACGCTCGCACTCGCAGCGGAAGCGGCCGAGCGCTACGAGAGCCTGGTGACCGTGGGGATCGTCCCCTCCCGCCCCGACCCGGGTTTCGGCTACATCCAGCCGGGCGAGCAGCTCGACGGCGCACGGAAGGTGGCGCGCTTCGTGGAGAAGCCCGATCGCGCCACGGCGGAGCGCATGGTGAGCGACGGGTTTCTCTGGAACTCCGGAATATTCGTCTGGCGAGTGGGCGACTTCATGGACGAGGTGCGCGCGCACTGCGTCGAGCTGCTTCCCGCCATCGACGCCGCCGAACGCGGCGACATGCAGGAGTTCTTCTCCACCGTGAAGCCGATCTCGGTCGACGAGGGTGTTCTCGAGCGGAGCGAGCGGGTGCTCGTCATCCCGGGCGACTTCGGCTGGGATGACATAGGCACCTGGGCGGCGCTCCGCCGCGTGCGCCAGCTGGACGCCGCGGGGAACGCGAGCTTCGGCGACGTGCACGCGGTGCAGGCCGGCAACAACGTGGTGCACGCCGAAGGACAGACGGTGGTACTCTACGGGGTGAACGACCTCGTGGTGGTGAGCCGCAACGGCCTCACCCTGGTGACTACCGTGGAGCGCGCGGCCGACCTCAAGAAGATGCTCGAGGCGCTGCCCGAGCGGGTGCGCGACCTGAAGTGAAGCTGGCACAGACGCGCGCGGAGCCACGGGCGGCACCGCTCTATCTCTACGACGACGCCGTGGCCCGGCGCTTCGAGCCTTTCGCGCTCACGCGTCCCGTGGGAGAGCTGCGCGCCGGGACGGAGCTGATACGCCGCAGGTGGGAGCTGCTCGCCGGCCGTGACGCGGAGGCCACGATCGCGGCCGCACACCTGGCCGACTTCGAGGAGATCGGAGCGCCGCCCGTGGTGACCGATGCCACGCCCGCGTTCGTGCTGCGCGCGGGATCGATCGTCGCCAATTCGCGTTTCGTGCCGGATCTGGGCGCGGGTGTCTCGCGCGGCGCGGATGTGTGGACGTGTGCCGGCCGTGTGGCCGCGGTGCGCGTCGGGCGCGACACGCCGCTCGCGGAGCTCGGGAATGGTGCCGTGGCGCTCGAGTCGCTCTCCACGAGCGGGACGCGCGCGGCGGAGATCCCGGGGCGATGGTTGGAGCGAGTGTGGTCGCTCATCACCACTCTCGACGAGCAGCTGCGGATGGACATCGCCTGCACCGGCCCGTCACTCGACTGTGAGCTCCCCGCCGGCGCGATAGTACTTCCCGGCCAGGGCACGATCTACGTGGAGCGAGGCGCGGAGGTGGAGCCGATGGTATGCTTCGATCCGAGCGCCGGGCCGATACTGCTACGCCGCGGCGCCAGGGTGCGTGCGTTCACCCGTCTCGTGGGACCGCTCGCGGTGAGCGGCGGGGTGAGCGTACTGGGTGGACGCGTGGACTGCTGCTCCATCGGCGAGGGGAGCGTGGTGCACGGCGAGATCAGCCACAGCGTGGTGCTCGGCCACAGCAACAAGTCGCACGACGGCTTCGTGGGGCACTCGTACCTCGGCAGGTGGGTCAACCTCGGCGCCGGAACCATCACGAGCAATCTGAAGAACACGTACGGACCGGTGCAGCTCTGGACGCCCGAAGGGCTGCGCGACACCGGGGAGATCAAGCTCGGCTCCTTCATCGGCGATCACGTCAAGACCGGGATCGGTACCCGGCTCACCACCGGGAGCGTGGTGGGTGCGGGATCCAACATTTACGGCGGGTCGATGACGCCCAAGTACGTCCCGCCCTTCTCGTGGGGCGAAGGCGACAATCCCTCGATGTATCGGCTGGACAAGTTTCTCTCCAACACGGCGCGCGTGATGTCGCGGCGCGGGATCACGCTTACCGACCGTGAAAAGGGTCAGCTCGCGGCGGCACACGCGCTGAGTCTGGAGGCGCGCGAGTGAAGCTCTGGATGCTGGGGAGCGGGAGTCGCGGGAACGCTCTCCTCCTGGAGTGCGCGGGCTCGCGTGTGCTGATAGACGCTGGGTTCTCGCCGCGGATGCTCTCGGCACGCCTCGCCGAGATCGGCGTGGCGGGCGAGTCGATCGAGGCGCTGATCGTGACGCACGAGCACACCGACCACGTGCGCGGCGCTCGAGCGTGCGCGAAGCGATGGGGTTGGGAGCTGTACGCAACTGCCGGCACGGCAGCGGCGTACGGTGAGCTCGCCAGCAGCAGTGTTCGCACCTTCGCGGCCGGCGACACTCTCGAGCTGCGCGAGATGTCGCTGCGCTCCCTCCCCACACCGCACGACGCGGCAGAGCCCGTGGCTTTCGTGGCCACCGCGCGGCGCAGCGGAATGCGCGCAGGGATCGCATACGACATCGGCCACGTGACCGCCACGCTGCGGGGCGCGCTCACGGAGCTCGATCTCCTGGTACTCGAATCGAACCACGACCGCGAGATGCTGCGAAATGGTCCCTACCCACGGATCGTGCAGACACGGATTGCCGGGTCGAAAGGCCACCTCTGCAACGACGATGCGGCGGTTCTGGCAACCGAGTGCGCACACCCCGGACTGGAGCATGTGGTGCTGGCACACCTGAGCCAGAAGTGCAACCGGCCAACGCTCGCCAGGGCCGCGGTGGCCGGAGCACTGAAGAAAACCACGTTCCGCGGGCGCGTCACCGCGGCGCACCAGGACCGGGTGATGGGCCCATTCACGGCAGGCGCCGGGGCGCAGCTGAATCTCGGGCTATGACCGACTCCCCGACGGGGTCAGGTCTTTAAATTCGAGGGGGCTGAGCAATTGCTCAGCCCCCTCGAATTTAAAGACCTGACCCCGTCGGGGAGTCGGTCATAGCCCGAGATTCAGCTGCGCCCCGGCGCCTGCCGTGAATGGGCCCATCACCCGGTCCTGGTGCGCCGCGGTGACGCGCCCGCGGAACGTGGTTTTCTTCAGTGCTCCGGCCACCGCGGCCCTGGCGAGCGTTGGCCGGTTGCACTTCTGGCTCAGGTGTGCCAGCACCACATGCTCCAGTCCGGGGTGTGCGCACTCGGTTGCCAGAACCGCCGCATCGTCGTTGCAGAGGTGGCCTTTCGACCCGGCAATCCGTGTCTGCACGATCCGTGGGTAGGGACCATTTCGCAGCATCTCGCGGTCGTGGTTCGATTCGAGTACCAGGAGATCGAGCTCCGTGAGCGCGCCCCGCAGCGTGGCGGTCACGTGGCCGATGTCGTATGCGATCCCTGCGCGCATTCCGCTGCGCCGCGCGGTGGCCACGAAAGCCACGGGCTCTGCCGCGTCGTGCGGTGTGGGGAGGGAGCGCAGCGACATCTCGCGCAGCTCGAGAGTGTCGCCGGCCGCGAAGGTGCGAACACTGCTGCTGGCGAGCTCACCGTACGCCGCTGCCGTGCCGGCAGTTGCGTACAGCTCCCAACCCCATCGCTTCGCGCACGCTCGAGCGCCGCGCACGTGGTCGGTGTGCTCGTGCGTCACGATCAGCGCCTCGATCGACTCGCCCGCCACGCCGATCTCGGCGAGGCGTGCCGAGAGCATCCGCGGCGAGAACCCAGCGTCTATCAGCACACGCGAGCCCGCGCACTCCAGGAGGAGAGCGTTCCCGCGACTCCCGCTCCCCAGCATCCAGAGCTTCACTCGCGCGCCTCCAGACTCAGCGCGTGTGCCGCCGCGAGCTGACCCTTTTCACGGTCGGTAAGCGTGATCCCGCGCCGCGACATCACGCGCGCCGTGTTGGAGAGAAACTTGTCCAGCCGATACATCGAGGGATTGTCGCCTTCGCCCCACGAGAAGGGCGGGACGTACTTGGGCGTCATCGACCCGCCGTAAATGTTGGATCCCGCACCCACCACGCTCCCGGTGGTGAGCCGGGTACCGATCCCGGTCTTGACGTGATCGCCGATGAAGGAGCCGAGCTTGATCTCCCCGGTGTCGCGCAGCCCTTCGGGCGTCCAGAGCTGCACCGGTCCGTACGTGTTCTTCAGATTGCTCGTGATGGTTCCGGCGCCGAGGTTGACCCACCTGCCGAGGTACGAGTGCCCCACGAAGCCGTCGTGCGACTTGTTGCTGTGGCCGAGCACCACGCTGTGGCTGATCTCGCCGTGCACCACGCTCCCCTCGCCGATGGAGCAGCAGTCCACGCGTCCACCCAGTACGCTCACCCCGCCGCTCACCGCGAGCGGTCCCACGAGACGGGTGAACGCACGCACCCTGGCGCCGCGGCGTAGCAGTATCGGCCCGGCGCTCGGATCGAAGCATACCATCGGCTCCACCTCCGCGCCTCGCTCCACGTAGATCGTGCCCTGGCCGGGAAGTACTATCGCGCCGGCGGGGAGCTCACAGTCGAGTGACGGGCCGGTGCAGGCGATGTCCATCCGCAGCTGCTCGTCGAGAGTGGTGATGAGCGACCACACTCGCTCCAACCATCGCCCCGGGATCTCCGCCGCGCGCGTCCCGCTCGTGGAGAGCGACTCGAGCGCCACGGCACCATTCCCGAGCTCCGCGAGCGGCGTGTCGCGCCCGACGCGCACCGCGGCCACACGGCCGGCACACGTCCACACATCCGCGCCGCGCGAGACACCCGCGCCCAGATCCGGCACGAAACGCGAATTGGCGACGATCGATCCCGCGCGCAGCACGAACGCGGGCGTGGCATCGGTCACCACGGGCGGCGCTCCGATCTCCTCGAAGTCGGCCAGGTGTGCGGCCGCGATCGTGGCCTCCGCGTCACGGCCGGCGAGCAGCTCCCACCTGCGGCGTATCAGCTCCGTCCCGGCGCGCAGCTCTCCCACGGGACGCGTGAGCGCGAAAGGCTCGAAGCGCCGGGCCACGGCGTCGTCGTAGAGATAGAGCGGTGCCGCCCGTGGCTCCGCGCGCGTCTGTGCCAGCTTCACTTCAGGTCGCGCACCCGCTCGGGCAGCGCCTCGAGCATCTTCTTGAGGTCGGCCGCGCGCTCCACGGTAGTCACCAGGGTGAGGCCGTTGCGGCTCACCACCACGAGGTCGTTCACCCCGTAGAGTACCACCGTCTGTCCTTCGGCGTGCACCACGTTGTTGCCGGCCTGCACCGCGTGCACGTCGCCGAAGCTCGCGTTCCCCGCGGCGTCCAGCTGGCGCACGCGGCGGAGCGCCGCCCAGGTGCCTATGTCATCCCAGCCGAAGTCGCCCGGGATGACGAGCACCCGCTCGCTCCGCTCGAGAACACCCTCGTCGACCGAGATCGGCTTCACGGTGGAGAAGAACTCCTGCATGTCGCCGCGTTCGGCGGCGTCGATGGCGGGAAGCAGCTCGACGCAGTGCGCGCGCACCTCGTCCATGAAGTCGCCCACTCGCCAGACGAATATTCCGGAGTTCCAGAGAAACCCGTCGCTCACCATGCGCTCCGCCGTGGCGCGATCGGGCTTCTCCACGAAGCGCGCCACCTTCCGTGCGCCGTCGAGCTGCTCGCCCGGCTGGATGTAGCCGAAACCCGGGTCGGGGCGGGAGGGGACGATCCCCACGGTCACCAGGCTCTCGTAGCGCTCGGCCGCTTCCGCTGCGAGTGCGAGCGTGGAACGGAATCCGGCTGGATCGGCGACGGCCCAGTCGGCGTGTACGCTGATCATCGTCGAGTCGCGCCCCGCGCGACGGCCGATCTCCACCGCGGCCCACGCCAGCGCCGGCGCCGTTCCCGCGGCGCGTGGCTCGGCGATCACATTCTCCGCGGGAAGTCTCGGGATGAGCGAGCGTACGCTCTCGGCGAGGATGCCATTGGTGAGGACGAGCGTCCGTTCCACCGGGACGAGGGGGGCGAGCCGCGCGACCGCGTCGGCCAGGAGCGGATCATTCCCCGCCAGCGGCATGAGCTGCTTGGGACGCTCTGGCGTGCTGAGCGGCCAGAAGCGCGAGCCCACTCCGCCGGCAAGGATCACGGCCCAGCGGCTCAACTTCCGGGGGCTCCGTAGTCGTCCGTGGAAATTCCGGCGAGCTGCGCGGTGCGCGCGTAGAGCTTCTTCGGGCTGAACGGCTTGGTGAAGAACTCGTTGGCGCCCAGCTCCATCGCCTCCTGGTGGTGATGCTCCTGCCCGGCAGCCGTGAGGATCATGCAGGGGATGTCCTTCCAGCGCTTGTCCGAGCGCATGTGCGAGAGCACGTCCAGCCCGCTCAGATACGGCATCATGAGATCCAGCAGCACCACCGACACCTCGGGATCGCGCTCCAGCGCTTCGATCGCCTCGCGGCCGTCGCCCGCGAGGGTGACCTCGAAGGGGCCCTGCTCCAGCTTCATCTTGATGATGCGCCCGATGTGGGGTTCGTCATCCGCCACGAGCACGTGCACAGGCACAGTGGGCGTGTCGGCCATTCAGAGGGCGCTGACGCGAGCGAGAGGTGTATAAAACATCCAGACTCCTGCTTCGGGTGCAGCGAAGCTAGAGCTGCATGTCGGTGAAGTCAAGCGACTGCAATCGGTTGCTTGAACTGAGGCGTACCGCGCGATATTCTTCGCTTCCTCCCATGGTCCAGTGTCCCCGATGTGGTTGGAGCACAAGCTCTTGCCGAGAGCCGGCTCCTCCTCCGCCGCGGGGTTTCCTTTCATCAGCATGCTTCACCATACGGTGCGCAGGCACATGACGTCCAGACTCCTCCGCTTCGGGCTCCTCGTCGCCATTCTGGCTGTCGCGGCGTGCAAGGACCCGTTCGAGGTCAAGGCGAGCTCCGAGGTCTTCGAGGACACCCTGGTGGTGTACGCGCTCTCGGCTGTTCCGCCGGAGGCGCCCACCGCGCTCAATACCTTCGACGGGATCGCCGTCCGCACCGATCCCACGCAGCACTTCGACGTCGTCTTCGACATCCGCGTGGACCCCGAGACCGGTGACACGACCGCCTACATCCTCCCGCCGCGTGCGGTAGGTGCCTTCTCCACGGCGGGGATTCGCAAGGACACGCGCGCATTCGACGAGATCGACCGCGCACCCACCAACGGGTACAACGACTCCACCGCTGTGCCGATCCAGGCGGGCGATGTTCTCCTGGTGCAGGCGGCCTCGTACGCCTGCGCGGGACAGATCATCAGCGCGCGCCTCTACATCTACTCCAAGATCCAGATAGACAGTATCAAGGCGAGTCCGCCCTTCGATCCCGTGACCAACCCTGGCGGGAGCACGATCTACTTCCGCATGCGCGCCGACCCGAACTGCGGCTTCGTTTCGTTCGCGGACGGCATCCCCGGAGCCTGACGTGCACGATCTCAGGCTGCTGCGCGAAGGAGCCGATCTCCTCCGTGAAGGGATGCGGCGTCGCGGGAAGCTCGAGACCCTCGGACCGATCATCGACCGAGCCGTGGCGCTCGACCGCGAGCGGCGCGCGCTCCTCGCCAGCATCGAAGAGAAGAAGGCCGAGCGCAACACGGCCAGCCAGGAGGTCGCGAAGCTCAAGCGCGCGAAGCAGGACGCGGAGGAGCTCATCACTCGCACGCGCGCACTCGGCGATGAGATAGCCACACTCGAGAGACGCTACGCCGACGCGTTCGGCGAGCTGGAGCGGCTCCAGTACGATCTTCCCAACATCCCGCTCGACGACGTCCCGGAAGGCGGTGAGGAGGCGAACAGCGTGGTGCGCACGTGGGGTGAGCCGCGCGCGCACGATGGGGTGGCGCCGCACTGGGAGATCGGCGAGCGCCTCGGGATCCTCGATCTCGCGCGCGGCGCCAAGATCACCGGCTCCGGCTTCATCGTCATGCGCGGGCTCGGCGCGCGGCTCGTGCGCGCGCTCATGTCCTTCATGCTCGACCTGCACACGCGCGAGCACGGTTACGAGGAGACGTGGGTTCCGTTTCTGGTGAACCGCCAGTCGATGACGGGGACGGGCCAGCTCCCCAAGTTCGAGGAAGACGCCTATCTCGCGACCGACGACCTCTTCCTGATTCCGACGGCCGAGGTCCCGGTAACCAACCTGTATCGCGACGACATCCTCGACGGAGCCCGGCTCCCCATCGGTCTCAGCGCCTACTCTCCCTGCTTCCGCCGCGAGGCGGGTGCGCACGGGAAGGACACGCGTGGCCTCATCCGCGTGCACGAGTTCGACAAGGTCGAGATGGTGCGCTTCACCACCCCGGAGAGCTCCGCCGCCGAGCACGAGCTGCTCACCAGCCACGCGGAGGCGGTGCTGCAGCGACTCGGTCTGCCATACCGCGTCGTTCTTCTCGCGGCAGGCGACACGGGATTCGCGAGTGCCAAGACTTACGATCTCGAGGTGTGGGCCCCGGGAGTGGAGAAGTGGCTGGAGGTGTCGTCGTGCTCCACCTTCACCGATTTCCAGGCGCGCCGTGCCAACATCCGCTACCGCCCCGCGCCGGGCGAGAAGCCGCGTCTCGTGCACACGCTCAACGGTTCGGGGCTGGCCTTTCCGCGCACCATCATCGCCATCCTCGAGCACTACCAGCGTCCGGACGGGACGGTGACGGTTCCCGAAGCGCTCCGGCCGTATCTGGGCGTAGACATCCTCTCCTGATCCGATGCGCCGTGGCGCTCCGGTGGTCATCCTCGGCGCGCTGCTCGCGCTCCTGCTCGCCCTCTACATTGTCTACTCTCAGCGCGTAGTCGTCGAGTTGCGCTCCGACGCGGGGCGCTACGGTCAGATGTATGCGCGGGTCTTCGGCGCGCTCGCCGATCCGCGCGAGGAGTCGGGGAACGCGGCGCTCCTCGAGCTTTCGCGTCACATCCGCGAGCTCGGCGTCCCCGTCATAGTCACCGACATGTCCGGTACGCCGACGGCCGCCGCGAATCTTCCATTCGAGGCCCCGCTCGATGACCCGCGCGTGCGCGAGTACATCCCCCGCCTCGACAGGCAGAACGCGCCGGTGGTCGAGCCGGGGATCGGCACCGTGCACTTTGGCGACAGCAAGCTGATAACGTCGCTGCGAGTGATCCCCGTGATACTCGCGTCGCTCCTCATGATGATCTTCGGCGCGGGGCTCTACATCCTGCGCGAGCGGGTGCGCACCGATCGCGAGCGCGTGTGGGCGGGGATGGCGCGCGAGTCGGCGCACCAGCTGGCCACGCCGCTCTCCAGCCTCAGCGGCTGGATAGAGCTCCTCGGCGAGCGCGGAGGAGACGAGGTGGCAGACTCCGCGATCAGACACATGGGCGCCGATCTCGAGCGGCTCGAGCGCGTGTCACACCGCTTCGAGCGCATCGGCCGTCCGCCGCGCCGCGACCGGCTCGACCTCGGCGACCTCGTGGTGCGAGTGGGCGAGTACTTCCAGGCGCGCGTGCCGACCCTGGCGCACCCGGTGACCATCATGGCTTCGCGCGGGAACGAGCCGGTGATCGTCGAGGGAGACGAGGTGCTCCTGGAGTGGGCACTCGAAGTACTGGTGAAGAACGCGCTCGATGCACTCGCGGGGCGCGGGGGGAAGATGCACATCACCACGCGCCGGCTCGACCCCGACCGCGTGCGCATCCGCGTGGCGGATGACGGGCCGGGGATCCCGCGCGAGCTGCGCAATCGGATCTTCGAGCCCGGCTTCACGACGAAGGAGGCGGGGTGGGGGATCGGGCTCTCGCTCGCCAAGCGCATCGTGGAGGAAAACCACGACGGCCGGCTCGTTCTGGCGCACTCGGAGAAGGGAGCGACGTTCGACATTATACTTCAGGGATGAATCCGACTGCAGCAACCGGCAAGACATCCACCGATGCGCTCGCGCGCCTGAATCCAGCCCAGCGCGAGGCCGCCACACACTTCGAGGGCCCGATCCTCGTCCTCGCGGGCGCCGGCTCCGGGAAGACCCGCGTCCTCACCACCCGCATAGCGCGACTCATCGAGGAGCACGGCGTCGACCCGCGCCACATTCTCGCGGTGACCTTCACCAACAAGGCCGCCGGCGAGATGCGCGAGCGCGTAGCGCGCCTGCTTGGCGAGGAGCCGGCGGGGATGTGGGCGGGGACCTTCCACTCGATAGGCGCGCGCATCCTGCGCCACGAGGCGCGCTACGTGGGGCGGGGCGCGAGCTTCACGATCTACGACGAAGAGGATTCGCTCGCCGCCACCAAGCGCGCGATGGAACGGCTCAACATCTCCACCAAGCAGTACTCGCCCAAGGCGATCCGCGCCGCGATCTCCGACGCGAAGAACGCGCTCGTATCGGTGAAGGAATACACCTCGCTCGCGATGGACCCGTTGAGCCGCGCCGCTGCGCAGGTGTACGCGGAGCTCGAGCGCGTGCTGCGCGAGGGGAATGCCGCGGACTTCGACGACCTGCTCGTCCTCCCCGTGCGGCTCTTCCAGGAGAACCCCGATCGCCTCGCCGCCTATCGCGAGCGCTTCAAGTTCATCCTCGTGGATGAGTACCAGGACACCAACCGCGCGCAGTACCAGTTCATCAAGCTGCTGGGGAGCGAGCACGGGAACGTGCTGGTCGTCGGCGACGACGATCAGAGCATCTACGGGTGGAGAGGGGCGGATATCCGCAACATCCTCGACTTCGAGAAGGACTTCCCCGATGCGAAGGTGGTGCGGCTGGAGGAGAACTACCGCTCCACTCCGCAGGTGCTCGAGCTGGCCAACGAGGTGATACGGGCGAACAAGTCGCGTCGCGGGAAGACGCTGCGGGCCACGCGCGAAGGTGGCGAGAAGGTCGTCGCCGTGGCGTGCGCCGACGAGCGCGACGAGGGTGACTTCGTGGCCGGGGAGATCCTCGACCGCCGGCGGCTTCCCGGCGGAGCCGCGCTGCGCGACTTCGCGATCCTCTACCGCACCAACTCGCAGAGCCGCGCGATGGAGGAGGCGCTGCGGAAGCGGGGGATACCGTACCGCATCGTGGGAGCCGTTCGCTTCTACGACCGGCGCGAGATCCGCGACCTGATGGCGTATCTCAAGCTGATCGCGAATCCGGCAGACGACGAGGCATTTCGGCGTGCGGTGGCGGTGCCGCGTCGCGGGCTCGGCGACACCACGATCGATCGGCTGGCCGAGAGCGCGCGTGACGAAGGGATACCGCTGCTTGCGGCCGCATCGCGCTCCGACATGCTCGAGTCGCTCCGTCCCGCGGCGCGCAACGCGCTGCTCGGCTTTGCCACCTTGATCCGCCGCTACCGCGAGCGCGCCGCCAACTCGGCGGTCGATGAGCTGCTGCGCGATCTCGTGGAGGAGATCCACTTCGTGGAGCACCTCAAGCGCGAGGGACCCGACAGCGCAGACCGTCTCGAGAACGTGCGCGAGCTGATCACGAGCGCGGCGGAGACAGTGGTGGATGAGGGTGGAGAGCTGGGGCTCACACCGCTCGACAGCTTCCTGCAGCGCGCATCGCTCGTCAGCGGCATCGACAAGCTCGATCCGGATGCCGATGCGGTAACGATGATGACGTTGCACAACGCCAAGGGACTGGAGTTCCCGGTGGTCTTCATCACCGGCCTCGAGGACGGCCTCTTCCCGCTCAGCCGCTCGTACGACGATCCGGAGATGCTGGAGGAGGAGCGCCGGCTCTTCTACGTGGGGATCACGCGCGCGGAGCGGCGGCTCTACCTTTCGCACGCGCGCAGCCGGCGCCGCAACGGCGAGGAGATGGTCTCGATGCCGTCGAGCTTTCTGAGACCGATCCCCGAGGAGATGCTCGAGCAGCGCGCCACGCCGCGGCTGCGCGGCTCGGCGTCCATGAGCTGGCTCGGCTCCTCGTCGCTGGGCGGTCGCACGGCTGGCTTCGGGAGCACGGCGGCGTCGCGGCGCTCGGGGACGCCGGTGCGACGTTCAAAGTCGTGGGATCCGGATGTCGACGTCTCGCAGGATGCGCCGGCCTTCGTGGCTGGCGAGCGCGTGAAGCATCCGCGCTTCGGCGCTGGAACGATCATCGATGTGAGCGGCGCGGGACGCGACGCCAAGGTTACGGTGGACTTCGACGACGAGGACGTGGGTGAGAAGCGGCTCGTGATCGCGTACGCGGGACTCGAACGGGGGTGGGATTGAATGGCGGTTACGCGGGATGATGTGGCGCACGTCGCCGAGCTCGCGCGCATCGCGCTCGACGAAGCGCGCGTGGACGAGCTGGTGCGAGAGCTCAATGGGATCCTCGTGCACATGGACGTGCTGAGCCGGGTCGACACCGAGGGCGTCGAGCCCACGGCCGGCGTCGGCGATGCGGGCATGCCGCTTCGTCCGGATGAAGGGCCGCAGATCCCGCTCGGGCGGCCGCGCGAGGCGTTCGCTCCCGCGATGCGCGATGGCTTCTTCATCGTCCCGCGCCTCGCCACGCACGAGGATTCGGTGGAGGACGCCGAATGAGCGCGAATCACCCGGCCCGCGATGCGGTGCGTACGGCGTTCGACCGCATCGCCGAGACGAAGGCTGGACGCGATGGCATGAACTGGATCATCTGGAGCGACCGCGACTGGTCGCTCGATCTTGCTAAGGAAGCGGATGAACACTCCGGAGGCGCGCTGGCCGGTATCCCCTTCGCCGTCAAGGACAACATCGCCACGCATCACCTTCCCACCACGTGCGCGTCGCGCATCCTCGAAGGCTACGTGAGCGCGTACGAGGCCACGGTGGTGAGGAGGATGCGCGAGGCGGGAGCGGTGCTCGTGGGGAAGACCAACTGCGACGAGTTCGCGATGGGCTCATCCAACGAGAACAGCGCCTACGGCCCCGCGCGGAACCCGGTGGATCCGTCGCGCGTGACGGGCGGTTCCTCGGGCGGCTCGGCGGCCGTGGTGGCGGCGGGGATAGTACCGATAGCGCTCGGCTCGGAGACCGGCGGCTCGGTGCGCCAGCCGGCCGCATTCTGCGGCGTGGTGGGCGTGAAGCCCACCTACGGGAGAGTGAGCCGCTACGGCCTCGTGGCCTTCGCATCCTCGCTCGATCAGGTGGGCGTGTTTGGTGCCAATGTGGACTACGCGGCTCGCGCCATGGAAGTAATCGCCGGCCGCGACCCGCGCGATTCTACCAGCGCCGATCGCCCGGTTCCATCGCTTCTCTTCGACGGGACGCAGCGACTCGACGGCGTCGTGATCGGCCGTCCCCGCGAGTACTTCCCGGAATCGCTGGATCCGCGGATGCGCGAGCGCCTCGACGGCGCGCTCGATGCGCTCCGCGATCGCGGTGCGCAGGTGAAGGAGATCTCGCTGGAACACACCGACCTCGCCATCCCCGTCTACTACATAATCGCGACCGCGGAGGCGTCGTCGAACCTCGCGCGTTTCGATGGAGTCCGTTACGGGCTGCGCGACGACGGCAACGATGGCCTGAAGGGGATGTACGAGGCGACCCGCTCACGCGGCTTCGGGCCCGAAGTCACTCGGCGCATCCTCCTCGGCACCTACGTGCTCTCGGCCGGATACTACGACGCGTACTACAGGAAAGCTCAGCAGGTGCGCACGCTGATTACGCGCGACTTCGGCAACGTCTTCGACCAGGGCGTGGATGTGATCTTCACCCCCACCACGCCCACGCCGGCCTTCGAGATCGGCGCCAAGGCCGAGCCCTACGAGATGTATCTGAACGACATCTTCACCGCCACCGTGAACCTGGCCGGCGTCCCCGCCATATCGGTGCCGATCGGAGCGATCGATGGACTGCCGGTGGGTGCGCAGCTCATCGCCCGTCACTTCGAGGAGGACAGGATGTTCCGCGTCGCCTACGTGCTCGAGAACGCGCTCGCCGCGATGCGGGGTGCGAGATGAGCACGCGTATGGCCGAAGCGGATCTGGTAACCGCGCGCTACGAGATGGTGGTCGGCCTCGAGGTCCACGTGCAGCTGCGCACGAAGACGAAGGCCTTCTGCCTCTGCTCCACCACCTTCGGCGCGGCACCCAACGTCAACACCTGTCCCGTGTGTCTCGCACTTCCGGGGAGCCTCCCGGTGCTCAACGAGGAGGCGGTGCTGCTCGCGGTGCGCGCCGCGAGCGCGCTGCAGTGCGACATCCACCCGGTCTCGATCTTCGCGCGGAAGAACTACTTCTATCCCGACCTCCCCAAGGGGTATCAGATCTCGCAGTACGACAAGCCGCTCGCCACCAACGGCCGACTCGTGATCGGGAAGAACGCCGACGGTACGCCGATCACCATCGGCATCACCCGGCTGCACATGGAGGAGGATGCGGGGAAGTCGATCCACGACCGCTTCCCTGGAGATAGTGCGATCGACCTCAATCGTGCGGGCGTGCCGCTCATCGAGATCGTGAGCGAGCCGGACATGCGCTCGGCCACCGAGGCAGGGGCGTACCTGCGAGTGCTCAAGCAGCTCCTCGAGTACATCGACGTCAGTGACGTGAACATGGAGGAGGGGAGTCTCCGGGTGGATGCCAACGTCAGCGCGCGCCTGCGCGGCGAGACGAAGCTCGGCACGAAGACGGAGGTGAAGAACATGAACTCCTTCTCCGGGGTGGAGCGCGCGCTCGAGGCGGAGTTCGTGCGCCAGTGCACCATCCTCGAGCGCGGCGAGAAGGTGCAGCAGCAGACGATGCTCTGGGACGGTGCACGCGGCGAGGTGCGCCCGGCGCGCTCGAAGGAAGAGAGCCACGACTACCGCTACTTCCCCGAGCCCGATCTCCCGCCGCTGGTGCTGGACCGCGACTGGATAGCGGAGGTGAAGAAGGACCTCCCCGAGCTGCCGCAGGCGCGGCAGAAGCGCTTCGCCGACGAGTACTCGCTTCCCCCCGGCGACATCGAGGTGCTCACCTCGAGTCCCGCGCTCGCCGACTACTTCGAAGGGGTCGCGCGCCAGTCGGAGGACCCGAAGGGAGCCGCGAACTGGGTGATGGGCGAAGTGCTCGCTGCGCTCAAGAACACCGACCAGGACATCGCGCACTTCAGCGTGCGCCCCGCCGACCTCGCGCGGCTCATCGAGTTGGTGCGCGATGGCTTCGTGAGCAACACCGCCGCCAAGCGCATCTTCGCGTTGATGGTGGAGACGGGCGACCCGCCGGCCAAGATCGCCGAGCGTGAGGGACTCGTGCAGGTGCGTGACGCGAGCGAGCTGGAGCGCTGGGTCGACGAAGTGCTTGCCGAGAATCCCCACGAGGCCGAGCGCTTCCGCGGCGGCGAGAAGAAGCTCCTCGGCGTGCTGGTGGGGCAGGTGATGAAGAAATCCAAGGGGCGCGCCGATCCGCGGCGCGTCAATCAGCTCTTGTCGGAGCGGGCCGGCTCGTAGAGCGGCCGCTCCAGGCGCGCGGCGAAGTCGAGCCTGGTGGCAGGCAGCCCGAAGTGCTTGAGCGCCTCGCCCGACAGCCGCGATGACACGCGGCTCAGCCGCGCCGCGCGCCGAACGTCTTTCGCCAGCCGCAGTGCCTCCTCGCCTGCCGGATCGAGCGAGTGCGGCTCGGAGCGGTCCACGCGACTCAGGAAGTCCATGATGTAGTCGTAGCTCCGCTCCATGTAGCGCCCCACCTCGTTCACCTTGAGATCCCACCTGCTGTTCACGGCGGCGATCTGGAAGATGCGCTGCCACGACTCGGTGTCGGTGACGTATACCATCCCGCGGAAGATCCGCCGGTTGGTCTGAGTGCTGAAGATCGTGGGGCTGAGGATCCGGTCGAGATGCTCGTCCTCCGCCGCGTGATCGTGCAGAAGGACATCGCGCGCGCGATGTGGGAATGCCGGCCCGAGGTGCATCTCGAAGCGGCTCTCCCAGTAGCTGTGTCCGAGCCCCGAAGTGCGCGACGCGATGATGAGATAGCGCGGGACGAAGTAGTTGTGCGCCACGGTGTCCGCCGCGAGGTGCGCGAGATACCCGAGCGCGAAGCTGCGTATGCGCTCGTCGGCCGCCTTCTCGAGGATCTCGAAGCCGACGGTCCACGAGTGGCAGTGGCGTCCCACCGGCGCGTACTTCTTGGCAATGCTGGTATCCGCGGCGATGGAGCCATAGAGGAACTCCACCGGGAACGCGCGCAACAGGTCGGCGATGCCGGAGGGAAGGGTGGCGAGCGAACGGAGCACCGCCTCGCCGAGGAAGATGTGCGTTCCGGGCGTCCAGGCGAACGCGGACGCGGGGATCACGCAGAGGAGAAGCACAGCGCCGGCGAGCGCGAAGAGTACCCGCCGGCTCGTGAGTGCTCGCCACCTGCGCGCGCCCATTACTCGTGCGATTGCTCCACTTCCGGGTGCAGCCAGATGCATCGAGCTGTGCGGCACCCTCAGACGCCGAGCCGCTTGCGCTGCCTGCGGACCGCCTTGCGAAGTGACTTCAGCTCGCGCGCGACAGCATCATCTATGGTCTCGCGCGCCGACTCCAGGTAGGAGCCGAGCGATTCGCCGATCTCCTCGAGCGGAAGGCTGTCGATCATCTCCGCTCCGCGACGGCGAACTTGCTTGGCTCCCTTCGCGCCGTAGCGACCTGCCTTTACCGCGCCGCGCCGGGCGGCGCGTGCGGCCGTGTACGCCGGACTCCGCCCCTCGGGGCCGCGGCGCACCAGGAGCGTTATCCCCGCTCCCACCGCCGCTCCCAGCGTCATCGCGATGAGCAGATCGTAATCCTCGCGCGAGGATCCTTCTCTATTCCTCCGGCCGGTGCCTGATCCGCGGGCGCGCCGCGGGGCCGTCTCTTCCATCTCCTCCATCCCTCGCCCACTCGTAGCCATCGTCCGTCTCCTCCCCATCTTCGAGTGTATCTTCGATCTCGTCGTCGATCTCGTCAGGGTCCACCATCGTGCCGTCCTCCGGGAGATCGTCGAAATCTACCACGAGGTCTTCGCCATCTTCGTCCTCGAGCTCGTCCAGCTCTTCGAGGAGCTCCATCGCGTCGTAGCGGAGCGAATCCGCGCCAGCGCGGAAGCCACGAAGCACCGACGTGCCGGACACGAAGGTCTGCTCCACCTCGTCCTGGAAGAGGCGCAGGAGCGCGCCGAGCTCCCTCGCACGCCGCTCGGTAGCGTCGAGCGCCAGCTTGAGCCGGTCGTTGGCTCGTCTGAGCGTTCCGCTCACTTCGCCCACGTCGGCGCGTACGACAGTGGTAATGTGCTCGGCGTTGTCGGCCACGCGCTTCGCGTGGCCCAGTATCGGATCGAGCTCACCGGAGACGCGGTCCATCAGCGTCTCCAGTTTGACCGCTGTCCTGCGCAGGCCGAGCACCGCCGGAATGAGAACGGCGAGCAGCGCGATCAGCACCAACCCGATCACGGCGATGGCGATGATGGCGACGATTTCCACCAACCCGCCACTCGCCTGCCGCGCGGCATCGGCGCTCGCGGCCGACTGCAGCAGCAATGCACCCACCGGGCCCATGACTGGCATCTAGCGCGTACGGGGGAGCAAGGTTGATACCACTCCCATCATTCGTCCAGCTCCGGCGCGAGACCCACCACGCGCGAAAGAGGAATCGAGAACACGATCCCGGCACCGGGCGACTCCAGGTCGCCGCACACTTCGTGGATCAGCGCGATGGCGGGTTCCACCTTGTCGTCCTGCACCACGCTGAGCACCGTCTGGTTGCTCGGACGCGAGCGCGCGGTGAGTGAGCGCAGCCCCGCGAATATAGGCACGTCCTGGCTGAGGACGTGGCCCATCCCCTCGCTGTTCAGGATCGTCGCCCCGGTGATCCCCAGCTCGACGAAGCCAGCGAGGATGTCGTCCACCTGTTCGACGTGGTTTATGATGGCGACGAGTAGTTGCATAGCCTCTCGGGGTTGAGCGCGGTAGCGTACCCGGAGCGCGGTCGAGTGTCAAGCGACACTTGCAGCCGGATCGCTTGACATTCGATCGGAAGGCGGACCATGATTCGACCCCTCCCGGACGTCCCAGCACGGTACGACCCTCTTCTCACAAAGCGACTTCGAAACATGGCTCCACTGCAGTTCATCGTGGAAGGCTCACACCCGCTTTCCGGTTCCATCCGTCCATCGGGAAACAAGAACGCGGCGCTCCCGATAGTGGCGGCCGCGCTCCTCACAGAGCAGCCGGTCACGCTGGAGAACGTACCGCGCATCAGGGATGTGGAAACACTCGTCGAGCTCGTGCGAACTCTCGGAGTCGAGATCGGCTGGACGGCTCGCAACACGCTCGCTATCCGTGCTCGCGACATCGGAGACACGACGCTCGACCCGGAGCTCTGCTCGCGCATTCGTGCCTCGATCCTCCTCGCCGCGCCGCTCCTCGCCCGCCGCGGCGAGGTGACGCTTCCGCCCCCGGGCGGCGACGTGATAGGCCGCCGCAGAGTCGACACGCACTTCCTCGCGCTGGAGCAGCTGGGTGCAGTATCGACTCTCGATT
Organism: Gemmatimonas aurantiaca; assembly: GCA_044463245.1. Taxonomy (GTDB): domain Bacteria; phylum Gemmatimonadota; class Gemmatimonadetes; order Gemmatimonadales; family Gemmatimonadaceae; genus JADGGM01. The sequence continues at coordinate 22,905 of JBIQMO010000036.1, forward strand.
CGGGCTTCCACCTTCGCGCGAAGCAGCTTCGCGGAGCCGACGTCTTTCTCGACGAGCCGAGCGTCACCGCAACCGAGAATGCGCTCATGGCGGCCGCGGCGGCGGAGGGCATCACGGTCCTCCGCAACGCCGCGAGCGAGCCGCACGTGCAGGATCTCGCGCACTTCCTCGTTGCCCTCGGCGCGCGCATCGAAGGGATCGGCACCAATACCATGACCATCGAGGGCGCGCGCACCCTCCGCGGCACGACCCACACCATCGGCCCCGATCACATCGAGGTCGGATCCTTCATCGGGCTCGCTGCCGTCACCAACGCGGCGCTCCGCATTCGGGACGCCGGAGTCGAGCACCTTCGCTCGGTGCTCATGGGCTTCGAGCGCCTCGGAGTGATCTGCCGCATCGAAGGCGACGATGTGATCGTCGATGCAGAACAGCCGCGCGAGATCCGCAGCGATCTCGGGGGCTACGTCCCCAAGCTCGAGGACCAGCCCTGGCCCGCGTTCCCCGCGGACCTCATGTCGATCGCGATCGTTACCGCCACGCAGTGCACGGGGATGATCCTCATGCACGAGAAGATGTTCGAGTCGCGAATGTTCTTCGTGGACAAGCTCATCGCCATGGGCGCGCGGATAGTTCTCTGCGACCCGCATCGGGCGGTCGTCGCGGGCCCCTCGCGCCTCCATGGCGCCACGGTGGAGTCCCCCGACATCCGCGCCGGCATGGCGATCCTCCTCGCGGCGCTCTGCGCCGAGGGAACCAGCACGATCAACAACGTGGGCCAGATCGAGCGCGGCTACGAGCGCATCGACGAGCGACTGCGCGCCCTCGGTGCCAGGATCACCCGCGTGACGAACGGTCGCTCGTGAGTGATCGCGCTGCGCCAGCCGCGATGCGCGCCGCGCAGGAGGGGAGGGGAGCAGTGGCGGTTCAGCCCACCCCCACGCCCCGCGAGGTCGTCCCCGAGCTCGAGGCGCTCGGCGTCCAGGCCTTCACCACCACCCGCGCGGCCGGCACCTTCGGCACGGGCGGCACCGACCCCGTGTCGGAAGTCATGTCGCGCTGGAACGCGCTCATCGCCGAGCTCCGACCGCGCGCCCCGCGCTTCGCCACCGCCGGCCAGGTGCACGGCAACCGCATCGTGACGCACACCAGCGATTGGGAGGGGTGGCTCCGCGCCTCCGCCGCCGACGGCCATTTCACCACCGCCCCCGGCACCGCCTTCGCCGTCACCATCGCCGATTGCGTCCCGGTCTTCATGGTCCACCTCGCCGGCCCGATCGCGCTCCTGCACTCCGGCTGGCGCGGCACCGCCGGCGGGATTACCGAGCGCGCCATCTCGATGTTCGTGGAACTCGGCCTCCGCCCCTCCGACCTCCACATCCACCTCGGCCCTTCGATCTGCGGAGCCTGCTACGAGGTGAGCCCGGACGTCTACTCACAACTCACCTCCACTTCGGTGTCCGCCCCGACGACCGTGGACCTGCGTGCCCTCATCGCCTCCCACGCCCGCGCCGCCGGCGTTCGACACATCACGATCTCCCCCTTCTGCACCCGCCACGATAACGACCGTTTCTTCTCCCACCGGGCGGGAGATGCCGGGAGGCAGATCGCGGTCATCGCGAGGGAGTGAGCCGACGGGGTCAGGTCTCGAGTTTCGAGCCGTACGGGCCACAGCCCGTAC
>JBIQMO010000037.1:0-23972 GCA_044463245.1 Gemmatimonas aurantiaca
TGACGAGGGGAATAATCGCCAGAAGGTGCGCACAGGTGCGCGCTATACGGTGCATGGTACCTCCATGGATCGTTGGCAACGTGAGAGCGTGAAGTGTCAACAGCGGGTGCGGAGGGGTCCCGGCGTCAGGGCGAGATCGTTACGTGCTTCCCGTCGAGAGAACAATGTGATTGCGTGGCCCGGCAGACGGCGGTGAGGACCTCGTCGAGGGATTCCTCGGCGAACCAGCCGGTGACGACGCGTTTGGCGACTGTGGAATCGGTCATGCCGACCTTGACATGGAAGTGGTTCTCGAGCGCATCACCCACCTGCGCGAGCGGTGTCGACTGAAAGATCAAAAGCCCGTCGGGCCAGTCGAGGAGCTTCGTGATGTCTTTCACCTTTATCACGGACGGCGCGCCGCCTCGCCTCATCTGGCTCACCTCACCCGCACTCACGGCAACCGATGCCTTGCTGGATGCGAGTCGGACATGCCCTTCCACGACGGCGAGTCGCAGATCGTCGCCCTCCACCTTCAGCTCGAAGCGTGTCCCCAGCACCAGCGCGTCCCCGGCGTTGGTATGAACGGTGAAAGGGTGTGCGGAATCCGAGTGCACGGCGAAGTAGGCCCGCCCATCCAGCCAGACCTGGCGCTTCTCACCACCCGGCGGGAGCCGCAGACGACTGTTCGGCGCAAGCCGTACGAAGCTGCCGTCGGCCAGAGTGACCGTGACGGTCTGCGTCGATCCAGTTGCGAACTCCCGGACACCGAATGCGGGGTTCCAACGTCGCGCGCTCCGGTATTGCCAGAGTCCTACTGCAAGCAGGACTACCGCGGCGGCTGCGAGCCCGCGTACCACCCAGCTACTACGCCCACGCGCTCTCCCGCCCCGACCGAGGAGCGAACGGATTCCTGGAAGAGCTGCGTCTGCGATGATCTCATTTACCGAGGGCGGCGCAGGCGGCTCTCCCGGTGGCAGGCCGCCCGGCTCGAGCTGCCAGAGGCGAGCAAGCTGCTGGTAGCGCTCCTCATTCTCAGGTGACTCGCGGCGCCAGTTCTGCAGGCGTCGGTCTTCGAGCGCACTGAGTCGTTCACGAAATGACCGAAGGATGACTTCGTCCATGCTCGGGGGCGTGATGTTCGGGGCGGCCCGCCGTCCAAGATCGGGAGGCAGGAGCGGCCTGGCATCCTACTATGTCGGGGTAAACACGACGGCCGAAGCGATTCTTACCATCCGCCTCTCGCGCCGGCCGAACTTCGGCTGGTCGCCGGCCTTGGCGTCGCCCGGCCTCGGCGCAGCCGGCACCAGCCGGTTGTTACGTTGCCTGAGGAGTGCCGGCAGAGTGGAGTGCGTCGATCCTGGGCAGTCGCGCCTCAGCTTCTCGCGATACGCGGGCGCGAAGGGGTGGCGGAGGTGGGCTCGCCAGCGTGCGAGAAGGGACCCAGCAAATCCCGGAGTGTCGCGAGCGCGGCACTGAGTTGATTGGCGACAGTCTGGGGCGCTATCCCCATGACTTCAGCAATCTCGCCGTTCGAAAGGCCGTTTATTCGAGCGTGCAGGAAGACTTCGCGACGACGTTCGGGCAGGGTCTGAAGCGCTCGGTCGAACTCGTGCTCGAGCTCGGAGCGTTCCAGCAGCTCCTCCGGCGTCGCAACCCGCTGTCCTGGCCGGAACCTTCGCAAGCTCCACGCTTCGCGTCGCTCGCGCCGCTTCTTCTCATCCAGCGCCAGGTTGCGCATGATCTGGAACAGGAGTGCGCGCACTGACCCGTCACATCCCCACTCCGCGCGTCGCCGCCATATTCGAACGAAGGTCTCCTGCGCTGCATCCTCCGCCGCGTCCCAATTCGAGAGCACGCGTGCGCCGTAGGCCACGAGCGGCGACCAATACAACTTCAGCAACGCGTTGAGGGCAACGCTATCGCCGGCGTGCACTCTCTCCATGAGCTGTCTGTCGCGCGCCTCACGATCGAATTGCGATAGATCGGCGAGTGTCGCGGGCGTGTCTCGCATTTGTGGCCTCGGGAGGGCGTGGTGCGGGATGCCACAGTAGCACGACGAACACAGCTTTGCAAGAAGCGCCCGGAGCCCTGCCGAGGCCAAACTGGTGCTAACGACACGCTCTCATCGGCCTCATATCCCTTTCCGGATGATGCCCATGCGCTCGGACAACGCGCGCAGCGTATCGGCCTGCCGGTAGACGAATGCGCTGAACTCCGGCCCTGCCATGAAGTACGGAATCAGTCCATTCTGCTCGAGCACCGATTGCCACTGCGTGGAATGGGACATTTTGTCCAGGTCATCCACCCACCGCTGGTAGGCCTCTTCAGGCATAGCGGCCGATGCGTAGAAGCCTCGCCAGACGAGCCACTCGACATCGAAGCCCTCCTCGCGTGCCGTCGGAACCCCCGCCAACGGACCACCGGCATGCCGATCGCTGAGGATGGCCAGTACGCGCACGTCACCCGCGAGGAGATGCCGCTGTACCTCCGACGCATCTCCGGGGAAGATCTGAATGGAATCAGCCAGCAACGATGCGGCGGCCTCGCCACCGCCGTTGTACGCCATGTACCGAACGCGCTCCGGACGCACGCCGATGGCTTCCGCGAGCATCAGCGCTTTCATGTGGTCCTGGCCGCCGATCGCGCTTCCGCCACCGACCACGATCTTTTCGGGCCCTTCCCTCCACGCCACAGCGAGCTCACGGAAGTTTCGCCAGGGCGCATCCGCACGTACGGCAATGACACTCGGCTCGGCCCCTACGGTGGCCACCCAACGGACATCGCGCTCGGTGGCGTCCCCGTAGCGTCGTTGCGTTAGACCTATCACTGTGGATGGGCTGGCGGCCACGATCGGAGCATCTCCCTTCCAGCCGCCCTTGATTGCCTTCGCGAAGGCCACTGCTCCACCGTCACCGGGCACGTTCGTGACGCGAATCGGCCGCGCCACCAGGTCGAGCTCCTCCAGCGTGGCGGCCGCTGCGCGACAGGTGAGATCCCACCCACCTCCCGGGTTCGCCGGCGCAATGCACTCCGGGCCGGAGTTCGCGGCGGCGCGCGTGCAGGCCGTCATGGCGCCTGGAACGAGCAGCATGCCCACGACGACGCACGCGCGGAAGCCGCTAGCCATGGGCCGCCGTCCCGACCGATGGGAAACTGGCCGGCGACGGCGACGCTTCCACCTGCGGCCGCATCACGGGCGCGGCGGGAAGCCGTAGTACGAAAGTGGTGCCGTCCGCTCCGGTATGGGCCAGCGTGAGCGAGCCACCATGCGCGCGCGCGATGCTGCGGGCGATCGCGAGACCGAGACCAGCCCCGCCGCGGCCACCCGTTCCACGCGTGCGGGCCGCGTCGCCTCGCGCAAATCTATCGAACACCCTATCGCGAATACGATCGGGAATTCCGACTCCCGTATCGGTCACGCGCACCTCGTGGACCCCATTGCCGGTACCAACATCGATCGTAATACGCCCCCCCTCCTCCGTGTGCTTGATGGCGTTGTGGATCAGGTTCGCCAGGACCCGCTGGACCAACTTGGCGTCACCGACGCAGCGCGCCTCCGTCTCGGGTGCGCACTCTATTCTGAGACCGTTCTTCGCCGCCAACGGCCTTAGCTGGCGAGCCGCATCGAGAGCGATCTCCTCCAGGTAAAATTCTCCCATTCCAGGCGGCTCTTCGCTCGCATCGAGGAACGCCAGGATAGAGATGTCGTCCACCACTGAGCTCAGGCGCCGCGCTTCCCGGCGGATGTGCCGCAGCGATGCGCGGTACGCCTCGGCCGAGCGCGTGCGTGAGATGGCCACATCGATCTCTGCCCTGAGACTGGCGACCGGCGTCCTCAGTTCGTGCGATGCGTCCGCGAAAAACTGGCGCTGCCGCGCGAACGCTTCGTCCAGACGAGCGAGGAGTCCGTTAAAGGCGCGTCCCAACTGTCCGAGCTCATCATCCGCGTTCCTGATGTAGAGGCGCTCGTGGAGATTGTCGTGGCTGATGGCGGAGGCCTGGCGGCTCATCTGGACGACGGGCATCAGGCTCTGGCGAGCCAGAAAGTAGCCACCACCAAAGGCGAGCGCGAGCGCGATGGGGATCGCCACGATCGTGGCGCGAAGAAAAGTCTGCACGCTCCAGCCGTAGCCTGGACCGAGCTGTACCGCGACTACGGTGAAAGGCTCTCCCTCTACGCTCACGCGCGTCGCGAAAGCGGGCGCGCGGTGACCGTAGCCGTAATCCACCATCTCGTACGCGGACGCTCCAGGGACGAGGCGCGCGAAGAGCGGATGCAGTGGAGAACCATCCGCATCTTCGACCCTGGAGATCACCCTGGTGAGAGCGTCGGTCGCTGAATCCGAGATCGCCACGAGCTGGTGGTGGCGATCGTACATCAACACACGCCGGCCACTGAAGCGGAACTTCATCGCGCCCTGCTGGGCAGCGGCGACCATCGTGCGCTCGCCGTGCAGATCAGCGATGAAGGCGTGATAGAATGTCGAAACGGCCTGCTGCAGGGCGCTCCGTGTATGCTCCTCCGCCATGTCGCGCAGGAACACGTACGTCGCGAGGGAGAAAGTCACGAGGCCGAGGCCAAGGAGGCCGGTGTGCCAGAGAGCGAGACGGACCCGAACGGACTGCAACATCATGCGGCCCGGTCAGCGGTAGGCGGTGTCTGGCGGCGTCTCGACGCCGAGCATGTAGCCTGCCCCCCGGCGCGTGTGAAGCAAGGCGATGCTCCCGGCCCGATCCACCTTCTTGCGCAGGCGGTTGACGTACACCTCGATGAGGTTCGACGAGGGATCGTGGTTCTCGTCCCACACGTGCTCCGAGATCGCCGACCTGTCCACCACCGTCCCGGCGTTGCGCGCAAGGAAGGCGAGCAGGACGAACTCCTTGGTAGTCAGGTCAATGGCGTGCCCACCGCGCTTCGCGCGTTGCGCGCGAAGATCTACCTCGAGATCGTCGACCACGAGAACATCCCGCTCGAAACGCTCGCCGGTGCGCCGGAGGAGGGCCCTCAGCCGCGCCAGGAGCTCGTCGAACTCGAACGGCTTCACCAGGTAGTCATCGGCGCCGCTGTCCAGGCCTTCGACCCGATCGTCGAGCGCCACGCGCGCGGTAAGCATGATTATCCGGACCGCGCTGTCTGAGCGGCGCAGCTCCCGGCAAACCGCGAATCCGTCCAGCCGCGGAAGATTGACGTCGAGAATGATCGCGTCGTAGCTGTTGACATCCGCCTTGTAGAGCGCCTCGTCGCCATCCGCCGCGCGGTCCACGATGAACGCATGCTCGCTCAATCCCCGCACCAGCGAGCGGGCCAAGGCATCGTCATCCTCCACGAGAAGCAGCCTCATGCGGTCAATATCGCCCTCTGGTTCCCCGACTGCAACGCGATCATGGAGCGGCTCCCGCCAGTGTTCCCATTACGGGGATGACGCCAGACACCAGCCCTATCAGCATCAGCACCATCGCCGCTCCAATGGCCCACTTTAGCGTGTAGCGCTGATGGTCCCCGAACTCCACCTTGGCCATGCCCACGAGCAGATAGGTGGATGGCACCAGCGGGCTGAGAAGATGGACGGGTTGTCCCACTATCGATGCGCGCCCCATCTCCGCTGGGTCCACCCCGTAGACCGACGCGGCCTGCGAGAGTATCGGGAGCACACCGAAATAGAAGGCGTCGTTCGAGATGAAGAAGGTGAAGGGCACGCTGGCCAGCGCGGTCACGACGGGGAGGTACGGTCCGGCGCCGGACGGCATGACGGTTATGAGGCTATTCGCCATGGCATCCACCATCTTCGTACCCGAGAGGATGCCGGTGAAGACACCAGCGGCGAAGATCAGCGATACCACGGCCAGCACGTTCCCCGAGTGCGCCGCCAGTCGTTCCTTCTGCTGCTCGAGCGACGGGTAGTTGATCAGCATCGCGAGCGCGAACGCGAGCATGAAGAGCACGGGCAGTGGCAGTACACCGAACACGAGAAGCACCATCAACGTCAGCGTGAGCATCGCGTTCACCAGCAGGAGCCCCGGTCGCCGGATCACGTGCCGCGGCTGATGCTCGCTTTCGTCCGTGAGGGCGTCCGGGAGTTCCTCGAGCTCGTCAATGAGAGCGACGCCGACTCGCTGGCGCTCCCGGCGACCGAGTATAAACGCGACCAGGATGGTCCAGAGGGCCCCTCCCAGCATCGCCGGCAGCATCGGCACGAAGATGGCGCTCGGATCCACGCCCAGAGCGCTGGCGGCACGCGCGGTAGGCCCACCCCATGGCGTGATGTTGCATACGCCGCTGGCCAGCATCACCACGCACGTGAGAATCAGCGGATTCATCCCCACCCGCATGTACAGCGGCAGCAGCGCGGCAGTCGTGACCATGTACGTGGTGCTGCCATCACCGTCGAGCGATACGACCAGGGCGAGGATCGCGGTCCCCACAACGATGCGGAGAGGATCCCCTTTCACCGCGAGAAGTATCGCCCGCACCAGAGGATCGAAGAGACCGGCGTCGATCATGATCCCGAAATACAGGATCGCGAACATGAGCATCACGCCGGTGGGCGCCAGCTCCCTGATCCCTTCCAGCATCATGGGTCCGATCTGCGAGCTGAAGCCAGCGATGATCGCCGTCACGACGGGCACGACGATCAACGCTATGAGCGCCGACACTCGCTTGGTCATGATCAGCGTCATGAAGACCAGCACCATGCCGAACGCGAGCACCGTCAACACGCCAGGCTCCTTCCGGTAGAAGGGGTCGGCCCCACTGGAATCTCCACCACGCTCAGCGCCGTGCCGGAGCTATGGGCAGCACTATGTGCGATGGCCGCTCCGAATCGTGCCAGATGGTATTGGTCGCATCCAGCATGCGGCGGTTCAGTCCCAGCGGCTCGCCGGTGTTCGGGTTCACGTCGAAGCGTGGGTAGTTGCTGCTGGAGATGTCCACGCGAATGCGGTGGCCCTTCTTGAAGACGTTGGCCGTGGGGAACGGATCGATGGTGAACTCGTACACCCTGCCCGGCTCGAGCAGCACCTCGTGATCACTCGTCGCCCTGTAGCGGCCGCGAACTATGGCGTCGGTGAGTATGAGGTCGAAGCCGGTCGGGAAGTCCTCGCTCGGCGGATAGACGTCCACGAGCTTGGCGGTGAAATCCGTGTCGAGCCTGTCCGTGGACGCGTACAGCTTGACCCGGATCGGCCCGATCACCTCCATGTCCTCCTGGAGCGGCTCGGTCTGGAAAACCACCACGTCGGGGCGTGCCTTGAGCGGCAGATACGGAGGCTTCGACGGGGGGAAGCGAGGATCCTCGCGCTGATCGTAACCTCCGTCTTTGAGGCGCGTGGATACCCCGCCGCCGATCGTCGGTACCGGATCGCGTGGATCGAAAGTGTAGGTGGTGGACTTCGGCTCGGCGCTCATGGGACGCCTGGTGCTCAGGCTTCCGTCGCCGTGGAAGTAGTACTCCGTGAATCGGGTGCCGGCGAGCGGCCACTCCTTTGCGTCGCGCCAGTATCCCCCATGAAAGAGCCGGCCGTCACCGTCCTTGTGCCCATCGCCAGTGCCCATCACGAAGACGCGCACGGGTGCATCGTTCGCGACGCCGTTCGACTTCTTCTTGAGGTAATGGTCGAAGAGGCGCAGGTGCCAGGCGGAGTAGAAGTCGGCTATGGCGCCATCGGGCCCGAAGGACACGTCCCCCGCGAACTCGCGCGTGTTGCCACCATGGGTCCAGGGGCCCACCACCAGCCGCTGAGGTGCCTTCTTCAGCTTGCGCAGCTCCACGAAATTCGAGATCGAGCCGCGGGTGTAGATGTCGTACCAGCCCGCTATGTGGACCATCGGGATGTCGGACGTCTTGCCATAGTAGTTCTCCCAGTTCATCCCGAGCCGGTTCCAGTATTCATCCTCGTTGGCCCGAGTCGCCTCCTCGAAGTAGTAGTCCTCGTAATCGGGAACCACCGAGAGTGGGTTCAGACCCTTCCGAATCGGCTGCACCTCGTACCACTCGACGAGATTCTCCGATTCGAGCGCCTTCTTCACGATCGGAGACTTGGCATCGGCGATGGCCTGCTGCCACGCCCAGCTCAGCTGTCGCCCGAGCTCGAACGCGCCGTTGAAGCGGACTGAATGGTCCCATGCATTGGACATCCCGCCCATGTTGAGCACGATCAGCTTGAGTGCCGGCGGTGCCAGCTTAGCGGCGTCCGCCTGGGTATGTGCGACATAGGAGGTGCCCCACATCCCCACCGTGCCATTCGCATAGGGCTGCTTCGCGAGCCACTCGATGGTGTCGTAGCCATCCGCCGCGCCCAGGTCGTCGTACTTCTCGAAAGCACCCTCCGACTTGTAACGGCCCCTGATGTCCTGAATCGCCACGACGTAGCCGTGCGATGCGAAATACTTCGCGGCCTCCGCGCTCCGGCTCTTGTCGTATGGCGTGCGTTGCAGCAGCACCGGCAGGCGCTCGCCGACCGGCTTGCCGTTGGCGGTCGGCCGGTAAATGTCCGTGGCCAGCCTGATGCCGTCGCGCGCCGTTATCATCACGTCCTGCTGAGCCAGGGTGGCGCCGTACGGTGCCGACCCGCCGCTCTGGCGCGCCGCCGACTGCGCCCGTACTGGAGCCGCTACCGTCAGCAGAGCGGCCACTCCGAGCGCGGCGGTGAATGATCTGGTCATGAGTTGGCCCCTGATCACGAGTTCGGGCTCCCTGCGGCCTCGGCCAGCGGGAGCGGAAGGCAGGTGTTGTTGGCGTACGTCGTTCCCTTGTGGTTCGCCCCGGTCGCGAACGGAATGTCGAAGCGCAGCATGTCGGATATGCGGTGCCCCGTCAGGAAGAGAGTGCGACGCCGCTCCTCTATCACTTGAGCCTCGATCTCCTCGTTCGTACCGCCACCATAGTGCGGGAGCGAGTACTTGTCGCGGATCCGGTTGATCGCATCGACCGCGTCGTTGCCGCCCTTCGCCTCGGCGATGATCAGTTGTGCCTCATCCCAGCTCCCGATCGGCAGCGGCGCATTCGTGGCCAGGTACTTCTGCTGCGTCCACAGCGGCGTGAACGCATCCTGCCCCAGCCGGCCCTCGTCGCGGACGGGCACGCGCTCCGTGTCCGGAACCCCGCTCACGGTGAGGTTGCGGTACGTCGGGTCCACCGAGACGTGCATGTTCACGTTGTTCACGAGCACGAGCGTGTTCGCCCGGCGCGGCACCGAGTTGGAGTACGTCGCGTTGAACACGAAGCCTTCCGGTATGAGCGCCGCATCGGCCGCAGCCTCCGGCGCCTTGCCGAGATCCATGCGCACCCTGGCGCGCCCGATCAGTGCCGCATTCAGGAGCGCCCCGGCGTCTGCCACTCCGCTCGCCAGCTCGATCGCCGTCGTGAAGCGCTGCTCGGCAATGCCCAGGACTTCCTGGGAAGTCATCACGGGACCCTGGTCGAGCACCATCTCGCAGTACGGTTCACCGAGCAGAGTGAGCGAGTAGGCGGCGTAGAGTGCCGCCGTAGCCATCAGCTTTCTTCGATTGGCCACCTCCGCATCGCTGAACTGCTCCAGCCGGGCGAGCGCCTTCTCTGCCTGGCCGCGAGCGATCTGCAGCGGCAGATAGACGGTGTAAGCCGCCCGATTGCTCGCGCTGGTGGGACACTCGCCGGTCCCCGAGTCGTAGATGTTGGTGCGGGCGCTCCATTGAGTTCCCTCGAAGAACCCCGAAGCATTCATGAACTCACCCGACCAGAGCGCCGTGGCGTGTACGTACTCCGAGTAGGCACACTCGAAGTCTCCCTGCGCACTGAGCACGAGAGTGTTCGCCATCGCGGGATTGTTGAACGCGTCCTCCGTCACGTTACCGGGAAGCTCGACATCGAGAAGGCCCTTGCAGCCGCCGATCGCCGCCAGGCTCACGATGGTCATCACCAGGGCCCGGGCGCCGCGCATGGCGCCCCGGCGGCTGCTCGCGGCTGGAGCATGCGTGCTCTGGCCCGTGAACCGTGTCAGGAAAGTCATGGAGGTCACCGATTCAGTAGGAGAGGCGGGCTGTTATGACGAACTGCGAGAACGGTGGGAGCTGCGTCTGATAGCGCGCGAGGTGCTCGGAACCGGGCGGACGCATCTCCGGGTCGAACAGCTTCGTCCCCCATACGGTCTTGTCGGCCTGCCAGAGGGTGGCCACGTTGCGCCACGCCGCGGTCACCGAGCCCGCCGAGGTCCCGAGCCTCTGGGTCACGCCCGGAGGGAGAGTGTAGTTGAGGGAAAGCTCGCGGAGCTTCGCGAACGACGCGTCGAAGGTACCGAGCGGAGTCCGTGGAACCACGGACTGGTAGGCCGCGAATATCGGATCCCTCTCGGGAATCGGTACGTTCGACGCCGCCGTATTCTGAAAGTTCTGGTGGCCGGCCTGAATTTCGCCGTCTATGTAGGTCATCCCGCCCTGGAAGTCGATCAGCGCCCCGAGCCGGATGCTCCCGAAGAGAGTGAAGGTGTTGTTGATGCTGCCGTACCAGGTCGGCGTCGGCTGTCCCCAGTAAACCTTCGGCGCATCGGCGCACGGTACCGGAGCGTGGCTCGCCGTGCCGCCATCGCAGAGCACGTTGATCAGCGTTCCTCCGGGGCTCCACTCGGCGCTAACGACTCGCTCCCAGAAGATGGATCCCACAGGGAAACCGACGCGGTGCTGCTGATCCTGAGAGCCGCCTACCGATACGGCCTCCAGTCCACCGAGGCTCATTACCTCGTTGTGCGCCGTGGCGTAGTTGACTCCGATGTCCCAACTCAGGACCTCACCGGTGAGCGCCCGCGCGTTGATCCCGATCTCGGTGCCCCAGTTCTTCACCTCGCCGAGGTTGACCACGCGGACTCCCGGAAAGCCCACCGACGGCGATATGGGAGCGCGGACGATCGCATCTCTGGTGTTTCGGCGGTAGTGCGTGACGCTCGCCGAGAGCCGGTCGTTGAAAAAGCCGGCATCGAAGCCCACCTCGAGCTCGGATCCCCTCTCGGGCTTCAGCTTCGGGTTTCCGAGCGACATGGGCGTGATCGCCGAGACGTCTCCCGGCCCGGTGGTGGGCTGGTACAGCGTGATGGCATCGAAGGCATCCGGCTGCTGGCCCGCCTGGCCCCACGCGCTGCGCAGTCGCAGAGTGTTGACGGCATCCCAGCGCCAGAAAGGCTCTTCGGTGACTACCCAGGTGGCGCTGACCTTCGGATAGTAGGCGGCCTCGAAGTCCTCGCCGAACGCGCTGTTCCCATCACCGCGAACGGCTGCAGTGAGGAAAAGCCGATTCCTCCAGCCCAGTTCCTCCTGCACGTACATGCCGAGCGTCTTGTTCTCGACGTAGTCCTCTCCGGCGGTGGACGTCGCGGCGCCACCAATCGTGGTGACGTCGGTGACGGGGAAGTTGTTGCCCACCGCGCTGGCGAGGGTGAACTGTTTACGGTAGAACTGTACGCCGACGGAGGTGGCGGTAGTGATCTTCTCGGAGTCGCCAAACTTGGCCGTCGTCGCGAAGTCGAGAGTGTTGAACACGTTCGAGACGTTTTCCAGCGTCTTCTCGCCCGTGCCCTTCGCGCCGAAAAAATTCACCTGGCCATCGGGAACGCGGGGGAAGAGAATCTGGTTCGTGGTCTGGCTAACGTCCATCCCCGCCTTGAGCTGCTGCGTGAGCCACGCGAATGGAGTGAACTTGACGTCGATGCCGCCCGTGAAGCGATTCACCTTCGAGCGCGAGTCAATGTCGCCCGCAACGTCCGCGTTCGCGTAACGAAAGCCGCGGTTGGGACCACCGAGCAGCCCGGGAGAGCTGTACACCATCATGTCCCAGATCCCGAAGCCGGATGCCGCCTGTGCGAAGCGTGTCTCGTTGCGGACGAAGCCCAGGTTCCCGTTCACCTGGACCATTTCGTGGGGTAGGAGCGAGACGTTCGCACGAGCCCCCGTCGACTTCTCCCAGTTGTAATCGAGAATCCCGCCATTGTTGGTGAAGTCGCCGGAGAGGTAGTAGCGCACGGCATCCGTGCCGCCGCCGAGGCTCGCGTTGTACGAGTGCAGCCGGCCGGTTCTGAAGATCGACTTGCCCGTGGTCGCCAGCTCGTGCTCGTAGATGTTGAAGCTGTCCGTCTTCTGCGTCACTGGATCGGTGTAGTACGTGTACCGGAAGCGGCCCGCCGGATTCTGCATGAAGTTCATTCCCTCGCGAACCACCAGGTCGAGGCGGGGCTTCCCCGACTTCCCGCGCTTCGTGATGATCTGAACCACGCCGCCCGATGCCTCCGTGCCGTAGAGAGTGGCGGCGGCGGGCCCCTTGATTATCTCGATCGACTCGATGTCTTCGGAGTTGAAATCGTTGAGGCGCGCCGCCTGGCGCCCCTGCCGGATCGCCGGTCCCGCAGCCGGATCTGCATCCACGCGAACGCCGTCCACGTAGATGATCGGCTGATTGGTAAGGGAAAGGCTCGAGGCGCCCCGGATGCGAATCGCGCTGCCGGAGCCCACCATGCCCGTGCTGGGTAGAACCACAACCCCCGGATTGCGCTGCCCGATGACCTGCTGCACGTTGGTGGAGGGAGAGACCTCGGCGACCTTCGCGACGTCCATCTGCTCCACCGCGTTCCCGATCGCGCGCGACTGAGTGCCGCCCGGGGTACCGGTCACCACTACTGCGTCGAGGGAGATCGCGGCAGCATCCAGAGCGAAGTTCGCAACGGCGGTCTGTCCCTCCTGCAGTGTGACCGTCCGTACCGACATGCTGTAGCCGAGCATCTTGGCGTGCAGTTCGACGGTACCCGCTGGCAGTCCACTTATGCGATACCGTCCTTCGGCGTCGGTTCTGGCGCCTACCGTACCGCCGGCGACGAACACCTGCACGTCCGAGAGTGGCATCTGGCTCTGGCGATCACGCACCGTGCCTTCGATCACTGCCGTCCCGCCGGCGACCTGCTGGGCGGGCAGCGGTCGTTGGTGCGACGAATACAGCATCAGGAGAAAGGTGGCAGCTATCGCGAGTATGCTGCGGAGGGGCATGGGACTCCTCGTCTGGAAGGGGGAGTTGCAACGAGGCGAGCGAGCGCTTGACTCGACCAGAATCGGGTCCGGTACCTTAACGCAGGATTAACGACGCATCGGGCTGGCGGCGATGCAAAAAGCGCAAGCCGCACGAAGCCAATCGCTTCGTGCGGCTTGCGCCATAGCAGGGGCGGGACTCGAACCCGCGACCCCGGCATTATGAGTGCCGTGCTCTAACCGGCTGAGCTACCCTGCCATCTCCCTCCCATTCCTACTCGCTACAAGCCCGTAATCTAACCGCTGCCGTAGCACGCTCAAAGTCCCGCCGGCCAGAACACGATGGCCCTGACCAACGATCGCTCGCTGACCAGGGCTCATCCCCCACCCCACCCCACCCATCCACCCGCGCTCGCGCTACGGAGTAACCACTACCACGCCCACGAAGTTCGGGTAGGCCGACGGCGGGTGGTTCATGCAGTGATACGCGAACGTCCCCGCGGAGTCGAACTTGAACGTGAAGGTCTGCCCCTCGGTGCCGCCGTAGCCGTAAGGATCGCTCCCGGATGGCCCCGAGAGATTTCCCGCGTCGAACACCATGTCGTCACTCACCACGTGGTGAGCAGACGGTCCGTCGTTCACCCACTGCACGCTGGAGCCCACTTTCACGGTCACCGTCTCCGGTGAGAACGTGTAGTCCTTGATGGTCACGTTCTTCCCTCCGGCGGGAGGCGGCGGCGGCGGGTTGTTGTTGTTATTGTTGTTCCCGGTTGGCGATGAGCCACCGCACGATGCCAGGACGGCTATCAGGCCGACTGCCGCCACACGAGCGATTCGCATTGTCACTCCCCCGTTTGGGTAGACTTGGCTTCCAACTGCGCCCAACGTGGGAAGCGGACCGACACACGACAATCGAAGTGGGGTGAACCGCGCGACGTGCGCGGCGACGGTAAATCGGCGAGGGGCGAACGAAACCCGATCCGCGGCCGCTGGCCACAGCCTGACCCGTTGCAACCCCTCAGTTGCGGCCGGTGTCTATGGCAGGAAGAGCGCTTCGGACCGTCGCGCGGCCGACTGGATCGCGGGCCGCCGAAACCGAGCCCACTGCCTCGCGTAGTGCATCGAGAAGCGCGCGGCGCCCCTGCTCCGCTGCACGATCGCTCACTCTCGGGGATCCCCATGCCCAACCTGAAGCTGGCCTTCCGGACGCTCATCAAATCTCCGTTCGTAACGCTCGTCGCGATCCTTTCGCTCGCACTCGGAATAGGGGCCAACGCGGCGATCTTCTCGCTCTTCAACCAGATCCTCCTCCAACCCCTCCCCGCCGCGCACCCGGACAGGCTCGTCAACCTCGCCGCGCCCGGACCGAAGCCGGGTTCCACTTCGTGCAACCAGGCGGGCGACTGCGAGCAGGTCTTCAGCTATCCGATGTTCCGCGATCTCGAGCGCGCGGAAAACATCCCCTTCACGGGGATCGCGGCGCACCGTGGCTTCGGTGCGAACGTAGCGTTCGATGACCAGACATTCAGCGGCGAGGGGATGCTGGTCTCGGGCTCGTACTTCCCCGTGCTCGGCGTGAGACCCGCGCTCGGTCGCCTCTTCACACCCGCCGACGACGGGAGCATTGGCGCCAATTACGTGGCGGTGCTCAGCTACGACTACTGGCAGTCGCGGCTGGGCTCGCGACAGTCGGTCATCGGCGAGCCGATCATCATCAATGGCCAGACGATGACGATCATCGGCGTGGCGCCGCGCGGCTTCAGCGGGACCACGCTCGGCTCCCGCCCGCAGGTCTTCGTACCGATCACGATGCGCGGGCTAATGGAGCCGTACTACCAGAACGCCGGCTTCGAGAACCGCCGCGCCTACTGGGTCTACCTCTTCGCTCGACTGAAGCCGGGAGTATCGCTCCAGCAGGCATCGAGCGCGATCAACGCCATTTACCACCCGATCATCAACGACGTCGAGGCCCCGCTCCAGGAGGGGATGAGCGACCAGACGATGAAGCGCTTCCGCGCGAGGGACATCCTCGCCAGCAACGGAAGCCGCGGCCAGAGCTCGGTGCACGGGGATTCACGTACGCCGCTCGTACTGCTCTTCGGCATCACGGCGATCGTGCTCCTCATCGCCTGCGCGAACATTGCGAACCTCCTCCTCGCGCGCGGCGCGGGACGCTCGCTCGAGATGGCCGTGCGGCTCTCGCTCGGCGCCACGCGCAGGACGCTCATCACCCAACTCCTCACCGAATCGGTGCTCCTGGCCGTGATCGGCGGCATAGTGGGGATCGTAGTCGCCTACTGGACGCTCGCCCTCGTCACGAGTCTTCTCCCGAACGACTCGGCAACCAGCCTGAACGTCCACCTGCAGACGTCGGCCATCGTCTTCACCGCCGCGCTCTCGCTCGGCACGGGGGTCCTCTTCGGACTCTTCCCCGCGCTCAACAGCACGCGCCCCGATCTCGCTTCGGCGATCCGCGATGGTACCGGCAAGCACTCCGGTACACGCTCCGCCGCGCGCTTCCGCACGACGCTCGTCACCTTGCAGATCGCGCTCTCGATGGCGCTGCTCATCTCCGCCGGGCTGTTCGTCAAGAGTCTCCGTAACGTGAGCGAGGTGGATCTCGGGCTGCGCGTCGAGAACCTGGTCACCTTCTCGATCTCGCCATCGCTCAACGGCTACGACAACACGCGCTCGCGCGCGCTCTTCGACCGCGTTCACGAAGAGCTCACGTCCATCCCCGGCGTCTCCGGCGTGACGGAGGCGATGATTCCCGCACTCTCGGGGAGCAACTGGGGGACCGACGTATCCGTGGAAGGCTTCAGGAAGGGCCCCGACACGGATGCCAACTCCCGATTCAACGAGGTCGGCCCCGGCTACTTCGGCGTGATGGGAATACAGCTCCTGAGCGGGCGCGAGTTCACGCGATCCGACGCCGCCGGCAGAGCGCGCGTGGCGGTGGTGAACGAGACGTTCGCGAAGAAGTTCGGGCTGGGACGCGACGCCGTGGGGAAGCTGATGGGCGACCGTGGCAACGACTCGCTCGACATCCAGATCGTCGGTCTGGTTCGCGACGCCAAGTACTCGGAGGTGAAGGACGAGATTCCACCGCAGTTCTTCGCGCCCACGCTGCAGGACACCGCCTCCGGTTTCCTGACCTTCTACGTGCGCAGCGCCCGCGCCGGCGGCGCGGAGCAACTCCTGCGCGCGATCCCCGGCGTGATCAAGAAGCTCGATCCGAACCTCCCCGTCGAAAACCTCAAGACGATGTCGCAGCAGGTGAAGGACAACGTCTTCCTCGACCGCATGATCAGCACGCTATCGGCGGCCTTCGCGTTCCTCGCCACGCTGCTCGCTGCCGTCGGCCTCTACGGCGTGCTCGCCTACTCCGTCGCGCAGCGCACCCGCGAGATCGGCGTACGCATGGCACTCGGCGCCGACGCCGGCCGCGTGCGCGCGATGGTTCTGAAGCAGGTCGGCATCATGACCATCATCGGAGGGATAGTGGGCGTGGCCGGCGCCCTCGCCATCGGCCGCGCCGCGAAGTCCCTCCTCTTCGAGCTGAAGGGACACGATCCCATCGTCGTCGCCCTCTCCGCGATCGTACTGACCATCGTAGCCCTCAGCGCCGGCTACATCCCCGCCCTCCGTGCCTCGCGAATCCAGCCGACGCAGGCGCTGAGATACGAATAGCGACGGGGTCAGGTCTTTAATTTCGAGCAGGCTGAGCCATAGCTGTGCTATGGCTCAGCCTGCTCGAAATTAAAGACCTGACCCCGTCCTCGCGACGCGCGACGATCCCGGGTGGAAGACCGAGGAGCCCATCCCCACCATCGCAGCGGCGACGAGCAGTATGTGGAAGGTCGGTACGTAGGCCAGGATCACGAGGCCGGGCGAACGTACCCGGTCGGAACGCGCTCCCGAGCACGGTCGTTCCCCGCGCTAGCCCGCAGGATGTTGGCGCCATGATGCCGCCCTGGGTCGTCACGGCCAGGCGCGGGTGAGCGCTCCTTCGAGGTACGTCGGCTCCAGGCCGCCCGCCCAGTAGTCCAGCGCGGCGCGATCGGGCTGCGAGGTTTCTCGCGTGGTGCGCAGCACGTGGCCGCCGGTGACGGGGACGAACTCGATCCAGCCTATCCAGGTACCATCCACGCGCTGCTGCCCGTAGATGAGCGCCTCGTACGACTTCCCGTCGTCCCCCTGCACGGCCGTGGAGTGCTTGTGGATGAGCTCGCGCATGCAAGCTCCACAACGCAAAGGTAGCGCCGATCGCGACGCATCCCATGTGGGAGCGCGCGTCCGTGTTAGCACCGGTTTGAAATTGCTCAGAATCACCGGGAAGAATTGCACACTCGGGGTATCGCTCCGCCGGGTGGTGCTCTGAGCACTTCGAGTGGGCACCGCTCCGGCCCGTAGGCAAATTTGGCGTCCCTCCAGCTCAGAGGCATGGCGCCGTGTACGGGTGGGATACTCTCGTGGTACTCAAACATCTCCTGGATGAAGGACTCTCCAAGAGCGCCATCGCCCGACGCCTGGGCGTGAGCCGGCGCTCCATTCACAACTGGATTTCCACCGGTCAGCTCGAGCGCGACCTCGACTCCGCTCCACCACGCAAGGCACCACCGCGCTCCTCCAAGCTCGACGTCTACAAGCCGATCATCGCCGAGCGCCTCTCGACCTACCCCGAGCTCTCTGCCGTGCGTCTCTTCGAGGAGATAAGAGCAGCGGGCTACTCGGGTGGGATCACCCGGCTACGCGAGTACGTGGCGAGCGTGCGGCCCGAGCCCGAGAGCCCGCCGGTCGTACGCTTCGAGACCGAGCCGGGCCATCAAGGGCAGGTCGACTTCGCCGAGTTCCGATTTCCCTGGGGCAAGCGATTCGCTCTTCTCGTCGTCCTCGGCTACTCGAGGCTCCTCTGGCTCAAGTTCTATCCCAGGCAGACCATGGCCACGGTGATCGCGGGACTCGAGGAGGCCTTCGGCTACTTCGGCGGCGTACCGAGGGAGCTGCTCTTCGATCAGATGAAGGCGGTCGTGGTGGAGGATAAGCGCCTGGAGGGCGGCAAGCTCCTCGAGAATCCGGAGTTCCTCCGATTCGCCACTCACTGGGGCTTTCGCATCCGGGCCTGCCGACCCTACAGCGCCAAGACCAAGGGCAAGGTGGAGCGACCGGTGCGCTACGTGCGCGGCAACTTCGTCTACGGAAGGGAGTTCACCGGCGACGCCGATCTGGATGATCAGCGGCTCCGCTGGCTCGACGAGGTGGCTAACCAGCGAGTACACGGCACCACGGGTGCGGTGCCACGCGAGCGATTCGAGAGCGAGGAGCGAGCCCTACTCCAGCCGCTGGCCGCTCGGGGCTACCGGCCGCTCGTGCTTCCGGTCGAGCGGCTGAGCCGCCGCACCACGCTCCGCTCGGTGATTCCATCTGTGCTCCCGTCCGTGGCTGTGGTCGATGTCCAGCAGCGCGGTCTCGACGCCTACCGGTCGCTCGTCGAGCAATCGCTTATCGAACAGTCGATAGTCGAGGGGGTGGTCTGATGCGCTCTTCTACCCTCGCTCCATCGCTGAGAGATCGGATCCGCGCCCAGCTGGCCGATCTCAAGATGCCCGGTGCACTGGAAGCTCTCGACGACATCCTCTCCGGACTCGATGGCGGCACGCTCCAGCCGCAGGCAGCACTCGAGGCGCTGCTCGCTTCGCAGATCGCACTGCGCAACAATCGCCGGCTCCAGGCAGCCATGCGCTCCTCGAGACTGCCAGTGGTCAAGACGCTCGCGGACTTCGATTTCAGCTTCCAGCCCTCGGTGAAGCGCGAGCAGATAGAGAGCCTCCACACCTTGGGCTTCCTCGAGCGAAGAGAGAATGTCGTCTTCTTCGGTCCACCGGGAGTGGGCAAGACGCACCTGGCCATAAGCCTCGCCATACGGGCGGCCGAGAGCGGGCGGAGGGTCTACTACGGCACGCTGGGTGATCTCATCGCCTCGCTCGAGGAGGCACAGACGGCAGGGCGTCTCGCTCAGCGGATGAAGACCCTCATCTTCCCATCGCTCCTCGTGGTCGACGAGATCGGATACCTGCCGATCACCAGGACCGGAGCGATGCTCTTCTTCCAGCTCATGAGCCGGAGGTACGAGCACGCCTCGACGGTCTTGACGAGCAACAAGGGCTTCGAGGAGTGGGGCGAGATCTTCGGCGACGACGTCATGGCGGCGGCTCTTATAGACCGCCTGGTGCATCACTGTCACATAGTCAACATCCGCGGCAACAGCTACCGGATGAAGAGCCATGCCGAGCTGTATCGCTCACTCGGTGCACAGCGCTCGACCACTTCGGTCCAGGGGAGCTCCTCTCCCACCCGCTCCAGACGAAAGGAGGCTACAGCGAACTGACGGCTCGCCCCCAGCCGGGTGTGCAATTCTTCCCGGTGAAAATGAGAAATTCCATCCCGGTGTTGACAGTCCGGCGCCGGGCACGATCACGGAAGCGTACTCTAGCGCGGTCGACCGCGGTGGAAATCGAGAATGGCCTCGGCAACCGGTGACGGGTCGTAGCGCACCACGTCGGTCGCTGGAAGGCCGGTCTCCGCCTCGGCCGCCGCGATTGCCGCGCGCGCTTCGTCGTCGGTGAGATCGAAGGTATTGAGGGCGATGGCGATCACCTTCGACGGCCTGAGCGGCCGCGCGACGTACTCGTACATTTCCACGAGCTCGGAGAGCGGCGGAATCTTCACCCACTCCTGTTTGTTGATTGCCTTTCGCGAGGGCTGGTGGCAGAGCACCATGGCATGCGGCAGGGAGCCGTGCAACAGCCCGTAGGTGACCCCGGAGTAGCTGGGGTGAATGATGGAACCCTGCCCTTCCACCAGCACGATGTCGCCGCTGTGCGCCGCCTGGAGGACGAGCCGCTCGGCGGCACCGGAGATGAAATCGGCAATCACCGCATCCACGGCGATTCCCCACCCTTCCACGAGGATCCCGGTCTGCCCCGTAGCCGCGAAGGCGACGCTCTCGCCACGCGCGCGCAGTGCATCACGGAGCTGGACCTGCGACGTCATCTTCCCGATGTTGCAGTCCGAGCCCACGGTGAGCACTACCGTGGACGCGACGTCGCGGACGCGTCCGCCGGCCACACCCAGGTCGCGCGGAGGACGGCGGAGGTCGAAGATGCGCGCCTCGCCCTCCGCGGCGGCCGCCGCGAGTACCGGATCATCGGCCAGGAAGTAGTGCAACCCGCTCCATACATCGAGCCCCTTCCTGAGCGCCTCGGCGATCGTAGCGCGCCAAGGGGCCGGGAGCTGACCACCGGTGGGCGCGACACCCACCAGCAGCGCCGTGGGCTCGAGCTCGAGCGCTTCATCGAGGCCCGCGACGACCGGTATCTCCCCACCGAAGCCGAGCACCGACTGCGCCGTCTGTCCCACGCGCATGGAGTCGATGATGGCGACGACGCGCTCGGGAGAATAACGGATGCAGCCGTTGGCGGTCTTGGAAGTGATCGGTCCGAAGGCGCCCTCCGCCAACGCCACGAAGCGAGTCGATGGATCCATCTGCATCGGGAGGGAAGACTCTTCGAGCGCCTGTGCGCGGGCCGGTTGTGACATGTGGGATGTATGGATGTCGGTTCAGGGGCCGGCGTGTCGGGGGCTCGCAGCGCGGGTGCAGCCCATCGCGCCCCATGCGTCGGTTCCATAGTTTGGAACTTGGTTGCAGCTTCTGAAAAAATTTACGATTGGTCGGATCGCCGCGCAAGCAGAGGTAAGCTCGCCACGTGCATTCCTCTGCGCCAGTCGCGCGACACGCCCGCCGTGATGCGATCGACGGCGGGGCCCGCAACCTACACATGGAATCGCCGGCGGTCGCGACCGCCGGCGATTCCACGTGTGAATCAAATACAGATACGCATCACGCGTTGCGGTCGATGCAGGCGCCAGCCGGATCGTTCGGATTGTTCTTCTCGGCTTCGGGCACGGGAAAGTTCATGTCGCTCCCGTAGTTCCCGCCGTCGAGGAAGGTGCCGTTCGGGAAGACCGAGTTCGGCGAACGGCCATACTGGCGGACGAGTCGCCGGAGGTCGCCGAGACGATGCCCCGTGGAGAACATCCAGAAGGCACGCTCGTGGAAGAGCTGGTCGACCCGGGCAGCATCGCTTCCCGCATCGTCGAGCGGATCGAGCCCGGTCACGGTGGTCCGCGCGGCGTTGAGGATTCCGAGCGCGACGTCCGGATGCCCATCGTGCAGCTCCGCCTCCGCCTCGATCATCCGCGCCTCGATACCCGTCACGATGTTGACGGACGCGTCAGCGGTGGGCCAGAGCAGTTGCACGTACAGCGGCATCACGGAGCCGTTCTCGAACACCGTCGCATCCGACACGCCGGCCGCCACGCACTCCGGGCTGCCCCCCGCGCACACGGGTACGCGTGGGTCGTTCGCCGTTGCGAAGTCGATACCGGTACCACCCTCCCCGGCGCTCACAGTGTAGCGGCGCGCGACGTTGTTGAAGTCCCAGATGGTGTTTGTCATGGTCGTGAGCGACTGCTCCATCTGGTAAACGAAGTCGGTCGGCACGCCGGCCACTGCGGCAGCGGCTTCATCCGGGAGGTTCTGGTTGAGCAGTATGCGCGCGCGCAACACCTGGAGTGCGCTCTTCACGCGTTGGTCATCGACCGTCGTGCCGCCGACCGACGCCAGGCCGGAATCCGCGTGCGCGAGTGCCATGGCGTACGCCTGCTCGCTGGTCATCGGTCCACCGAAGACCGCTTCTCCGTCCACGATGGCGCTGAACGGCATTCCGCTGCAGAAGTTCTCCGCGACCATGTTCTCCATGTACGCCTCCACGAAGAACATCTCCGCGATCTGCCACGCTGGTGCGGCCGGGCTGTACTGCTTGATGAGATCGATGGTCTGAATCGCGGAGGAGCGAGCGCGATAGATATTCCTTGTCGCCGTGAGCATGAACGAGTTGCGCGTGCTCACGTTGCGCTGATCGGTCTCGTCCCGATCGAGATAGCTGTCACCCGACCGCCACTCGTCGGCCAGCAGGCCGCCGAGAAGGAAGAAGCTCTCGGTGCCCGTGGTGGCCTGGTTGAGCCGCGCGATGGTGCCCAGCCGCACCGCCTCCACGCCCGCCGGCGACGAGACGTCCGACGGATTGATGATGTCTGGGTCGGTGACGTCGAGAATCTTCTCGACGGAGCACGCCGCGAGCGTCAGCATGGCCAAAGCGGCAGTCGCGGCAACCCACGCTCGGGACCCGTTCGTGATTCCTTTCATGATCCGATGCATATGGTAGTTGCCTCAGAAGCCGAGGTTGAGTCTGAGCATGAAGTACGACGGCGGGGCGGATGCCTGGAAGTCCACGGGCGTATCGCCGGTGCCGGAGTTGGTTTCCGGATCGACGCCTTCGTAGCGAGTCCACAGAATTCCGAGATTCCGCGCCGCCAGCGAGACCGAGAGGTTCCGCCCGTGCAGTAGCGTGGCCCAGCGATCGGGCGCACTGAGCGTGAGCGACAGCTCGCGGAACTTGACGAAGTCGGCCGGACGGAAGTACCCCGCGAGCGTCCGCGAGGGATCCTCGCGTAGCGCGACCGTGCGAGCCTGCTCCCAGAGTGGCGTCGTGGGATCGTTGATGCCACGACAGTTCAGCCGGCTCGAGCAGCGGATACGCTCCGAATTCCAGTAGACCTTGTTGCCACCGCTGTAATCGATCATCGCCGACAGACGGACGTGCCTGTCGAAGAAGTCCAAGCCGTTGGTCACCGCGATCTGGTAGCGTGGGATGGAGTAGCCGATGAACTGCCGCTCGGCGCCCACCTGGATTTCATCCGCGGTGATGATCCCGTTCCCATCGGCGTCGCTGAAGCTCTCGATCGGCTGCGCGTAGTAGCTGTTCAGCGGCAATCCCTCGACCTGGCTGATCGACGAACCGATGATGGGAGGCACGCCGCCCAGGTCCACGAGCTCGTTGCTGTTCGCCGAGCCGTTCACAGAGAGATCCCAGCCGAAACCGCTCCGCTGGATGATCTGCCCGGAGACGAAACCCTCGAAGCCGGAGTTGCGCACCTCACCCAGGTTCTCGAACCTGCTCGTGGCGCCGGCGCCGACAGAGGGCGGAAGCGTCCGCTCGATGAGCGCGTCCTTCGAGATCTTGCGGTAGTAGGTGAATTCCGTGGTCAGCCTGCTGCCGAAGAACGTTCCATCGAAGCCGACCTCCAGCTCGGTCGAACGCTCGGGCTTCAGGTCCTTGTTACCGAGAGTGCTCAGAACCAGACCCGGGAGCTCCTGGCCGCCGATGCGCGCCGAGAACGGAGTGTAGTACTGGAGCGCGTCAATGGTTCCCGGCTGTACGCCAGATGCGCCGTACGCGCCGCGCAGACGGAACTGATCCATCCAGCTCGGCTTCGGGAAGAAGGTTTCGTCGGAGATCACCCACGACGCCGCCACTTTGGGATAGAACACCGTCTTGAAGTTCGCGCCGAACGCGCTGTTGCGGTCTGAGCGAACGCCGACCGTGAGGAACATCTTCTCGCGGAAGCCGAGGTGCTCCTCGATGAATCCACCCATCGTGCGGCTCTCGGTCGTGGTCTCATCCGCGCTCGGCGACGATCCCGCGCTTACGGTCGTGGCGCCGGGAGGAAGGAAATCCCCGCGCGCGCCGTTGCGACTGAAGACGCTCCGCACGTACTGCACGCCGACCGTGGTCTTCGATTCGAGATTGTCGGTGAGCTGATGGCTCGCCGTGGCGCTGAAGTCGCCGCTGTAGTTGTAGAACGCGGAGCGGTTGTCGAGCCTGAAGCCACGGTCGTACTGCTCGATCGGCGGACAGGTCTCGAGCCGGCAGAGCTGGTCATCCTGCCTGTATACGAAGTCGAGCCCGAAGGTCCCACGTAGAGCGAGCCAGCTCGTGGTACGCCAGTTGGCCGCCGTCGATCCGATCAGCCGCTCGATGCTCTGCGTGCTGATCTCCTGGTAGAGTGCGCGCGGCGTGTACTGCCGGTACCCGAAGAGCGTGTCGCC
>JBIQMO010000038.1:0-23958 GCA_044463245.1 Gemmatimonas aurantiaca
GACCCGCCGACACGCTCCCGCCGGGAGAGTTGATGTAGAGGTTGATGTCGCGCTCGGGGTTGTCCGCCTGCAGGAAGAGCAGTTGGGCGATGATGATGTTGGCAACATCGTCCGTCACGGGCGTACCCAGGAACACGATGCGGTCCATGAGCAGGCGCGAGAAGATGTCGTACGTCCGCTCGCCGCGGCTGGATCGCTCGATAACGTAGGGTGGGTAGATCGTGGCCATCGGAATCTCTGTCATTGTTCAACCGTGTTCTTTTCCATGAGCCAGGCGAAGACCTTCTCTTCCGTGATGTTCCGCTCCAGCTCCGCGATGCGGCCTGCCTTCTCCAGCGAGGCGTAGACCTGGCCGGGCTCGGTGCCGCGCTTCTCGGCGACCTCCATGACGCGTGCGTCGATGTCCGCCTCGGTAGCTTCGAGTCCCTCCTTCTTCGCGATCGTGCTAACTACGAGATCGCGCCGTACCTGGCGCTCGGCCAGCGGGCGGAACTCGTTGCGGAAGCGCTCCTGCTCCTCCTCCGGGATCTGGTAGGTCTCGAGGTATGCTTCTACAAGACGATTCACCCAACTCTGAGGGATGTCGAAGGGGTTGGCGGCGATGATCTCATCCACCAGCTTCTGGCGCACCTCGGCATCGGCTTCTCGCTCGGCGTGGTTCACCAGGTCCTCACGCACCGTGTCGCGGAGCGCGGCCATGGACTCGAAGTCTCCCGTGGCGCGCGCGAAGTCATCATCCAGCTCGGGAAGCGTCTTCCGCTTCACATCCTCTACAGTCACTCGAACCGTCTTCGTCTTGCCGCGCTGCTCCTCATCCGGGAAGTCGTCCGGCCACTTCACCGGGCGCTCCGTAGTCTCGCCCGGGGCGGTCTCGGTGATGACCTCCTCGATTGCCGGGAGCGCCTGCCCGGAGCCGAGCACGATGCGGTACTCGCGCGGCTCGGCGGTACCGGCCGCCTCTTCGGGGATTGCGAGCTGCACCGTCACCATGTCACCCGGTGCGGGCTTCTCGTCGACCGGAGTCCACACGGCTTTGTCTTCGCGGAGCTCCTCGAGCTGTTCCTGGAGCTGCTCGTCGGTGACCGGGCGGACCTTCCGCTCCACGCGGAAGCCAGTGGCGCGCGGGATCTCGATGGTGGGGCGCACCTCGAGGTGAAGCTCGAAGGTGAGCGGCTCGCCGTCGTTGAACTTGAGGTCGTGGACGTGCGGCTGCGCGGCGAGGTCGAACTTCTCGCGCTCGAGCACTTCCTTGAACGCCTCCTGCACCACCGACTCAAGCGCCTCCTGGCGGATGGCGTCGGCGAACTTCCTCCGCACCATCGCGGCGGGTGCCTTACCGGGGCGGAATCCGGGGAGGCGGACCTGTCTAGCGTAGCGGCGCGCGGCTTTCTCCTCGGCGCCACGTACGTCCTCGGCGGGCACCTTGACCTCGAGGAGGCGCTCCAGCCCCTCGGACTTCTTGGGAGTGATCTCGATGTTCATGGGTGAAACATAATCGTCGAGGGAGCGCGAGGGGGGAGGTGGGGGGAGATCCCGCTCGTCGGACTTGCCGTTCAACTCCCCGAGTCCTCGGTAACGTGTTTTACCGTGAAGCGCAGCTCCGGGTGCGTCTTGCTCCCGCTCGAGATCACGTCGCGGAGCGCTCGAGAGGTGGCTTCGAAGAAGTCGTCCGCCGGCTCGTCATCACCTTCGATCCACAGGGTGATCCGGAGTCTTATTGCCTTGCGCATTGGTCCCTACCGGTGTGATGTGATACGTGCCGAGTCGAGGTTCACCCAACGCCCATTCCGCTGGATCTCGATTTTCATGATCGGGTGGATCTCCCAAAGCGTACCGCGGGTCTTGCCGAGTTGCTCGGGGTGATCCGGATCGAGCATGAGCCAACCGCTGATGCGAACGCGATCGCCATCGCGAGCAGCGTTCCTCACGGCGGAAAAGCGCCATCCAGAGTGCGCCACGCGAACGCGCGGCGTGGCCTCCACCACAATGGAGCCGCTGCGATCAGTGCCCCTTCGCCCGGTGAGCCAGATGTGCCAGTCGCGATCCTTCGTGTCGGCGGCGTGGCAGTTGGTGGCCTCGGGGCCTTCCACCTTGGCTCCGGCCAGGTATCCCTCTAGCGACACCGGAATCCCCTCGTAGCGCGCGACGGCCGCGCGGTCCGTGCGCGACCATCTGGAGCGCTGTTCGCGGTCCACCGAGCGTGGCCAGGGTAGGGTGTCTATGGCGGCGTACGAGACGGGGATGTAGCTCCCTTCATCCACGCGGTTCTTCAGGCGATCGAGCTCCTGGTCAGGTCCGTCGCCGTTCGGGGGACATTGGTCGAAGGTGATCTCGCGCGGAGTGGGCTTCTGGGCGAGGTAGGGGAGGGCGCCGGCGACGCTGGCGTTGGTCGCCCTGGATATCCTACCGGGCGCTTCCGAGGTCACCTTTCGAGGGCGCAGAGAGATGACGAGCGCCAGTATCGCGGCGATGACCCGTATGACGAGGGCGATCTGATATACCGTTGCGCCATACCTGGTCTTGCTGCGAGAACGCATTAGCCGCTGCCTCCGAGCGGTTGCCGTCGTCCCGAACGAGCGAACGGTGCAGCCGCTTCTCAGGGCGATGACGCAGGCAAGTCATGCGCCGATCGCCGGTGTCGGGGGCGTACAGTCTGCTAGGCGACGGCGCTCCAGCGAGGTGTCGGTAAGCTTGTGCGAGGCGGGCTCCAGCTGCTGCTCGAGGGGGTGGCCGCCGGTGCGGCCCCGCTCTGGTTCCGCCGCGCAACGTAGAGAAGCGCGAGAATCAGGATGATGATAGCGACGAGGATGAGCACGAGCTGGTAGACCAGCAGGCCGCGACGGTTGTGCAGGCGAAGCGGGGAGGGAAGTCTCATTGCAAAGCGTTCCACACGTTGTTGGTTCGGTCGACATCCTGGAAGCGATACTCGGGGTCGAGCGTGACGTGCGCAATGCTCTTGCCGTCGAGCGTCATGGTCAGCGTGGTAGCCCGCGTACCCGAGAACCAGACCGAAGCGGGCTGGGTGATGGTTTTCGACGTTCCGTCGGTAAAGTCGATGCGGAAAATCACCGGCATTGGCATCCCGCCATAGTCCACCACGTTGATGGTGAGTCTGCTTCCGGCCTGTGCCACGAGGGCGATTCCCTGATCGAAGGTGTTGGTGGTGAACCACCACGAGTTCCAGAACCAGCCCAGGTCGCTTCCGAGTGCGCGGTCCATGTACATGAAGAAGTCCCACGGCGATGGGTGCTTGTAGCGCCACGCACGCGCGTAGCCGGCGAAGGCGGAGCGCACGGCACGGTCGCCAACGACTCCGCCGAGCGCGTGGAGCGCTAGCGGCGCCTTCACGTACGCCTGGATGCTGTAGTACGGACCGGCGAAATCGGTGGGCCACATCATGGTAGGCTCGAGCTCCGAGCCGGCGATGCGGCGGTAGGAGGCGCCCTCACGATTCCAGTCGGTTGGCTTCTTCTCGTAGTCTGCGGTCGCCGCTGCGTCGATGAACTCGTTGAAGCCTTCGTCCTGCCAGCCGTACCACGTTTCGTTAGAGCCGACCATCATCGGGAACCACTCGTGTCCCAGCTCGTGCGTGATCACGCCGAAGTCCGGGCCGGAGAAGATGATCATAGGGTACTCCATCCCGTTCTCCGGACCGTCGGCGATGGTAGCCTGCGGGAAATCGTAAGGCATCACCAGCTTCGAGTGGTGCTCGAGTGCGAAGCGGCCGAGACGCGCTGCGCCGGAGTAGCTCTCATGCTCGGGGAGGTAGAGCACCTGCACGAGCGTGGTGTCCGGCGCAAAGGCGCGGGCGGCATCATAGACGAAGCTCTTCGAGGCGACGAAGGCGAAGTCGTTCACCCTGGGCGCCGTGAAGTGCCAGGTGAGCGATGAGCCGGCAGCGGTGGCCTTGCCCGCGCCGCGCTCGTTGGCGGTGACTACGCGGACGGTCGTGTCGACGCGCAGCGCGAGTGCGAGGCGCTCGCGAGTGGTGGGTGCGAGGACTTCCTGAGGATTGGCCAGTGTACCGGTCGCGCCGACCAGCCATCCGGCCGGTAAAGTGATCTGCACGTCGAAGCTGCCGAACTGGTTGTAGAACTCACCCTTGCCGAGGTACTGGCTCAGGTCCCAGCCGCGGAGGTCGTCGTACATGGCGACCTGCGGGTACCATTGCGCGACCTGATAGAGCTCGTGGTCCCAGCGGCCCATCCGCTCGCCCCGCTCGCCTTCGGGGACGTTGGGTACTTCGAAGTGCCAGGTGACATCGATAGTGGCGGTGGCGCCTGGCAGGATCGGTGACGATGGACGGACGCGGGCGATGGTGCCATCCACCACATAAGCGTCGGAGTCGCTGGTGGAGACGGCCGCGCCGTTGATGCTGAGACGTTCGAGCGTGATGCCATCCGTGATGGCGGTGACGTAGTCGTTACGCTCGGACTCCGCGCGAAAGTAGTTCTGGTATAGGCGGAGGACGATGTAGTGGAGAGTGTCGGGCGAGGTGTTGTGGAGCTTGATCGTCTCCTCGCCGTGGAGCATTGCGCTCTCTACATCCAGCCTCGCACGAATCGAGTAGTCGACCGTTTGCTGCCAGTAGCTCCTGCCCGGCGTGCCGGAGGAGTCGCGTGTTTCGGCATGGTACGCGCGCTCGATCATCGGGCCGAGGGGGATGTCTCGCGCGATCGGGCGTTGGGCGCGGAGGGGGGTGGGGAGGGCAGCCGAGAGGGCGACAGCCACGGCGAGAGAGATGGTGCGTGCGAAATGTCGCGCGTGCATGCGGGCGGCTGTGAAGGTGATGCTACGCCGGCCGGACGAGAAGCAGTGGCGCCGGCAGCCATTTTCATATCGCTCCTCGCGCGCCTCGAGCTGCGGAACATCCGGAGCAGCGTGTCGGCTGACTAGCATGTCTTCCGATCTAATGCGAGAGGGGGGACTCGAACCCCCACGGGTTTCCCCACTGGATCCTAAGTCCAGCGCGTCTACCAATTCCGCCACTCCCGCGTGTTCCGGGAAGCTAAGAGAGGAAGAGGGAGGGGGGTAGGCAGGGCGGGACCTCGACTATTGCTCGGGCGGATTGCGACCCGTTGTGCCTTCCGGAGGCGGCACTGCGATGGACGCTACGGGCGGTAAGAAAATTTCCGCCGCGGTTCATTGGTACCGATTAATGGCGCAACAGGGATGCACCAGTATGGTGCGTCGATGCAACGGATGTTCTGTGTCTGGCCCCGGGCAACGGCCGGTCTTTGCAGCGCGAGTGGTAGGTCCTGGCCGGCGATCGGGCAGTACTTGGGTACCGATCGACGGTAATAACCCATTGTCATTGAGAGCTTTGCCGAATTTGCCAGGTTCAGCAGGTAATTCGAGCGTGTGCTGACCAGGCCGCCTACTGCCCGTGCCGGATCTCGCGGGCAGGATTTTGCTCTGTCCCGGGCACGTCTGCCGGCCCCAACGGATAAGCCCGCGGTGGTTGGTTGCGAGATCAGTTGCGGAAACATGAGAAGGTTCTAATCTGTAGCCGCACCCAATCTGGCAGTTTGTTGGTGCCGTTCCGCTTCTCCGAGTAGTGCCCATTCGTTGTTGTCCCACCCCGCGAGCGCGGGATGTCGTTCCACCCTCAACTCTCAAAAAAGGAGAGTCCCATGAATCGCCTCACGAATCTCGCCAAGAGTTTCATCGAGGAGCAGGACGGTGCAGTCGTCACCGAGTACGGGATGCTCATCGTCATCGTGGTTCTCGCGATGGCGGGAGTGCTCGTGATGTTCAAGAACAAGGTACGGGACTGGTTCTCGTCGATCGGCGACAATCTCAAGGACGTGCAGAACGCTACGCCGGACGCTGGGACCGGCGGCGCCTGAGGCAAAGCGGGCGACGAGAGGGGTACGGGCTGTGTTCGCAGATTCAGTATTCGGGCTGCTGGCTGGCGGCTGCTTCACCGCCATGTTGGTTTTCGCCTGCATTCAGGACCTGCGAACACGCCGTATCCCGAATCAGCTCGTTTTGCTAATGGCTGTGACGGGGATTGCGTATTCGTCCGGGTTCGGTACTCTCTCCGAAGGCCTGGCGCGCGGCGTCGGCGGGTTGGGAATCGGGTTGCTATTTTGGCTTCCTTTCTGGTTGCTCGGCTGGCTCGGTGCGGGTGACGTCAAACTGTTTGCTGCTGGGTCGGCTTGGCTGGGAGTGTGGGGGGCTGTGGGTGCATCCGTGCTCGGCGCGCTCCTGGGCGGGGTGTTCGCAGTGGTCTGGCTCGGATGGGAGCGTGGTGTTCTCGTCGCGTTCGAGAAGTCGCTGCTTGCGATCATCCACCCTCGAGTGCTTACAGCTCCCGCCTTCAAGACAAGTGACAGGCGCCGGCTCGTACCCTACGGAATTGCTCTGGCCCTGTCGCTCGGGATTGCGGCGTGGTTTCCCTCATTGGTGAACGTAGAACAGGTGCTGCGATGAGCCACGCACGAAGATTCGGACGAGAGGATGACGGGGCGTTAGTAGTTGAATTCGGCCTCATTGTGCCGATCCTCTTCTTCCTCGTCTTTGGAATCGTCGATTTCGGTAGAGCATACTTCACGATGAACAACCTTGCAGCGGCAGTACGAGAGGGCGCGCGATACGGCGCGGTCATTCCGAAGCCGTGGGAAGGCACCGCGCCAGCGGATATTCGCCAGCGCGTGATCGATTTCTCCTACACGTTTGGCGGCGCGCGACTCGGTACCCCCAATGTGGCGGTCGACCCGGATCAGGCAAGCGGTATGTTGACCGTCACTGCGACGTACACGTTCAGGCCGATAACGCCGCTCGTCAATCTCGTCGGACTGGACTCCATCCCCATGCGCCAGACGGCGGTATTCCGAATGGAGTTCTTCGATCCGACGACCAATGGTATCTAGGTGCGTGCAGGCTAGCTCCTCGTATCTCATCGCTCCCAAGGATGGAATAACATGGCGGAAAGGCGGTACTCGCTAGTCTTCTATGCCGCGATACTGGTGGCGGCCGGCGCTACGTACGGCGTTTACGAACTCCTACAGAGGAATCGTGAAAGCGCTCGGATAGCTACAGTCCCGGTGGTGGTCGCTCTTGCGGACATGCCCGAAGGCGCAACGATCGATCGCAACCTGGTCACCGCGAACCCGTGGCCCGTTCCCACTATTCCAGCAGGCGCGTTCACGTCCCCGGATTCGGTGGTGGGTCGAGTAACGCGGGTGCCGATCTTCAAAGGTGAGCCGATCGTGCCCGGCCGGTTGGCTCCGTCCGGTACGGGGCCTGGTCTCGAAGTGAAGATCACACCCGGGAAGCGAGCGATGGCGTTGCGCATCAACGACGTCGCAGGTATCAGCGGGTTCATCCAACCGAATAGTCGCGTCGATGTAATGGTCACCCTCGCCAACGATGCCAGTGGCCAGAAGCAGCAAATGGCGAAGCTCTTCATGGAGAACATGCGGGTGCTATCCGTCGGCCACGAGATCCAGCGTGACGCCCAAGGGAAGCCGATAAATGCCGCCACGATAACACTCGAGGTGACGCCCGATGAGGCCGAACGACTCGCGGTGGCCACGAGCCAAGGGAGTATCCAGCTCGTTCTTCGCGGCTATGGTGATCCTGACAGTATTGATACGAAGGGAGCAACATCCCACGACGTACTGTCGCAGTTGAGGGTTGTGCAGCCGACCCCCGTACGTACTGTGTCGCGGGCTGCTCCGCGCCAACGCCGCGAGCCAGAGCCCCCGCCGCCACCGCCACCTGTGATAGTAGAGGTACCTCCGAAGCGACCGGATTCACTGGTCGTGAGAATTTATCGCGGCGCAGAAGTTACGCAGCGCAAGTTCGATCGGAACGACTCCACGCCTCCCTCCTCGCCGAAGCCGACCAATCCGTAATGATCAGGCGGCAGTAGACTCAACTCCACTCTGTTCCACTCCGTCTATTCCTTCCTTCCGTCAGGAGCAAGAGCTTGAAGAGATTCCCGCCTGTTCCCCGCGTCGGTCCGGGCATCACCATCCTTGGAGCTCTGGTGGTCTTCGCCGGTGGCATCCGAGCACAGGGCACCGAAGTTCAACGAGTCGACATGAGCATCGGTCGCTCGTACCCGATAACCATGCCTGCCCTGATATCGCAGGTGTCTATCGCGACACCCGAGGTGGCGGATGTAGTGGTCGTTGCGAACAGGGAGATCGTGATCAATGCGAAGGCGGTCGGTGAGACCGACGCGATCGTCTGGATGGAGAACGGCAGCCGCGAGCATTACCGCGTTGCGGTGCACTCTGCTTCGGTCAGGGAGCAGATCGCGCTGTATGTGAAGTTCGCGGAGGTGCGTCGCGATGTCCTTAGTCAATTGGGTGTTTCCGGGCTCTATCGCAACGGTGGCACTCGTGTAGGCACCGGACTCTTTCGTAGCGATAACGCCTTTGATCCAAAGACCGGCGCCATCACGATTCCAGGCACGACCCAGTTTCTCTCGATTCTGACCGACTTCGACACGAAGAATCTCCTCGGGTTTCTCGAGGTACAGGAGCAGAAGGGAAACGCAAGGCTGCTAGCCGAGCCGAACATCCTTGCCGCGAACAAGGAGCCAGCCAGCTTCCTCGCTGGTGGTGAACTTCCTATTCCCGTGGTCTCGGCGGTTGGAGGGACGAGCGTTCCTCAGGTGGGGATTCAGTTCAAGGAGTTCGGCGTCCGACTCGGGTTCACCGGAGAGGTGATAAGCGACAGTCTCATCAAGCTCGCCGTGCAGCCCGAAGTGTCGAGTATCGACTTCTCTAACGCGATCGAGATCTCGGGGTTCCGAATTCCCGCCTTTCAGACCAGGCGTATTCAGAGCACGGTGGATGTGCGGCCCAATGAGAGCCTGATCATCTCCGGGCTGTTCAACGACCAGCGCCAGGAGGTCAGGACTGGCATCCCACTTCTCCAGGACATCCCGATCCTTGGCCGACTGTTCTCGAGTACCCAGTGGCAGCATAACGAGACCGAACTACTGGTGATCGTCACCCCAGTAATGATCAACCCGCTCGCCCCACGAGCGATCGACACTGTTCACGTCAAACCGCATACGGAACTACCGGCCAAGGACGTTGTCGCACCAATTCTGGTGTCGCCGCCGTCGCTCGAGCCAGCGAAGCGGCCGACACCGTCCGCGCGGGCCAGCAAGCCTTCCGACTCGACTGAACGCCCTGACGTGCGCGGTGACAAAGACGGGAATCCATTGCGAGGCGGTAGCACCAGTTGACTGTTGAAGCCATGAAGAATGCGCTGATAGTTGCGGAGTCGAACGGAGCACTGGACGCAATCGCAGGTGTTCTGAAACGGTCCGGATTCGGGGCAGTGGAGGTCTCACCTGCGGTTACCGGTGCCATCACGCGACTGGGGGGCGAGCACTTCGACCTCGTTCTGCTGCCGGTAACCGACTTGGAGCCCGCTCTGACGAAAGAGCTCGAAAGGGTGATACGGCGATCACCCGGCACTTCTTTCATCGGTACGGCCCCGCGCCCGGACCCGGACGTGATCCTACGCGCGATGCGCACGGGAGTACACGAGTTCCTGGTGTCACCTCCAGACCTTGCCGAACTGGCTGCGGCAGTCGATCGCTTGGCCAGGCGGCACCAGGTCGATGTCCGGCGGGGGGCTGTTTTCGCTGTTTACGGCTCGAAGGGCGGCCTCGGGAACACGACTATCGCGGTGAACCTAGCACATGCCCTGGCGAGGACCGATGCAGGCTCTCGCGTCGTACTCGCCGATTTGGTCGTTTCCTCCGGAGATGTTCGGATACTCCTCAACCTCAAGCCACTTTACGATATCGGCAACGTTGTTCAGAAGCTCGATCGCCTCGACGCTGATCTTCTGAATTCCCTACTGACTCCTTCAGGCGAAGGAGTGTGGGTGCTGCCCGCGACCGAGGACCCAGGATTGGATGATGCGGTTGATGCTGCTGCGGTTAGCGCGATGATCGAGCAGTTTCGTGCGCACTTTGCCTACACCGTGCTCGATTGCGAACATCATCTAAGTGAACGCACGCTCGCCGCACTCGATGCCGCTGATCGCATCGTCCTGAACACCCAGCTCAATGTGCCCGCACTGCGTGCTACTCAGAGAGCGATTCAGATATGCGAGCGTCTTGGCTATCCGAACGAAAAGCTGTGTGTAGTAGTGAGCCGCTTTCAGTCCACCGACCTACTGTCACCGGCCGATGCTGCCTCTCTGCTCAAGCACGATATCCAGTGGAAGATACCTAACGACTACCAGACAACCGCAGCCGCGCTGATGAAGGGTGTCGCTGTGCTCGAGCACGATCCTACCTCCAAGTTATCGTGGAGCTTTATGCAGCTTGCTAGCAAGCTCGGAGGCGGTCAGCCAGTACGACCTACATCCCCGAATGGGGCTTCCGGTCGTGGCTCGCGGCTCCGCCGAATATTTGGAATCGGCGGGAGGAACTGATTATGTCACTCAGGGAACGACTGCTTGGTAACAAGCGGTTAGGGGTCGTCGATGCCCCAGACACGGATGGCCACGATGACCAGCACGGAGAGAGTGCGAACGGGGGGGCGGTGACGGCCATACCTCGACCTGCGACCGGTGGCGCATCGGGGATGTACCGCAGACGTGGTGAAGAAATCGAGCTGAGTCCGGTCGATCAGCTGAAGGTGGATCTGCATAGGCGACTCATCGAACGCCTGGATCTCGAAGCACTCGAGCAGATCAAGGATGAGAATGAGCTTGCCACCCAGATCCGTCAGGCAGTCGTCGAATTCCTGCGCAACGAGTCCACACCGCTGAGTCAGGCCGAGCGGGAAGAGATCATTGAGCAGATCATATATGAGATTACCGGATTGGGCCCCATCGAGCCGCTTTTTCGGGATCAGACGATCAGTGACATCCTCGTAAACGGCGCGCGGGACATCTACATCGAGAAGAAAGGGCGACTCGCAAAAGTCCATACGCAGTTCCGCAACGACGCGCATCTGCTCGCGGTCATTGATCGAATCGTGACGCGCGTTGGCCGCCGCATCGACGAGGCATCGCCAATGGTCGATGCGCGTCTGCCCGATGGCTCACGAGTGAATGCCATTATCCCCCCATTGGCGCTGGATGGTCCGGTACTATCAATTCGCCGTTTTGGGGCTGACCTCACGCCGCAGCAACTGGTGCAGAATGGAGCGCTCACCGAGCAGATGCTTCAACTGCTGGCCGGGTGTGTCCTCGCTCGTTTGAACGTTCTCATTTCAGGTGGAACTGGCTCGGGAAAGACTACTCTTCTCAACGCACTGAGTTCCTTCGTTCCAGCGTCGGAGCGCATTATTACCATCGAGGACGCTGCTGAATTGCGCCTGCTTCAGGATCACGTCGTACGCCTGGAGACAAGACCACCGAGTGCCGAGGGTCGAGGGGAGGTCGTGGCGCGTGACCTCGTGAAGAATGCTCTCCGTATGCGCCCGGACCGCATAATTGTCGGCGAGGTGCGATCAGCAGAGGCGCTCGACATGCTGCAGGCGATGAACACGGGCCACGAAGGGTCGCTAACCACGATTCACGCGAATACACCGCGGGATGCGTTATCGCGGCTGGAAACCATGATTCTCTTCGCCGGCACGAATCTCCCAAACCGGGCCATGCGCGAACAGATCTCCTCCGCCATTGACGTGATTGTTCAGGTCACGCGCCTATCCGATGGTACACGGCGCCTTGCCAGCATCACAGAAGTTACCGGGATGGAAGGGGACATTATTGCAACCCAAGAGATTTACCGATTCCATCGGCGTGGAATCTCGCCGGATGGCCATGTCGTTGGCCAGTTCGAAAGCACCGGGATTCGACCGGTATTCGCCGACCGCTTACGGGTTGCCGGCGTGGTCCTGCCGGATCAGCTCTTTGAGAGCTACTGAAGCATGACGTTAATCATTCTCGGTGCGGTATTCGTCGGAACGCTCTGCCTGATCATCGGGGCGTACATTTTCGCGAATCGCAGGCGACTTGCGGCAGCGGCAGCGGCGCGGGAGCGCCTGCACGGGCCAGAGGAGACGGCGATCCGGGGGCTGCTTCGCGATGAGCGAGCAAGCGATCTGCCATTTCTCGACCGCCTTCTCACCGGGAAGTCGTTCACTTTAATCCTCACCGATCAGCTCCAGCGCGCGGGGTCAAAGCTGTCGCCTGGCGGGTTCGTCACGACGCTTGTTGCCTGCGTGCTCGCCGGAGTGCTCGTCGGCTCGCTCCAGTCCCGGGTTGTCTGGATCGTACTCGGGGCAGTTGTGGGACTCCTGCTGCCGATCTTATGGGTGAGAAGGCAAGGTCGGAAGCGGAAGGCAGCCTTCGAGGGGCAACTCCCGGAGGCAATCGACATGATGGTAACGTCCATGCGCGCTGGCTATTCGTTTCAGGCAGCCATGCGATTCATTGGTGAAGAGATGCCGGATCCACTGGGGCCGGAGTTCGCGCGCTTTTACGAGGAGCAGCGGCTGGGGGTGGATGTCCGTGACGCACTCTTGGGGATACAGGAGCGGATGGGCAGCCTCGACTTCAAGATGCTCGCTACTGCCGTCCTCATTCAACGCGAAACGGGCGGTACTCTCAGCGACATTCTCGCCAACATCGCCAATCTGATGCGTGAACGGGTAACGATAAGAGCGCAGATCGACACGTTGGTGGCTGAGCCGAAGATCTCAGCCAGGGTACTTGCGGCTGCCCCAGTCGCCGTCTACTTCGGCCTTTTGTTGGTAAACCCCGAGTATGTGAAACCTTTGACAGCCACTGGGATCGGTCGCGCGATCCTCGGGATGGCCGCTGCGTCAGTGGCGATTGGGTATTGGCTGCTGATGGCAATGTCCGACGTGGATTTCTAGCGAGGTTACTGATGCCACTTCCACTTCTGGCGCTCGTCATACTCGGCATCGCGGCTCTCGCCGTTGCCGCCTACGTCTTCCTGTTGGGCCGACGTCGGAGTGAGATCATCGGACGTGCTGCCGGCGATCCAGCGGGACTGAGTGGCCCCGGTGGCCTAACCATCGCGCTTCGAGGCGCCCAGCGGAAGGGGGTTGGGCAGCGCCTGATGGCGCTGATGCCCGCCAGCTGGGGCGAAGACGACGCCACCAAGATCAAACTGATCCGCGCCGGATACGATAGCCCTACCGCGCCGCTCGTATATACGACGATCAGAGTAGTATCCCTCGTCTTGGTGCCGGTGCTGGTTGCGCCGCTGGTGATACATCGCCATGCGTCAGAGATGCTTTTCGGGGTAGCGTGGAGTCTGCTGGCGGGGTGGGGACTTCCGGTCTGGTACGTGAATCGGCGAATGTTTTCGCGGCAAGAGAGACTCAAACGTTCGATACCGGATTCTCTCGATTTGCTGGTCGTCTGCATCGAAGCCGGGGTTAGCTTGGATGCCGCCATTCTGAGAGTCGCACGCGAAATGAGTCGTGTGCATCCTGAGCTGTCCAGCGAACTGATGGTGGTAAACCGGAAGACAAATGCCGGCGTGCCTCGCGATCAGGCACTACGTGGACTCTGGGAACGTACAGGTGTGGATGAATTGCGTGCGCTCGTCTCCACAATGATCCAGAGCGAGAAGTGGGGCACGAGCATCGGCCGAGTCTTACAGGTTTACGCTGAGACGTTGCGGAGGAAGCGGCGACAGGCCGTGGAGAAGAAAGCAGCCACATTGCCTGTGAAGATGCTCTTCCCACTGATCCTGTTCATACTTCCAGCGTTGTTCGCAGTAGTAATGGGGCCAGCGATAATCGAGATTCCGAAGCTCTTCAAAATGGGCCAGTAGCGCGGGGCTCAAGGGGGTCGAATGCTGCGGCTGCGAGCTAGGCGTGGGGCTATCGCCATACTCACGGTAATGGTGTTCCTGGCGCTGTTGACAGTCGGTGCCGTCGTACTGGATTTCGCTCGTGCGGAGGTAATGCGTAACCAGTTACAGACGGCGGCTGACGCTGCGGCGCTGGCAGGCGCAGTACAACTCACGAGAAATCCCCGCACTGGTTATCTCGACCAGGCGAAGGCCTTCGGGCAGGCTAACTCGGTGCTCGGTACAAGCGTCACGGTACCGGATGCGGCAGTGGAAGTCGGCAACTGGGACCCTGTCGCGCGTCTGTTCGCTTCCACGAACAGCCCTACGACAGCGGATGCCGTGCGCGTGACGCTGCACGATACGGCATCGTATCTAATCGCCAATGTGCTCGGATGGACACGCAAGCCGATCGCCGCCCAGGCGGTTGCGTGGGCTGGCCCGAGCGTCGCACAGGCTCAGTGTATGAAGCCATGGGCACTCTGGATGGGGCAGCTCATGGAGAGAATCAATGCCTACCGAGGCTTACCGAACGATCCTACACGACCAATGACACCGGAAGATCTCCAAGCACTGCGCGAGATGAGTGATGCGCAGCGACGGTTCACCGTCTTCCTGGGGCACGCTGGTCAGGATACCACGTTCAATGGCAACTACTATGCGGTCACGCTCCCCCCGTTTTACCACGCGGCGGACGGGAGCACCAGCGATCCTGGTACGGGTGCTAGCGATTACGAGGACAATATATCGGGCGAGAAGTGCAACACGGTCAATGTCGGTGACTCACTACTCACCGAACCGGGTATCATGACTGGAAAGACGTGTGCAGGCATCATGGGCACCAACAACTGCAATCAGACACCGACCGATCAGGGGATTTGTCAGACGCTTGTAAATAACAACTGCAAGGGGCCCAATGGAGAGGATGTAAGGGTCAAGACAGCATTTTGGAGCTCTCCACCAGATGCGAACGGCCGATTTGCCGTGGCAGTACAGCTGGTCGGATCATTCAAACTGGAGAAGTTTTACCCGACCGATGACAAGTCGACCAAGGGCATAGATGAGGCCGCGAGTCTGACAGGTGTTTTCGAGCCGCTCGCTGATCCAGGCCAGATTGGCAGTGCGACGACCACGCTCGTGAAGATCGTCCTGGTACAGTGACAGAGGACGGCGTGCTCCAGAATCTGCGGACAGTGACAGGGGACCGATCGGCTCATACGCCTCTGTTCTTGCACGCGGTGGCCTTCAGTGGTGCCGCAGTGGTGGCCGCTGTCCTCCTCGCCGTTGCTGCCACGGATCTTGGTGCGCAATACCCGGGCGTGCCTCCGCCACCGCCATGCCACGCACGTAGTGGTGGTGGGGGGGGCTCAGCTAACAACGTTAGCTCACCCCAATGGGCCCGTTCAGTCGGGATCGTTGCCTTCCAGAACTCCTCTAGCACTCCGGGCGACGTGTTCCTTGGACCGGCGCTCGCCGATGCACTCGCTACGGCTCTGCGTGAGGGCAATGCGCTCAGGGTCGTGACGAGTTCGAACTTTGGGCTCGAGCAGATTGCCAACCAGCGCGCGGCTTCTGGTGTAGCCACGACTCTCGGAAGCCGCTTTCTCTTAAGCGGGACGATCGGGAGAGGTGACCAGGGCCAGGTGTCGATTACTGGTCATTTGCTTGACACGCGCGACAGTACTACGGCATGGAGTAGATCACTGACCTCCGACTTCAGCAATCTTCCCCACGCGATTGAATCCATGGCGTCGCAGATCGCGTCGGTGGTTGGAGTGCGGGTAGCTGGCTCTATACAGACCGCAGGGTTGGAGGAGGGGCCGTCGGGGTCGGTAGTAGAGCACTTTCTTAGGGGCCGCTACTACGCGAATCTCGAGACTGCCGAAGGCTATGCCGCAGCGCTTGCACAGTTCGATTCCGCTGCCCGTCTGGATCCATCGTTCGCAGATGCTTTCGCAAACTCGGCATTGATGGCAGCGGCAACAGTGGAATGGGGGTGGTGGAATGCCGCCCCTGCGGATGCGCGCGAGATGGTCGATCGGGGATTGCGCGACTCGGATAAAGCGCTCCGGTTGGATTCGGCCAATGCCGATGCGTGGACTGCGAGGGGGACGCTCCTGACCTTCCGTAATCCTCGGACGTTTGCGGGCGCGCGCGCGGCTTTTACCCACTCTGTCGCAAATGGTCCCAGAAACCCCCGAGCGCATCACTGGTTTGGACGGGCTCTGATGAAAATGGGGGATTATTCGGGTGCACGCTCCGAGTTTATTCGTGCGCTGAGTATTGCGCCCAGAGATGCGGCAGTGCTGGTGGATCTCGCCCAGCTTGACCGCCGCCAGGGCCGCTTCACCGCTGCCTGTGCACTGTTGGATAGTGCTACGGCCGTTGAGCCAACTTCGGGACAGGCGTTCGTCTTACGCGCCCTCGTACGAGTGCGTCGCGGGCAGCTCAGGTTCGCCTGGGCGGATGCTGAGACTGGGGGACGGCTGGGCTGGCCACTCTGGGGAAAGGCGGTTGGAGCGATAGTGGATGCTTCGGCACGCGACACGGCGAGTGCGCGGATGCGCGTTCGCGAGTTAGTCACCGCCACTTCACCTCGGGCATTACTACGTGGCGGATGGACAGGTGAGTATCTCGCCATCGCCCTCGCCTCCAGCGGGCGTGAGGATGCTGCGCTTGACATGCTGGAACGCATGAAGCCCATGGGAGTGCACCTATGGTTTGCGCTCCGCGACCCGGCATTCGCGCCGATTCGTCGCCATCGTCGATTCAGTGCTTTACTGGCGGCGACCGCCCCACCGCGATAACTAACCTCCGCCGGAACGAGAAGTCGTGAGCGCGACGCGGGGAGAGTCTGTCGACGAGAGGGTGGTTGGAGAGCCGGCTAAAGCGGTTGGACCGGTTATGAAGCGCATGCGCGGATCAGCTGGGAGCGCAAATGAACCTGGTCGCGCGCCATCATTCGCCGATGAATGGAGCCAGAGTTACGGTCGCTACTGGTGGACGGACCTGGCATGCCTGGGACTGATCGTCTTCGCTCTAGGGGCCATACAGCCACTAAGTGACCCGGATCTGCCCATGCATCTGGCGACCGGTGAATGGATCGTGAAACATCGGGCAGTACCATTTGTCGAACCGTTCGCATGGACGCGTACCGGTGCGCCGTACTACGCGTATTCGTGGCTGCCAGAAGTTGCCTACTACATCGTGCTTCGATATACGGGCTTCATTGGCCTCCACTTGCTCGATGGTGCGGTGCTGCTGTCGGCAGCGAGTGCGATGCTCATGCTGGCACGGAGTGCCCGTTGGAAGCCATGGGTCGCGCTCTGCATGGCCGGGGCAAATGTCGGAATCGCAATGATGGTTGTTTCGAAGCTGCGCCCGCAGTTGGTCCTGTTCGCTCTCGTACCTGCAGCATGGGCCCTTACGTACCGGATACTGTACCGTGGTCGAGTTGGATGGAGCTTCGTCGGGCTGGTAGCCGTGTGTGCCGTGGCCGCCAACTCACACATCTTCTTCATCCTTACTGCCGCACCTCTGGCCCTGATTGTCGCGAGACCTCCAGCAGACTGGCGACGCGGCGCACTGGCGGCTGGCGCAATCGGGGTGGCGTGGTTGCTTTCTCCCTATGGTTTGAGCTGGCCCGACGTTTTTCGTCTGAATTTCGGCTACAACGCGCTCCTCCAACAGCCATCACCGATCAGGGAGTTCGGTCCTGGATTCAGGCCAGGCTTGTGGCTGCCCTGGGCGATCGCCCTGGCCGCAATGCCGTGGGCCTTATCCAGTGCCAATCTCGATCGCCGGGAGCGACTGGTATATGCAACACTCTGGCTCGTCGGTCTCGTGACGTTTGGTTATGCAGTGCGCCTCCTGCTCTGCTGGTGGCTGACCTCACTCCCCTTGGTTGCGGCGACTCTTCAAACATTGGAGAGGACCGAACGGTCGGGAGCTCCGAGGCTAGTGGTGAAGGTCGCGACGTATCTGGTGTCCGTAACACTCCTGATCGCGATCGGCACAGCAATGGTGCCCGCGTGGAAAAGTGAAGGCAGAGCGGGTTCGCGGAGCCTCCCTGTCGAAGCCAGTACGGCGATCGAGCCAGTGCTCCGGTGGCTCGAGTGTAATTCACGAACCAATGCGACCGGACGCGTATACACTTGGTTCAACTATGGGTCTTACATTACCTGGCGACTACCAGGATTCTCTCCATCGATTGATGGCAGAACGATCTTCCCGGATTCGGTGGCGAAGCCCGAGGTATTTGTCAGTGGCCTGGTGCGGCCACCCGCCTATCGAGTCTGGCAAAGCGCGGATCTGGCGATATTGCCACGCAACTTTGGTGTGGCCGCGCTCCTCGATTCCGCCGCGGGGTGGCGCCTCGCGGCGGTGTCGAATCGGCCTGGCGCAGAAGCGGACTCGGTAGGGCTTTGGGTAAAGAGTTCTTGGTGGATCCGGGCGGGCGCTGGACCGCTCCCTGATCGAGCAGCTCGACTTTCGGCTGAGAGCACCGCTCACCAAGGCGGCTGTTCGATGGGTGACGACTTGAC
The DNA here is from genome assembly GCA_044463245.1 of Gemmatimonas aurantiaca. GTDB lineage: Bacteria > Gemmatimonadota > Gemmatimonadetes > Gemmatimonadales > Gemmatimonadaceae > JADGGM01. The sequence goes on from JBIQMO010000038.1 coordinate 18,307, forward strand.
TCCTTGTGGCAGCAGCGTCGTGAGCGGCTGTCCGCCAGGCCGGTAATACCTTGCGACGCGACGCAAGCGGTTCCGATGAAGGATCCACTCGACAATTGGTACTTATCGCATTGATCGTCGGGGCTTGCGCTGGATTCCTGGCATGGCGTGGCATGGGGATAGTCGGACGATCGGATTTCGATCAGCTCTGGTATGCGGCCCGCGCCTTCAGAAGCGGAGGTAACCCTTACGATGCCGTTGGACCTGGGAAGGTATTCGAGTGGCCATATCCACTCTTCTACCCGCTGCCGGCTGTCCTGGTGGCCGCTCCCTTCTCATTCTTGGATCTGACGTGGGCTAGTGTTGTCTTTACGGCCGTTTCTTCCGCTCTCCTCCTTTTTGTACTTGGCAGGGACGCTCCATACCGTCTGGCGGCGGCCGCGAGCTTTTCGTTTTTCTTCGCGGCAGCCGTGTCTCAGTGGTCTCCGCTACTCATTGTTTCCGCTTTGGTGCCGGCTGCTGGGTTCATTCTTGTTGCCAAACCAACTATCGGACTCGCGCTCTGGCTGTACCGGCCCAGATGGCAGTCTGCCTTATTAGGAGCCGGTTTCATTCTGTTCAGTTTGGCGCTTCGTCCAACCTGGCCAGTGGAATGGCTGGACACGCTAAGTGCTGGGCAGCATATCGGAGCGCCGATAGCCCATCTGGGCGGGCCGATTGTCTTGTTAGCGCTACTGCGATGGCGCCGGCCCGAAGCTCGACTTCTAGTAGCGCTGGCATGCGTGCCACACACGATGCTGCTTTACGAAGTCTTACCACTGTTCTTGGTGCCGTCTTCATGGCGCCAGGCGGGGGCGCTTGCCGGACTTACGTGGGTGGCTCAGGCCGTCGACTTGTGGTTAGGGCCGTACCCAACCCTCGTTGAACAGACCAGAACCGCCGCGACCGTGGCCATCCTGTTCTGTTACTTCCCTTGCTTGGTAATGATTCTCAAGCGCCCCAACGAAGGTGTGCTACCGCCGTGGATAACATCGTCCTTCGGTTGGCTCGAGAAGCAGGTTGTGACTCGCGTCGGCATGTAGTGACTCAACAGTGCTCTACCGCGCCCTGCGACCCGTACTTCACTTCGGTGTGGCCACTCCTCCTTCGAGGTGCAATCGGCTCGCTCTTGCGATAGTGTTCGGCCTCAGTGCGGCCGCACTCAATTGGCTCACGAAAGCGCATGTGGGGCTTGCCACGGATTTTCAACAGCTCGTGGTAGCAGCCCGTGCGCTCCTCGCAGGGGGTGATCCGTACGGCGTCGTAGGGCAGGGGCTCAAGTTCGCATGGCCCTGGCAGCTGCTCTATCCGCTTCCCGCAGTTCTGATTGCCACACCCTTCTCTGCCCAGGTTCTACCTGATGGGGCGGGCGCGGTCTGCTTCGTTTTTGTTGGCGCCACGGCGCTCGCGTATGCCATCACGAATGATGGCTGGTTCCGCTTGCCTCTCCTTGTCAGCGTGCCGGCGCTGTGGGCATTCTGGTGGGCGCAGTGGTCGCCCATACTTACTGCTGCGACTGTGCTTCCAGTCCTGGGCTTCGTGTATGCGGCAAAGCCCACGATCGGTGTCGCCCTCCTGGCCTATCGTCCCCACCGCCGCGCTGTTCTTGGAGCTTTGCTTCTGGTCGGCATCAGCTTCCTCGTATATCCGGGCTGGGTAGCGGAGTGGTTGAGGGCTGTTCGTGATTCGGACACATCACACTTCCTGATTCCGATACGTTGGCCCGGCGGAGCACTGGTCCTCCTTGCAGTACTCCGGTGGCGCCGGCCTGAAGCAAGGCTTCTCATAGCGATGTCACTCGTACCACAGTCGCCGACATTCTACGACTTCCTTCCGCTTGCGTTCATCACTCAAAGCCTGCGCGAGTCTGTTACGTTGACGGTTCTCACCTACGTGGTGATGACTCTGACTGTAGTGGGAGCGCCCGGTTACGAGCTGACGGAGAACTTGCCGATAGCAGCATCTACATCCGTGCTGCTTATCTATCTCCCGTGCCTCATAATGATTCTCCGCCGGCCCAACGAAGGAGCAATGCCGCATTGGCTCGTGCGTCGGATTCCAGTGCTTGGCGGCGCAGAAGCAAAGAATCCAGCTGGAAGTGATGCGTGACGCCATCACCGTCGGGAGGCGATCATATGACCCGTGTAACTCGCATGCTCCCGAAGAGGCGTACGAGATTGGCCGTCGCGCTGATCATTGGCCTGCTGGCCGGAACCCTCAACTGGTCTACCAAGGCGAGGCTCGGCGAGGACACGGATCTCGAGCAGGTTCTTATCGCAGCCCGTGCGTTGTCGCACGGGGATGATCCGTATCACGTGGTAGGGCCGGGTTTCGCTTACGACTCTCCCTGGCTGCTTCTTTACCCGCTTCCCGCTGTCATCGCAGCCCTGCCGTTCTCCTCGCCTACTCTGCCGTTCGGGATCGGCGCTGCACTCTTTGTGTCCATCGGCGCGGTCGCCTTCGCGTATGCACTCACGAAGGGTGGCTGGCATCGGCTACCGATGCTCTTGAGCGTTCCGGCTTTGTGGGCATTTTCGTGGGCACAGTGGTCCCCGATACTGAGTGCTGCCCTGGTACTTCCCTGGCTCGGATTCGTCTTCGCTGCGAAGCCAACTATCGGAGCGGCGTTGTTTTCTGCGATACCGAACCGCAGAGCGCTTGGAAGCGTAATTCTAATTACTCTCCTGAGCCTTGCTGCCGCCCCACGATGGCCGCTGGAGTGGATTGCGGCCGTCAGAGGTTCGAACCTCGATCACTTCGTCATACCGCTCCGCTCGCCAATCTCCTGGTTCTTGCTAGCTGGGCTCCTTCGGTGGCGACGCCCAGAGGCGCGGCTTCTGGTCCTGCTGGCGTGCGTACCTCAATCTCCGACCTTTTACGACACCTTGCCTCTGGCTTTCATCCCAAGCACACGATTGGAGTCGCTAACCCTCACCCTTCTCACGTATGTCGCGACGGTGCTGTCATTCCTGGTTTATCATCCCCCACTGCTTTCGGACTTCGCCAAAGGTTCCGGGCCTGCGACAATCGCTTTCATTTACCTCCCATGTCTCATCATGATTCTCCGTCGCCCTAACCAGGGCGATGTCCCAGTATGGATCGATCGCATCGTGGAGCGTTCTGCGGACGCTCTCCGTCGGGTGCCAGGAATGCAGTGCCTACTCGCTGTGCTCAACTCCCTGATGCAATACGGGAGCGGCAAGATCTCTCTTCGCCGCCCCCGCTCGGGTGCTTCCTGACTGTTCCGCGCCGGCGCTTCTACGACTCCACGCCGGCTATCCGCGGCGCTCTCTCAACCCCCCACCCGCAAATTCGCCACCGTCGTCTGCTGTGCCTGGGGGTGATACACCAGCAGGCTCACCACATCTCCCTCCTTCATCTTCCCCAGCACCGAATTGAGGTCGTCCACCGTCCGCAGCTTCTTCTTCTCCGGACTCAGTACCTCGAGCAGTATGTCACGTCCGGGCTGGAGCTGCTGGTAAGCGGGACCGTTCACGTCCACGTCGGTCACCGCGAGTCCGCCCCTGTTCTCCGGCAGCGACACGCGGCTCGCCTGGTCGGCGGTCACCGGCTCGACGGACACGCCGAGCTTGTCGTACGCCGCCGGCATGTCGCGCGTGTCGTCGCCACCGTCCACGCTGGCGACCTGGTTGTCGTTCGGCGCCTCGGCAAGCGTCACCTTGAAGTCGAGCTTCTTCCCGTAGCGCATCACGCCCACGTCCACGGTCTCGCCGGGCTTGTGCTGCCGGATGAGCCGCTGGAGCTCGGCCACGCGGTCGATATGCTGACCATCGAGCGAGATGATCACGTCACCGTGCTCGATCCCTGCCTTGGTCGCTGGACTCACGACACCTGGCGACGGGCCGCCCACGAGCGCACCGTAGATCTCCTTCAGTCCAGCCGCCTGAGCGTCCTCGGGGCGCACGTCCTGGATCACCACACCGAGCACAGCGCGACGCACGCGCCCGTACTGGATGATGTCGTTCATCACGCTCTTTGCCAGCGTGATGGGGATGGCGAAGCCGTAGCCTGAATAGAAGCCGGTCTGGCTCGCGATCGCGGAGTTGATCCCGATGACCTCACCCTTGGTGTTGACGAGCGGCCCGCCGGAGTTGCCGGGGTTGATCGCGGCGTCGGTCTGCAGGTAGTCCACGATCGCGTACTGGCTGGCGTAGAGGTTACGCAGCTGGCCGCTCCGTCCCTTGGCGCTGATGATCCCGGCGGTCACGGTGAAGTCGAGACCGAGTGGGTTGCCGATGGCCAGCACCCACTGCCCGACCTGTGCCTTGGTGTCGTCACCGAAGGTGAGGGTAGGGAGGTCCTTCCCGTCGATCTTGATCACGGCGATGTCGGTGGTGGGGTCGCGGCCCACTACCTTGGCCTTGAAAACGCGCTTGTCGACGAGTGTGACGTTCACCTTGTCGGCGCCGGCCACCACATGGTTGTTGGTGAGGATGTAGCCGTCGGGCGACACTATGAAGCCCGAGCCCATCCCCTCGCGCGGTACTTGCTGCCGGTCGGGCTCGAACTGGCGGAAGAAGTCGTCGAGGTTGGGCGGGGTGTTCTGCCCGCGCTCGCGCCGCATGCTGCGCGCCTCGCGCTCGGTCTGGATGGAGACGACGGCTGGCTTGGTGTGCTCGGTGATCGAGACGAAGCTGTTGCTCAGATCATTGAGCGGTGCCACGTCCGCGGCCGGCGGCGCCTCGAGCTTACCCTGCTGCTGGGCGTAGCCGAATGGAGTGAGGTTGAGCCCCGCAGCGATCAGCAGGCCGCCCGCGAACGCCAGCAGCGCGACGATGCCGAGCCGTGCGCGCGAAAATACTCGGGATGGCATATCTGTCTTCGACCGTTGGATGATATGGAAATGTACACCGGGGTGAGCCGGGGTGTTTCCGCTTCCCCTTTTCCTCTTTAGTCACGCACGAGGCCGCGCGGGTTTCCTCCGGATGCACGGCGGGGCGCCGCGAGCCCGCGACGCCCCGCCGTCCAACCGCTCCTACTTCTTCTCTTCGTCCACTATCTCGTAGTCGGCTTCGACCACGTCTTCGGTCTGGGCGTCGGTCCCCTTGGGGTGCTCGGCCGCGCTCTCGCGCGCGGCTTCGGCGGTGGCCTGTGCGCCGGCGGCCTGGTCACCCTGCGCATAGAGGCTCTGACCCGCCTCGCTGTACGCCCTGGTGAGCTCCTCGCTCGCCGCGCGGATCTCGCCGATGTCGTCGCCGCGAAGCGCCTTGCGCGCTCTCTCCACGGCGCCCTCGAGCCGCGACTTGAGCTCGGGACTGAGCCGCTCGCTCCACTCCTTCGAGTTCTTCTCGACCTCGTAGGCGAGCGAGTCGAGGCGGTTGCGAGTGTCGATCTCCTCGCGACGCGTCTTGTCCTCCTCGGCGTGCGACTCGGCGTCCTTCACCATCCGCTCGATCTCGCCCTCGGAGAGACCGCTCGACGCCTCGATGCGGATCTTCTGCTCCTTGCCGGTGGCCTTGTCCTTGGCGGCCACGTGCAGGATGCCGTTGGCGTCGATATCGAAGGTGACCTCGACCTGCGGCATCCCGCGTGGTGCGGGCGGAATCCCCGTGAGCTGAAACTTGCCGATGGTCTTGTTGTAGACGGCCATGTCGCGCTCGCCCTGCAGCACGT
>JBIQMO010000039.1:0-23607 GCA_044463245.1 Gemmatimonas aurantiaca
TCCTCAACCGGTCACGAAACCGCCGAATCTACCCACACTTTTCCCCGAAGACCCTTAAATTCGAGCGGGCTGGGCATTCGCCCAGCCCGCTCGAATTTAAAGACCTGACCCCGTCGCTTACCTCACTGGGCCAGTACCCCCGCCGCTCTCCTCCTTCGAGCCAGCCTCGGTACTGACCGGCTCACCCGCTACCACTGGTTCCAACTGATCGCGGCCCTTGTCGAGGAATGGGATGCCGTGCACCATCCAGTCCGGTGCGGGAGCGCCGCGCAGATGGTGGTCGAAGAACTGGCGCATCCGCAGCGCAATGTCGAGCTGATTCGCGCGCTTGGTCGGATTGTGCGACTCGTCGTTGTAGTCGATGAGGTACACCTCCTTCCCGAGGCGGCGCAGCGCTACGAAGAGCTCCACACCCTGGTACCACGGCACAGCGCCGTCGCCGTCGTTGTGCATTATGAAGAGCGGCGTCCGGATCCGGTCGGCCCAGAAGAGCGGCGAGTTGCGCAGGTAGCGAAGCGGCTGCTCCCAGATGCTGCCACCGATGCGGCTCTGCGTACGCTCGTACTGGAACGCTCGAGCGAGGCCGCTCTCCCAGCGAATCCCGCCGTAGGCGCTGGTCATGTTCGCCACGGGGGCGCCGGCCATCGCCGCGCGGAACATGCTCGTCTGCGTGATGATGTACGCCACCTGGTAGCCACCCCACGACTGACCCTGCAGCCCGACGGCGTGGCGGTCCACGAAGCCGGAGTCGATGAGCATCTGCACACCGGGTACCACCGACTTCACCGCGCTCTCGCCGGGATAGCCGATCTCGTAGTGGATGTCCGGCTCGAAAACGAGGTAGCCGTTCGAGACGTACATCGTTGGGTTGATGACGTTGCGCCCCGCCGGTGGAACGTAGTGATGGAGGTTGTCGGAGAGCTGCTCGTAGAAGTACACGAGCATCGGATACTTCTTCGACGGGTCGAAGTCGTCGGGCTTGTAGAGAATCCCCGCCAGCGGAACTCCATCGTCGCTCAGCCAGTGGACGAGCTGCGCGGTTCCCCAGCGGTATTGCGATTGCTGCGGGTTCGCCTCGGAGATCCGTGTGGGCGAACGGAACGATGCGTCGGTCAGCCAGAGGTCAGGGAACTCGCGGAAGGTGGCGCGCGTGAAGAGATACACTTCCGCGTCGGGCGCCTTCCGCAAGTCGGCGAGGTTGCGCGCCTCCATGATGAGCTGTTTCGGCGGCTGCACGGCACCCACACGATCGCTCCAGTAGCCGCTCGCCTTGGTCGAGTCGTCCGTGGCCGCGAAGATGATTGGATGACTCGTGCTCACGAAGCGCTCGCTGGTATCGGCGTCGGCGAGACGGAAGATGATCTGCTCGCGGCGGCCGACGGAGTCGGTGAGCACGCGTGCTGGATTGTGGCCGCTCGGGTCTACCTCCCATACGTCGTAGCGGTCGTAGATGAGCACGGACTTCTCGCCCGCGGTCCACCCCGCGATCCCCCACGGCGCGGCGGTGCTCGGCGTGTCCCAGGTCTCCTGGTCGAAGCGGACGCCGGCGATGTCGCCGGTGATGTCGGCACTTCGCTTCGTCGCGGTGGAGTACGAGTACCAGTGGCCATTCTCGCCGAACCAGAGGATGTAGCCGCCAGCCGGCGAGAGCGATGCGCGGAAGGGCACCCGGCTCGCGATCTGTGTACGCTTTCCTGACGGGACGTCGATCGCGTAGAGGTCGCGCCCACCTTCGCCCCACATCGCCTCGATCCGATACGGTACATCGCTCTCCCCGAGCGCGACGCGGAAGTCCGGCGAAAGATGGATCTCAGGGAGCGAGTCGCTGCCGAGCACGCGGAAGGCGCGCGCGCTCATGTCGTAGACCGAGGTGAAGGAGCGCTTGCGGTCCTTCGCCGCTTCGACGCGCTGCTCGGGCTGGAGTCGGTCGTCCCTGTAGTGCCAGAGGTTGAACACCGCCTTGTCGGCCAGCGAGTCGGCGGGGATGGAATCGGCCACGATGGGCGCTACCCCGAAGCTGATGGCGCTGCCGTCGGACGAGAAGTCGAGCCTCGCCTCGGTCGAGACGACCAGCGTGTCGCCGAGCATCGTTGGAGTCACCAGCGCGGTCGCGATACCCTGGGTGAGCTGTGCCTGCGCAGCGCTCGCTGCGCCGCTCTTCTGCGAGCCACCCGCGCTCTGGCGGAGCGTAGCTGCATAAAGCGCGTAGCGCGGCGTCTCGCGGTCGTGCTCGGCGCGATCGGACACGAACGCCGCCCTGGTTCCCGCGGAGTCGAGGGCCAGAGAGCGATAGCGTCCCGCACCCGCGAGGAGCGGGAGCGTGCGCCCGTCCTCGAGCGAGCGAACGTAGGCGCCGTTCGCGTCCTCCTCGCGCGAGGACACGGTGTACGCCAGCCAGCGGCCCGCATCGTCGAAGCTGTAGGTGGTGACATCCTCGATGCGAATCTCCTGGCCGCTCGCGAGGTCGCGCAGGACGAGTCTGGACCCGTAATCCTTTTTCGCTCGGCTCCCCGTGGAATCGCTGCTGACGGGTCGCGCGACGCCTCCTGGCACGGCTGCGGCGCTCGGCGTCGAGTCGGGTGTGGTGGAGTCGGCCGCGGCCGAGTCGCGCGAGGCGAGCAGGTAGGCGAGCCAGCGCGAGGAGCCGGCGCCGAGCTTGAACGACTTTACCTTCGCGATCTCGTCCACGTGTCCATCGGCCGTCCGGAGCACGCCGAGAGATGGCTTGGGGGTGTCGCCGGATTTCTTGCCATGCCTCGCACCGCGTGCCTTCTCGAACTCCGCGCGGCTCGGCTCGATCGTGAAGACGAGATAGCTCCCATCCGCGGTGAAGCGCGGGGCGGGGAAGCGGATCGCATCGTCGCGGCTCGCGCCCGGCTTCATCTGCGGGCGGCCGATGAAGCCGCGTGTGTGACGGACTTCGCTTCCGGACCGGAGGTCGCGGAGCACCAGCTCGCCGTCGCCGACCTGCGGGATCAACGACCACGCAGCCCAGCGCCCATCGCTCGACAGGGTCACGTCACGTATCGAGCGCCATGCGTCGAAATCCGCTTGCGTGAGCGCTCGGCGCTCCGAAGTGGGCGATACATCGACATTCGATGTATACGTTGCCGGCCGGGCAGCGGCGGATCGTGAGTGGCCGGCGACAGTGCCAACGGGCGGCGCGCCGGTGGCCTGCTGGGCGCGGAGCGTGGGACCGAGCGGCAGGGACGCGCCGAGGGCGAGGAGTGCGCTGGTGATGGTGCGGCCGCAGCGCAGGAGAGGCGTGCGAGGCGTCCAGCGTGGACGGGGCGGGGTTCGATGCATGATCGAGTTGCTTTCGAGGAAGGTGGTGGCGCCGCCGGCCATGGCACGGCGCGCGGCGTGGGGAGGCAGCGTTCGCAATCCTGCGATGATGGCGATCTGCTCGCCTGGATAAAGTGCCCCATGGCCAGTACGGCTCGCAACCCGAGAGCGACGCGGCGGCGCTGCGACTCGCCCCGGTATCGGCGTAAGGCGGTAGATGGAATGAAGTTGACTCGGAAAAAATGCCTTGATAGATTGCAAGGCTTAGAGGTAGCTGGGCCTGTAGCTCAGGTGGTTAGAGCGCACGCCTGATAAGCGTGAGGTCCGAGGTTCAACTCCTCGCAGGCCCACTTCTAAAAGGCGGCCGCATCGTAAGTGACGATGCGGCCGCCTTTTTCCATCCGATCGTGCTTCGCGAGCCGCAGCTTGCTGGAGCCAACTCTGGACCATGGGACAGAGTGAAGAAGGGGTTACCACGAGAGGCAGTGATTCGTATGTTGGCCAGTCGATGCGGTAATATCGCTGGCTCAGTGATCGTTCGCCGTCGCCCCCCATAGCGCAGAATTCATCACTCAACAGGAGACATCCGGTGCCGAATGACGTGGGGAAGGACACGCTTGCGCTTCTGAGGTACGATGCACGTAAGAAATCGGTGGGTCTTGCATACGCCCTGTGGTTCTTCTTCGGCCTCTGGGGCGGCCACTGGTTCTACGCGGGGAAAGTAGGTCGCGGTGTTGCCAAGCTCCTGGTCGGCCTGAGCATGTTCATTCCGCTCGTGTGGTTCATCACGGTACCCATCGCGCTGATCTGGAACGTTGTGGATCTCTTCATATTGGCAGGCCACATCAAGCGCTACAACACTGGATTGGTCGACGACCTGGCTTCGGACCAGCGTACAGGGATCGCGGAAGCGTGAACCAGGTAGGTCGATGCTGACCTTCGGGCCTGGCACGGTCACGTTCGTGCTAACATGAAACCCGGCGGTAGGCAGCGCTCACCGGTGCTGAATCGAGTAGGGTCGCCCGTCAGCGCTCGATTCGCGCGTCGCTACCCGAGTGCCGCCGGGTCGGTCACCTCGGCACGATCACGAACGCTCCGAATTCGATTCCAGTGGCCGCGGTAGCGAGGCCGGTGATCGAGCTTGCGACACTAGACCCGCCGAGCGGTATGTCGATCGCGACTCCCGCGTAGCGACCGCTGGCAACAGGTGGGCCGAAAAAGTCTTCCGCGTCACGGACCTCGTATGCCTGGCCGTGCTGCAGTATGCCGGAGAGATTCAACTCCACACTCGCCTGGTGCGACCAGTTGTATACGATGACGTTCGCCCGTCCGGGCTCGTAGCTGTTGGGCTGAACCAGTACGCGCAACCCTGGCGGCGCCTGCGCTTCGATCACGGTATTGCGCGCGGTATCGAGACTCCCCCATTGCACGATCAGTAGCCGGCCGACGAAGTAGTTGTCGGTGATCTCCCCGCCATAGTTGAGCGGACCCCAATCGTAGCCGAGGCATGCGGTATTGTCGGCTCGCAGGCTCGTGTTTCGGTAGCTGTTGTTCTCCGTGAAGACGAGCTTCTGCAGCGGCGATTCACCCCCGACCTGATAGTCCATGCCGCCCGCCATCCCGAGGCGACCTCCGAGACCGTTGTCGAACGCGGTATTGCCCTCGATTCTGTAATTGTTGAGCGCTGCCTTGTCGGAGCCGTACACGTGGACGCCGTAGCCGAACTGATTGAAGATGATGTTGTTCAGGATTCGTTGCGAACCCGTACGATTCTGGCCGTAGATGCCGTGCGCATTCTGGCCGGCGCCCTGCCCGCGGAAGCCGTTGTTGTAGATGATGTTCCCATATGCTTCCTGATCGGGCCCCTCTGCCCACATACCGAGTCCGTTACCCGAGTGATCGTGGATGACGAGGTTGATGAAGCGGCAGCCCGGGCAGCGGGAGTTGATCCCCATGATGTCGATGGTGCTCGTACTCGTGTTGGCCACCTCGAAGCCCCAGTACCAGGTGTAGAGGCCATTGACGTTCATCGTGCCGTTGATGGTGGCCCGCTCGCCCGGGTACTGTCGCACGATGATCGGTGCGCTCGAGCTGCCGGAGAGCGTGCTGTTGAAGTTGCCGCTGTAGGTGCCCTGCCTCAGCCAGAGCGTGTCGCCCGGATGCACTCGCCCACTGGCGCCGGCGAGCGCGGTGGCCAGGTCCCAGGGGTCTACCGAGCTCCCCGTCGCCTGCGCTGACCCGGAGGGCGAGACGAAGTGGCTGTCCTGGCCATGCTGCTCACCGGAGCCGCTCGTCGGCGACTCCCCGCACGAGCAGGCGGCGAACGCGAGAACCGCCAGTAACGTCCTGGCGATCCGTGTGGTGCTCTCCGTGCGCATGCAGCACGCCCTCCCGCGGAGTGCCCATCGAGCAGGCAGCGCGTGCACCAGACCCGCGCGCCATCGTTCCCACCACTCCGCTCATCCGGTCGGAGCCGGCGCACCACTTTTCACTTTTCCTCGCGCGAGCGCAATAGTACGACCGGCCTCTACGAGCCGAACCTCAACCAGCCCGATGATCAGCTCGCGCTTCCTGATCGGACGGAAGCTGCTCCACCTGCCGAGTTCGCTTGGCGCGATGTGCGCCACGAACAGGAGTACGGCGTACCGTCTGGTGGATCGATTCCGGAAGCGGTAAGCTAGCCCTCGCAAACGTGCCGCCCACCGACGGCACCCACCTTCCATCAGCCGAGGTGTGTACAATGCCAGGGTCACGCAGAAGCGCCGTGCTCACGCTGAGAGTCGCGTTCGTCCTCGCTTTGGCAGTGACTGCCGGATGTAACGACAGCACCAGCCCAGCCGCCCCGAGAGATCTCACACCGAGTCTCGCCCGCGGTGGGCAACAGGGGCCGGATCTCCGTGCGGCCATGGCCGCGCGTTCCAAGTACGAAGCGCGAATGATGGCGAAGCACGGTGTGGAGGGCATCGGTGTCGGGCTCACGGATGATGGATCGCCGGCGGTCGTGATCATGACCGCGAACGGCGCGATCGGCGGACTCCCTCGCGCGCTCGACGGGATCCCCGTGAAGCTGATGCCCACGGGGCCGTTCTCGGCGGTCCTCCCGCGTGCGAAGCCCGGTGCCAAGGGGAAGCCTGGCGGCGGTGGCAGCACCGATCCCACGGCTACCTTCGCGCGCCCGGTACCGACCGGCGTGTCCATCGGGAACGAGAACGAATGCGCCGCGGGCACGCTCGGCGCCCGCGTCACGAAGGGTGGAAGTGTCTACATCCTGAGCAACAACCATGTGCTGGCGCGGCAGAATGCGGCGAGCATCGGTGAGGACATCCTGCAGCCGGGTCGCTACGATACCAGCCCGCAGTGCAGCATCCCGGCGAACAGCTCGATAGGGACGCTGGCGCAATTCGTGAGAATCAACTTCAGTGGGAACAACACGGTGGATGCCGCGATCGCCAGCACGACGACGAGCCTCGTAGGCAATGGCACTTTCAGCGGTGGCTACGGTGTACCGAACAGCACCACGAAGGCGGCGACGATAGGCATGCTCGTTCAGAAGTGCGGGCGGACCACCAAGTGCACGCACGGATCGGTCGCGTCCGTCGATGCGACAGTCAGGGTGCAGTACGAGAGCGGTGTGGCCACCTTCGTGAATCAGGTGGTCGTGAGCGGCAAGAAGGGTGCTTTCAGCAAGGCGGGCGACTCCGGATCGTTGATCGTCACGGATGACGCGAGTGCCTATCCTGTAGCGCTCCTCTTCGCCGGCGGTCAGACTTCGACTATCGGCAACCCGATCGACGCGGTGCTCTCCGCGCTCGGAGTGACGATCGACGGAAGGTGATCCGCGTCGTTGCATTTGCCATCATGCTCGTGGCGTTCGCCGCCTGCGGCTCGCGAGGGTCGTCTGGCGGCGGCGCCAGGAGGAGCGAATTGCCATCGATCAGCGAGGTATTGAAACGCCATACCGACTCACTCATGGCCATCCCCGGTGTGGTGGGGGTCGGCCGGGGAGAGAGGAACGGCGCCCCTACGGTTTACGTGATGATCGAGCGCATGACTGACTCGCTGCGAAGAGCGCTCCCCGACTCGATCGAAGGATACGCAGTCGAGGTGAGCGTGACTGGAGTGATGAAAGCCCAGCCGGAGTGACGACTGGGCTTTCATCTCTTCGAACTGGTCACTCGGCCGATCCGAGTCACCGGTCAGCTTATCTGGACGATCTTCGCCACGGAGGGAACGCCGCGTCCGTCGATTATGAAGAGCATGTAGTGGCCTGGAGGCGCGAGGCTGGCTGTCGCCGGCGCAGTGATGGTGAGCGTTCCACTACCAGATACGCTGAAAGGCAGGTAGTTCATCCGCTGGTTCTGGTTGAACGCGTGCGTCACCGAGCCGAGTCGGATCCACGTCACCTTCGCGATGCTGGCGGCGTCCGCCGACTGCACGGTGAAGCTCTGCCCGTATCCCACATTGGATGGCGCCGAGGAGATCGCTGGCCTGGTCGCCGCCGTACCATCCGCGTTGAAGAGGTATGGTGGTGAGAAGATCTCGGCGGTGTAATCGTCGGTGAGTCCGCTCGCTGCCGGCTGGCCGCTTCCAACCGACAACACCCGCGCATCCGGAAGAAGGAGAGCGGTGGAGTGGTAGAGACGGTTGTGGGTCATCCTTCCGAGTGTGGTCCACTTCTCGGTGGCCGGGTCCCAGACCTCGGCGGCGAGCACTCGCGTGTCCGTGGGAGCGGTATTGAAGCCGGAGCTGTTGGTCCCGCCCGTGACGAGTACTTTGCCATCCGCGAGGAGCGTGGCGTTCGTCTGCCGACGCGCAACGGCCATCGACGCGACTGATCGCCACGTTCCGGTGCCCGCGTTGATGTCTATCACCTCGGCCGTGTTGGTGGGCGATCCACCTCCCACGATCAGGATCTTCCCCGCGTCGTACATCACCGCCGAGCCGTAATCGCGGTTGCCGAAGCGGCTCGACGAGCCGGCGGTCCAGCGGCCGGTACCGGTGGGATCGAGAAAGTACGTGGTCTGGCTGGGGCCGGCTGCAAAGACACGCCCGTCTGGTGCGACGAACATCCACGGGTAGTACGGTAGGTATAGCGAAGCGGTGGTCAGCGCGCGCCAGCTGCCATTGGCCTGCCATACCTCGGGGATCAGGTTGCGCTGCTGAGTGGTGTCGCCGCCCGAGAGCGTAAGGACGTCGCCGTTCGCGAGCGTGGTGTTCGTCGGGTACCAGCGGCCGTTCTGCATGTCGGGGCCGTCGGTCCAGCTGTTGGTGCGATAGTCGAAGATCTCCGTGTCGCGAATCCCCTGGTTGTCGGTACCGCTGTGGCCTCCCGCGACCAGTAGGCGTCCGTCGGGGAGGAAGGCGTGCCCGCTGCAGAAGAGGTCGGCGGGTCGCGCAGTGCTCGTGAAGCTCGCCGAACTCGCTGGATCCCAGATCTGCGGCGCGTGATCGGAGCGCCCCCACGTCATCACGCGCCCGTTGGGAAGCACGCTCGAGTGGATCGCCACGGCGGGCCAGGAGATGGGCGCATCCCAGCGGCCGAGTGTGGCAGCGGAGGATGCCTGACCGAAGCTCACCACGATGTTGCGCGGCTGGTCCATCGTGAGCGTACACTTGCCGGACGTCGTACCGACTCCCGTTCCGGACGCGTCGCAGCCCGCGCCCGCCCACGCCTTGAGGTAGCTGCCGCTCGCTGCCGTCGCCGAGAGCGTCACGGAGGTACCGGTCGGGAAGGAGGCGTTGCACCCCGTGGACGCGGCGGAGCCGCCGGTGATGGTACAGTCGATCCCGGAGATGCTCGAGGTGACCCGACCACTCCCTTCGGCGCCAGATGTCACGGTGAGCGTCTGACTCAGTGCAGGAGGGGAGAAGGTGACCTTCACCGTACGAGAGAAGTCGAGCGTCACCTCGCACGCCAACGGGTCGTCCGTGGCGCCCGTGCAGCCCGACCATGTTACGCGGCTGCCCGTTCCCGACGGAGCCGCCTTGAGGGTCACTACAGTTCCGGTGTTGAAGTGTTGCGAGCACTTACCCTGGAGCCCCGCGCCTGGGGAGCCAGGGATGATGCAGCTGATGCCACCGCGGTTGGAGGTGACGGTACCGCGGACGGTACTGCCGTCGTCGGCGATGTCGAGTGTGGCCTTGTTGGACGAACTTCTGGCGCCGAGCAGGGTGGGCGCCGTGGGCGGAGGGGTGTCGCGACAACCGGTGGCCGAGATGACGATCGCGAACGACATGACCGCGAGGGTCGGTGAAGACACGTACCGCAGCATAGTGCCCTCCTGCCACACACACGTGGCGAACCAGACGCCGGAGCCGTTCGATACCCGGCAACAGCGCTCGGGTATCGTGCACAGCGGGCCACACCTTAACTGGGATGTGTGGTGGCGTCAAGAAGGCGCTCGCGGCGGCCGGCCGCGCTTCCTCTACAGCGCGCTCTTCAGTACTTCTCGCTTCGGCTATCGCCCCGACAGCGAGGGGGGATCGTCTCGCCCATCGCTCGTCCACTTGGCGTAGGTACCGAGCAAACGATACTCGAGCGACGCATTCCGGAGCTGGACGAGTGCCGATGCGGCGCGTGCGTCGAACGCCGGGTGCTCGAACTCCAGAAAAAAGCGATAGGTCCACGGCTCGCGCGTGGGGCGTGCAGCCAGGTGCGTGATCCTGAACGATGCATCCGCTATCGGGCGAAGTCCGTTGACCAGCGAGCCCGCTGCGTCGGGAAAGACGCAGCAAACCGCGGTGCGGGCTGTCGCGGAATCCGGGACCGACGATGGCTCGCGTGCAACGGCCAGAAAGCGGAACTGTGAATCGGGCCGGTCTTCCACTCCGTCCACCAGCACATCGAGTCCGTACTCCTCCGCGGCTCGACGGCTCGCTATGGCGGCGCGGCAAGGGTCGCCGCGATCGGCAACCTCTCTCGCGGCTCCAGCGCTGTCATCGGCCGACTCGGCACGGATCGTCCGGTGCCGCTCGAAGAAGTAGACGCACTGCTCCAGGAGCAGCGGGTGGCTCGCCACCGTGCGTACCTCGGCGAGGGTGGCACCGGGGAGCCCCAGTACGGCGAGCTGCATCGGGAGAACCACCTCCGCGGCGATCACCAGGTAGTCGTGCAGCGCGAGGAGATCGTACGCGGAGCTCACGTCACCCACGATCGTACTCTCCACGGGGAGGAGGCCGAAATCCACCTCACCCGCTTCCGTCGCGTCCATGACGGCCGCGAAGGTGGGCATGGGAACCGGCTCCGCGAGCGGACCCCAGAGAGCGTGGATCGCGTCTTCGCTGAAGGCGCCCGGCTCACCCTGAAAGGCGACGCGGAGGCGGTCGGCGATGCCCGCCGGCACCGCGAGCGGAGCGCTCTCGTAGAGGGACCCACTGAGGGGTACGTCTGTCTCGACGGGAGCGTTTGGACGGGAGGGATCACGAGGGTGGGGCATCGCGTTGAAGCTGCTCTCGCGATACCCCTCTACGCAACTCCCCGGCGATCCGAGCCAGGCATACCGCTCATGGAGCGGTGTGCCTCACACGCGCCATCCCTTCTCCATCGCGCTCGGCTCGCGAGGTGGTGAGCTTCTCCCATTTGAGAGCCGCACGCTCCACCAGCACGTGCGGATGCCACCTGAGAAGGGTCCAGCTCTTGGAGATCGCTGGCTTCCAGCGCCGTGCGGCGACGTCCTGGTGGATTGCCGTGATCACCGGCTCGGTGAAGTACCAGTGCACCCGCGCTATCCCCTGGCGCCGCGCGGGCTCGAGGTGGGGCATTCGCTTCGTGAGCTCGCGCTGCCGACGCAGTACGCAGAGGATGGACTTCATCATGACCGGTGCGTTGCCGGTCATGTTGCTGCCGTGCTTCCTGTACTCGGCGATCGGCTCGTCGTACAGGTGGAACGGAAAGCGCCGCGCTATACGAATGTCCATGTCCCAGTCTTCGGCGGAGCGGAGTGAGGTGTCGAAGCCGCCCCCAGCCGCTTCGATGGCGGAGCGCCGATACATGACCGTGAGCGGATAGATGCCGCAGTGATTGATCAGGAGCTGCGCGAGCTGATCGTTGGTGGCGGGGAATGGCTGCCACGAACGAAGACGCGAGCCATCGGCCCTGATCAGGTGCATCCGACCGGCAACGAAGCCGCATCCGGGGTAACGGGCGTGGAAGGTCACCCCGCGCTCGAGGGCGTTCGGTAGCAGACGGTCGTCGGAATCGAGGAACACGAGAAGCTCGCTCCCGGTCTCACGGATTCCCGTGTTACGCGCCGCCGAGAGCCCCATGTTCTTCTGGCGGATGTATCTCACACCCGGGAAGCGGGACACGACACCGTGAACATCGTCGGGGGAGCCGTCGTCGATAACTACCACCTCCGACGGCGTGAGGGTCTGATTCAGTGTGCTCTCGATAGCGTCGCCGAGGAAGTGAGCTTGCTTGTAGCACGGGATGACGACTGCAACTCGGGCCACTGGCGCCGTGATACTCATGACTGCGGGCACCTTCCAGCTAATGGTCCAACGGGTCACGGTGGAGACGTCAGGTTCCGTGCCGCGGCCCGTCAGGCGTGCCAACGCTTCCGCAGCGGGCGCTCACGTCGAGCGCGGAGTCACCCGTGTGCGAGGTGGAAGGCCGTCCGGGCGCGCTGGAGAATCCGCTCGATGATTCCGCGCGGGTAGAACCGCAGCAGAACAATCGTGCCACGCAGGGCCGCGAGCCACCGGTGGCGCCGCGCGAGCGCACGCACCTCACTCACGAGCTCGCCCCCGTAGAAGTCCTGAAAGAAACGTGTCCCTTCGGCGAGCTGCCGTTCGTAGAACTCGTTCCCGCGGACGAAGCGGCGCTGCTGGCGGAGTACCCGCAAGGTGGAGCGGAGCATCACCGCGGGATTCTGCGAGAGACTCGCACCTTGGCGCTGGTAGCGGCGATACTCGGCGACTAGCCTGCGATGAAAGCTCGTCGGGTAGCGCCGCGCGAGGCGCATCAGGAGCTCGTAGTCCTCGGCCGAGCGCAGCGTGGTGTCGAAGACACCTTCGTGCTCCAGAACGCTGCGACGGAAGAGCACCGTGGAGATCATCTCGATGTGGTTGCGGACGAGCATGCCGCCGTAGAGGTCCACATCGAGCGGCGGGCGCACGCGCCTGTCGAGCGGGGCACCACCCTCGCTCATGAATCGGAAGTCGCCGTAAACGAACACGCTGTCTGGGTGCTCCGCGAAGCACGCGAGCCCCGCAGCGAGCGCGCCCGGAAGGAGCCGGTCATCGGCATCGAGGAATGCCAGGAATTCGCCGGTGCTTTCACGGAGACCGGTGTTGCGTGCGGCCGATAGCCCTCGGTTCGGCTGCCGAACGTAGCGAATGCCCGGGTAGCGCTCCACCACGGCACGGACATCGTCGGGCGAGCCGTCGTCCACCACCACGATCTCCACAGTGGCACCGCGTTGCGCGAGCGCGCTCTCGATCGCCTCCGGAAGGAGGTGCGCCTGCGAGTAGCAGGGGATCACGACGGAGACTTCCGGCGACTGCGAGCTCATCCCGACTCGAGCGGCCGTCTCACCACCCGCTCGCCGGCCTCACGGCCGAGTCGCGCGAGAGCGCCGGCCTGGCTGGAGCGCAGTTCAGCTCGACGTCGGCTATGCCGGAGTACGATCGAGACTCCGAGATCCCGAACGACGCGGCTGGTGAGTACTTGCACAGGTGCACCTGGCTCGGGTTGTGGAAGACGTGGACCTGGATATGGTACCGTCCGCGGATGAGGTGCGCGTTGAAGTCGAAGTCGAGGCGGATGTTCTGGCCCGCGTGTACCGTGTCCAACCCGACTTCCTCGCCCTCCACGCCGCCATCGTAGATGATCATGTTGTCGGTGGAGCGGTAGATGACGAAGCCGAAGTGGAAGTCGCTCAGCTCGTCGTGAGCCGCGTAGTTCACCGTGAGGCGGAGTGGCGCTCCCGGCTCGACCGACGTGACCGGTTCGCCATTCGAGTCCGTGAGCGTCGCGTCGGTGATCTCGATCTCCGTGCCTGCGCCCGTGTCGCGCAGCGCCTCGGTGCCGTTCACGTAAGCGGCCAGCGCATCGTTCACCGGTCCCTGCGCCTTCACCTCTCGCAGGAGGTAGATCCCGCGGTCGCAGAGCGTCGCCACCTGCTGCAGGTTGTGCGACACGAAGACGATCGCCACCCCACGGGACTTGAAGAGCTTCATCCTGTCGAGGCAGCGCTGCTGGAACGCCATGTCGCCCACGCTCAGTACCTCGTCTATGATGAGCACGTCGGGGTCGAGGTGCGCCGCGATCGAGAAGCCGAGCCTCGCGCTCATCCCACTCGAGAAGCGCTTCACCGGCGTGTCTATGAACTCGCCCAGGTCGGCGAAGTCGATGATGTCGTCCATCGTACGCGCGATCTCTCTGCGCTTCATGCCGAGGATGGCGCCCTGCAGATAGATGTTCTCGCGCCCGGTCAGATCGGCATGGAAGCCGGCAGCGACCTCGATCAGCGCGCCAGTACGTCCATACACCCTGGAGGTACCACGCGTCGGCTTGAGGATCTTGGTGAGGAGCTTGAGGATCGTGGACTTCCCGGCGCCGTTGGGACCGATGATCCCCAGCGCCTCGCCCGGGCGCACCTCGAAGGAGACGTCGCGGACCGCCCAGAAGTCGCCACTGCCATCCTCCAGCTCGTCCGCCGGCGGACGCCCGCGCACGATTCGGCGTGTCATCGCGGGGATGAGGTCGCGAAGACTGTCCGCGCGCTCGCCGCGGCGAAACTTCTTCCAGACGCCGTCGAAAACGACGGCAGGCTCGGAGGGATCAGATCTCTTCCGCAAAGCGAAACTCCATCCGGTGAAAGACTACCCATCCAATGGCGAGCACCACCAGCGACAGCACGGCGGCGGCCGCGAACGGTCCCGGATCGGGAAGCGTGCCACGCAACAGCACGGAGCGGTATCCGTCGATGATCGGCGTCATCGGGTTCAGCATGAGAACCTTCGCGAGTCTCCCTCCCACGAGGTGAACGGGATACACCACCGATGTCGCGAACATCCACACGGTGATGACGACCTCGAAGAGGTATTTCACATCGCGGTAGAAGAGGTTCGCCATCGAGAGCAGGAGTCCCACGCCCACGGTGAAGGCGACCTGTACGAGGAGCACGACGGGGAGGAAGAGTATCGCCCAGGTGATGCCCGTCCGGTAATACACCATCATGGCCGCCAGCACGAGGAAGGCCACCGCGAAGTCGATCAGGGAAACCAGTACGGCCGAGACCGGGAAGAGCTCGCGTGGGAAGTACACCTTCGTGACGAGCGCGCTGTTGCTGGTAAGCGAAGCAACGGAGAATCGCAGCGACGTCGCGAAGAAGTTCCACGGGAGCAGCCCCGTGAACGCGAAGATCGGGTAGGGGATTCCGCCCGTATCGAGGCGCGTGACCCTGGTGAAGATGACCGAGAAGATGATGGTGTTCAGCACGGGCATGAAGATCGCCCAGCCGAAGCCCATTATCGTCTGCTTGTAGCGAATGAGAAGGTCGCGGCGCACGATGCTCAGGAGGAGCTCGCGGAACTCCAACTGCTCGTGCAGCATCTCGCGTACATCAGCGCCGAGGCGCGTAAGTGCGGCAGAAGACATCAGGAACGACGAATAGCATGCGGGCCACTGCAGCTGGCCCACGATGACGGGCCACCGCCGCAGCAGGCAGGTGCAAGAGGCAGGCCCTCCCTGCCGTGCAGTGTCCGCCAGAGCCAGGTACGGAGGAGCATCGGCGACGCGTACTGGCGCCGCGAGTGATCGGGATTACAATGGCTCCGCGCGCCCGGAGCGCGACTCCACTCAGCGCCCGTTCGTCAGTGCCAGGCGCTTGATCCGTCCGCGGGGACCCACCGCCCATCCGGCCACGGGCGATGCGAAGCCCACCGCCCAGTAGGCGCTCGTGTCCACCGGTGTCCAGTCGCGTCCCTCGTCGAACGATGCAGCAGCTCCGCCGGGGCCCACGGCCACGAGAGTCGGGATGCGGGTGCCCGGCACGTAGGTCGCGCCGTAGATCGCGCTCGCGAACGGGGCGCGACCCACCATGGTCCAGCTCCTTCCTCCGTTCGAGGTGAGGGCCACATTGTCGGCGCGCGCCGAGGTATCCATCATCGAGCCACCCAGTGCCGCTCCGTGGAGATCGTCGCGGAAGGCGACGGAGGCGATGCCGACTCCTTCGCCCGAAGGGATGGGCGTAGTCGCGACGCTCCAGCTGCGCCCGCGATCAGCGGTACGCATGACGCGCGAGGCGCTGGAGTTCCCGGTGCCTATCCACGCGATGCCGGGAGCGCGCGTCACCACGCAGCTGCCGCTGGCCGCGAAGCTCCCCTCGCCGGGTAGCGCTGGCGGAAGCACGGCCGGGTCGATTGGCCGCCAGTGGGCGCCGCCGTCGTCGGTGAAGATGATGGGGAACCTTCCGCCCACTTCATCGCCCATCGCGATGCCGTGTTCGGAATCCCAGAAGGCCATGCAGTCGTAGAAGCCCTTCGGCTCGCGGTTGGTGTATTGCAGCTTCCAGCTCGCGCCGCCGTCGGTCGTCTTGTAGATCCGCGACAGCTCACCGTCGCCGGCGCTCATGAGGTAGGCGGTGTCCGCGCTCACGGCGTGCACATCGCGAAACTGCAGCGAGTCCGCGCCGGGGACGATGGCCGCGTGCCAGGTGGCGCCGCCGTCCGTGGTGCGCACGTACGTCCCCTCATGGCCACTCACCCACACCACCTGCGAGTCCACGACGCTGATGGCCTGTAGGAGGGCCGTGGTACCGCTCATCTGCGGGATGGTGATGAACGCCGGCCGCGCGGGACCGGGATCGCTTCTCACGCCGCGTCCGCACGCGGACAGCGAGACGACGGCGAGCGCGATGGTCGTCAGAGCGACGCTCGGGCGCGGGGAGCCAGGATGCGAGGAGCGGAGGGGCATGATCGCGGGCGGGGAGAGGGAAGTGGGACGAGCAAAGTTGGCCCCCGCGCGCGCGCTGCGCCAGCGCACCCATTCGAGCACGGCGCTCTTGCGATTCGGGGCGCCGTCCTGACATGCTACGGGATGACCCCTGGAACCTCATCTTCGTCGTGGCTCGCGATCGTACTCGCGTTGGCATCCGGATGTGCGCGTGCGACGCAGCGAGGCGCACTACGCGCCGATTCTTCCGCCAGTCGGCCAGCGGCGAACGGGCACAAGGTGGACTCCCTGATGGCGAAGTACGACGATCCCGCTGGTCCGGGCGGCAGCGTGGTCGTCATCCACGATGGCAAGGTCGCCTACATGCACTCCTACGGGCTGGCCGACGTCGAGGGAGGAGTGCGTGCCACCGCGCAGACGGACTATCGTCTCGCATCGTTGACCAAGCAGTTCACCGCCACGGCGATAATGCTGCTCGTGCAGGATGGGAAGCTCCACTACGACGATCGCGTAAGCGACATCCTTCCCGGCTTCCCAGCGTACGGCCGTGGCATCACCGTGCGGCACCTGCTGACGCACACCTCCGGTCTGTGGGCGTACGAGGACTTCGTCCCCGACACGGCGACCGAGCAGGTGAAGGATCGCGACGTGCTGGCGCTGATCGGGCGCGCGGACAGTACCTACTTTCCTCCCGGCTCGGCGTTCCGCTACAGCAACTCGGGGTACGCGGTGCTTGCGCTCATAGTCGAGCGGGTGAGCGGCGAGCCCTTCGCGCGCTTTCTGCACGACCGCATATTCGCGCCGCTCGGCATGGATGGCTCGGTGGCGTACGAGCAGGGCATCTCCACCGTGCCGAACCGGGCATACGGCTACAGCCGCCGCGGCGACGGCTACGCTCGCACCGACCAGAGCCCGACGAGCGCGGTGCTCGGCGATGGAGGGATCTACACGTCCGTATCGGATCTGGTGAAGTGGGACCGCGCACTCGAGAGTCATGCACTGGTGAGCGCCGAGGCGCGCAAGCTCTCGTGGACTCCCTTCGTGCTGGATGATGGTGAGAAGACGAGCTACGGGTTTGGGTGGTTCGTGGACGAGGACCGCGGGCGCACGCGTCTCACGCACAATGGCGAGACGCGTGGTTTCACGAACGCGATCATACGTTATCCCGACCAGCGGCTGAGCGTGATCGTACTTACCAACATCTCGAACAGCTCGCCCTGGGAGGTCGCGCAGAAGATCGCCGATGTGTGGCTCGGTGCGACCACCACCGCCCAGCGCGCGCCACCGTGGCCGTTCCAGCGAACGGGCTCCTGAGCGGGCGCTATCGCGGGAGGGCGCGCCGCCCCATGAAACGACGCGCCTTCCCGAGCGCCACGACGCCGTGCGGGCGCCGTTCGCTAGCGACCTGGTTCTACTTGGACGAGCGCGATGACGCTGTCTGGCGCGATCCGCTGCGCGACTCGCCGCTCGCGCGCCCTTCCTGCGCCGGGGTGCGAGTCACCTCGCGATCGGCATTGCGCGAGCCTGCGCTGGAAACGCGGAGCTGGTTGTGGACGTCGCGCACTCCGGAGCAGCTCTCGGCTGCATCTTCGGCCATACGCTTGTCCTGACGGCTGTCGACCGTACCCGTGAGCGTGACCTCGCCATTCTGGACCCGGACCTCGATCTCGCTCGCGTCGAACCCGGGATGGCGGGTGAGCGCCTCGTTCACGTCCTCTTCGATGCGGTCATCCGAGCGCTGGTAGTTGCGTGGGCCGCGGCCGGAGTAGTTCTGTTGCCGCCCCCAGCTCCCCTGGTTCTGGCGACCCTGGTCCTGGTAGCGCGACGTGCCGGATTCGTAGCCCATCGTGCTCCCACCGCGCCACTCCTCGGCGTTGTTCCCATACCCGCCGCCGTAGGCGCCGTACCCGCCGTAGCCGGTGTAACCGCCGTAGCCATACCCGCCGTAGCCGGGATAGCCGCGGTCGTAACCACCATAGCCGCGCTCGAAGTTCTGGTTGCCGTAGCCGCGCTCCATCCCCTGGCTACCATAGCCGCCATACCACGGCTCGCCGCGGCCGTAGTTGCCGCCATAGTTGCCGCCGTAGTTGTAATCCGGGTTGTTCGCGCTGGAGCCCCAGCCGCCGTAGCTCGCCCGGTTCCATCCGCGATCCCAGTCACCGTAGCCGCCGGCGCCGTACCCGCCGCCGTACCATCGATCTCGATCGTACTCGCCGCGGCCCCGCCAGCTTCCGCGGTTGCCGTAGTCGCGATCGAACTCGTAGTCGCGGTACGCCATGTCTACCTCCATGTCTTTGAGTCCCGGCGCGGAGCAGGTCCGCAAACCCTTTCGCGCGCTCCGCGCAGCGGGAGCGTTGATACAAGTCGCGCGCGAGCCGTTTCGTGTCGCGTCAGAAGTCGATCGAGTAGCGTTCGAGTCCGAACGCGCCGGCCGCGCTGCGGATCGAGAGGCTCAGGAGTGCTCGCGATTGGGGTTGTCGAGGTGGAAGAAGTTGCTCTGACTTCCGTCGGCCCGATGCTCCTGGAAGACGAACACGAGGTCGCGCTCGTCGAAGGGCGCGAACCACTCGTCCCAGTCGATTCGCTTCAGCCTGGAATCGGAGCGGCCGCCAAACTCGAAGCGCAGCACTCCGGGACTGCCACCATGCTCGGTCCCCTTGGAGAGCCCGCTGTCGTGCTCCTGATGTGCCATCTCTACTACCTCACAACTCGTTCGACATCGCGATTTCGTTCATGTACTCGGGGGGAGAGGGTGGCATAGCGCGTACCGCGGTTCCGACTCGTTGCATCGCGGGCGACATTCGCGCCGGTGCGCTACGGTCAGCACGTGTCTTGCTGCGCCAGCGCGCACCGGGCTGCGTCAGAGCGCGGCTGGCTTGCCGCGCGCGGAGTCCGAATGCGCGGAAGCGCACATGCCGCGGAGGTACACGATGGCGGAGCACAAGAAGAGCGACAGCAGCTCGAGGTCGCGCAGCGAACGAGGCGGCTCGCACAACCAGAGGAGCGCAAGCTCCCGTGAGAGCGGCGAAGGCAGGCGCGAGCACAGCGGACGCGATCGCGATATGGAGAAGTCGCGCTCCGATCGTGATCGTCAGAGCGAACAGAGGGGTAGGGGCAGGGAGTGATAGAGATAGCAGAAGAATGGCGAAGGGGGAGCGCGGCTGAAGATCGCCGGCTCCCCCTCTTCGCATCGCTCCCGGAGCGGGAGCGATGCACTGCCGGTCACTTCACGACGTGGTACGAGTCGGGCTGGATCCAGCACGGACACGGCGCCGACTACGGCCGGCCACGGCACGCGGCACGCAAGCTGCGAGATGTCACATGGTCCAGGCCGTTACATGGCTGTGTTGCTGACCGTCAGATGTTGTCTCATGAACGCCATTGACAGCTGTCCCGCGGCTCCCCGGGCTCCCCGTCACGCTGAGCCGGAGCGCCTTCCGGGACGACTCCGCGGCCGTGTCGCTCGCCTCTCCGGTGACGAACCTGTCGGTCACGCCGCGGTGGTACCGTGTTTGCCGAGGCTGGTGGCGCCGGTTACATCCCGATGGCACGGGTGCGCCCAGTAGCACCCGCCGGATCGTACATCATCGAGCACGACCTCTGGAGGGAGTCATTTCATGAAGAGTTCCTTTACCGTTCGTACTGCCGCACGCTTCATCTGCGCTCTCGCGGTGGCTATAGCGCTGGCCGCCTGCGGTGACGACAACGGCACAGGGCCGGATGCCGGGTCCGTTACGGTGAGCGTCTCGAGCACCGGTCCCGGAACGGACGCGGCAAGCTACGTGGTCACCGTGGACAATGGCGACGGGCAGGACGTCGCGGCGAATGGGGATGTCTCGATCTCCGTGAGCGCAGGCGCGCACTCCGTGCTCCTCTCCGGATTCGGGAGCAACTGCAGCGTTTCCGGCGACAACCCAGTGAACGTAGATGTCGCCTCGGGGCAGGACGTGGAAGTGAGCTTCCAGGTGACCTGTGTCTCGCCCTCGCTGGTATTCGCGAGCAGTCGGGACGGGGCGTTCAACATCTTCACCATGATGCTCGATGGGACCAACGTGAAGCAGCTCACGCACGACGCAGACCCCAACTTCTCCACGCTCCCGGCGTGGTCGCCGGACGGTTCCAAGATCACATTCTCATCCACGCGCAGCCGGACCAGCATGGGGCTCGACATCTGGGTAATGAATGCCGATGGGTCCAACGCCACGCGCCTCACCGAGACGCCCGGGCAGAACGGCCGCGCAGCCTGGTCGCCCGATGGCTCCAAGATCGCCTTCACCTCCACACGCGACGCGGGCGGAGCGCTCGACAAGGCGGAGATCTGGGTCATGAACGCAGACGGCAGCGGTCAGGAGGCGATCACCTCCGACGGAGCATTCGCAAACACACCGAGCTGGTCGCCCGATGGTTCGAAGATCGTCTTCCAGTCCAACCGGGATGGCACCGACCAGCTATACGTGATGAACGCCGACGGAAGCGGGATCACCCGCCTCACCAATGGCGCCTGGGCCGATCAGGATCCGTCATGGTCGCCCGATGGCTCCAAGATCGTCTTCCAATCCACGCGCGACGCGGCGAACCCTGCGAGCGTCAACCAGGCGGATTTCGAGATCTACGTCATGAACGCCGACGGCTCGAATGCCACCCGGCTCACCAACAACAGCGCCTTCGACGGGCGAGCTTCGTGGTTGTCCAGCGGCGCGCAGATCATCTTCGACTCGAGAAGGGACGGCGACGAGGAGATCTACGTGATGAACAGCGACGGCAGCTCGCAGACGAACGTGACGAAGGACGGCGCCGAGGACGGATTCGGGCACTTCCGCCCCTGAGGCACGGCCCTCCACGCTCTTCGCCGCGCCGCGGCACTCGGGCATACCCTCTGCGATGAACTGAATGGCAGCGGGGCGTGCGCCACCAACTCCGGTGGCGCACGACGCCTGTCCATTGCCCGAGGAGTGTCATGCGATGAGCGAACGAGAGGTGGTTGTCGTCACGGGCGCATCGGCGGGCCTCGGTCGCGCAATCGCGAGGCGCTTCGCACGCGATGGCGCGGCCGTGGCGCTTCTGGCGCGCGGTAGGGACGGTCTCGAGGGCGCCAGGCGCGACTGCGAGCGGCTGGGAGGGAAGGGCCTGGTCATTCCGACAGACGTCTCGAATGCCGCCGCTGTGGAGCGCGCCGCCGCGGAAGCCGAGGCGGAGCTCGGTCCGATAGACATATGGGTGAACAACGCGATGGTATCGGTGTTCTCGCCCGTGCGGGAGATGCTTGCCGAGGAGTACCAGCGCGTCACCAACGTCACGTACATGGGCTACGTGCATGGGACGCTCGCGGCGCTGAAGCGGATGTCCGCTCGCGACCGCGGGGTCATCATCCAGGTGAGTAGCGCTCTCGCCTACCGCAGCATCCCGCTGCAATCGGCCTACTGTGCGGCCAAGCACGCCATACTCGGCTTCACGGCTTCGCTTCGCACGGAGCTCATCCACGAGCGGAGCAACGTGCGCGTCACGCTCGTTCACATGCCCGCGCTCAATACGCCGCAATTCTCCTGGGTGAAGAGCCGGCTCCCGCGCAAGCCGCAACCTGTCCCTCCTATCTTCGAGCCCGAAGTAGGCGCCGATGCCGTGGCCTGGGCCGCGCGCAACGACTGCGGTAGGGAGATCAGCGTCGGGTGGCCGAGCGTGGAGGCGGTATACGGCAACAAGCTCGCACCCGGCTACGCGGACAGGTACCTGGCGAAAACAGGTTTCGCCTCGCAGCAGACCAACGAACCGGCGGATCCCGGCAGGCCGAACAACCTCTGGGAGCCGCTCCCTGGCGACCATGGGGCGCACGGCCGCTTCGACAGCCGCGCGCGTCCATTCAGCCTCGAGCTCTGGCTGCGCACGCACCGCGAGCTCGCCACTGTGGTGAGCTTGGGGCTTGCGGGCGCACTGCTGGGCGCCCTGCCGGGACGCGGTAACGGTAGTGGGGGAGGGCGCTACCTCGAGCGATCGTCGCGGGAGCGTTGACCGCCGGGCGGGCGCTGATCGCTGCCGGCGCGCTCATCGTTTTCGGAGAGCTCGGCGCTGCCCGATCGTCGCTCGTCACTCCATCGCTGCGCTTCGTCGCTACCTGAAGCCGCTTTCCGCCGGTCGTGCTCGACCCGCCGCCTTATCTCCTCCGAGGAGGCGAGCTCCGACGTGCCCGAGTCCTCGTAGCCCGCCGCGCCGCGCTCGCCCTGTCCCCACGCGTTCTCCGTACGAGTCGGCGCGTCGGCTGCTGGCCGTTCCGAAGCGGATTGCGGGTAGACGCCCGTGCGCCCCACGTCGTCGCGGCGTCCCGCGCCGCCACCCGGCATTCCGCTCTCTCGCTCGTCGCGTCGCGTGGACTCGCGCCCCTCATGCGTGCTGTCGGCGCGCCGTTCGTCCTCGCGCGATTTCCTCTTCTTCGCCATCTGGTGCTACCTCCATCACAGCGCGCCGCCGCCCGTACTCACCGCGCTCGCGAGAGTACCCCATGGCGTTCGCCGCGATGTATTCGAGTCAACTGCGTGTGGCACCGTGCGGGGCGCCAGCCGCCAGAGCGAGCAGGTCGTGTACCTCCTCGTCGGTGGTCTGGCCAAAATCCTCGTACCAGAGCCCCACAGCGTAAAAGGGCTCGGGAGTCATGGCGCACACCATGTCGTCCACGAGCCTGCCGATCTCCTGGCACGTCTCGGGCGCGGCAGTCGGGACGGCGACCACCAATCGGGCGGGATTCTCCTCACGCAACGCCTCGACCGCTGCGCGCATGGTGGAGCCGGTGGCGAGCCCGTCGTCCACTAGAATGATCGTCCTCCCTGCGATCTCCGGAGGCGGTCGTCCGTCACGGTAGCGGCGTTCCCTGCGCTCGAGCTCGACGCGCTCTTCCATGGTCACCGCATCGAGCTCGGCATCGGTGATCCCGAACGTCCGGATGGCTTCCTCGTTGATGATCCGCACGCCGCCGCTGGCGATGGCACCGATCGCGTACTCTTCGTGCCCCGGCATTCCGAGCTTCCGGACGACGAACACATCGAGCGGCGCTCCGAGCTCACGCGCCACTTCGAATGCCACCGGCACCCCTCCGCGCGGGAGCGCCAGCACGAGCAGGTCGGGCCTTCCCCTGTACCTGTCGAGCTTCCGCGCCAGTACCCGACCGGCATCTACACGGTCCCTGAATCGAGTGATCATCCGCATGGACCTCCATCGCCCGCGAGGTGGGTGCAGGGCTACCCCCTTCGTGATGCAGGAGACCGGCCACGGTGCCGTTCCTTCGCCGCTCTGTGCGTTGGGCGTAGGGCTCGGGTGCAGCTCGTTCAGACTCTGCATGCTGAGGTCGGGGTGGTGAGACTGGGTTCATCGCGCTGGGCCGTAACTGCGCACGCGGAGGGCGCGGAGGGAACTGCGAGAGGACGCGGAGAACTGCC
>JBIQMO010000040.1:0-23552 GCA_044463245.1 Gemmatimonas aurantiaca
CGCGATTGCTCCGACATAGGCATACCCTCCTGGGTTGCGTTGAAAGGCAATCGGATGCGCACGACGCGAGGCGGCGACCGAGGCGAAGGCACACTCGGGCCCACGCTCGCGCGCGACGGAGAGCTTGGTTTGTCTCGAATTCAGGGAGCGCCGCTCTGTCCCCGCGTAGCCGCCGGGGCGCTCTCCTCGTGCTGCGGCCGGGCTGGGCCGTAGTGAAGCATGATCAGCTTTGGCTGCTGCACTCGCGTCTCTCCACAACGGAGAGCACGCGCACGAGGATGCGTTCACCGTGTCCTATCAGGTGAAGAGCGATCGATCAGAGGAGCCGCGGAGCCCGCTCGACTCCTCTCTCTCGTGTTCGCTGCAAGAAAATCGCCAGATGGGGCGATCGAGGAGAGAAAGCGGGGCCGACGGGGTCAGGTCTTTAATTTCTAGTCCCGTGGGCGGCCGCCCACGGGACTAGAAATCAAAGACCTGACCCCGTCGGCCCTGAACCCTCGCAGTTCCCTGCTTTCTTGTTGTATATTCCCGACATGGCAGGCCACTCTAAATGGAAGCAGATCAAGCACTACAAGGCGGCCGCGGATGCGAAGCGGGGGGCGATGTTCACCAAGCTCATCCGCGAAATCACCGTCGCCGCGAAGCAGGGGGGCGGAGATCCGGCGGGTAATCCGCGCCTCCGCACCGCCATCGACGCAGCCAGGGCAGCGTCGATGCCCAAGGACAACATCGAGCGCGCGGTCAAGAAGGGGACTGGCGAGCTCGAGGGCGTGGACTACCAGGAGATCACCTACGAGGGCTACGGGCCCGGCGGCGTAGCGCTCCTCATCCATACGCTCACCGACAACCCCACGCGCACGGTGGCCGACGTCCGCCACAAGCTCTCGCGCGGCGGCGGAAATCTCGGCTCCACCAACTCGGTCGCCTTCATGTTCGACCGGAAGGGGCAGATCTACATCGACGCTACCCGCTACGACGAGGAAGCTGCGCTCGAGGCCGCACTCGAGGCGGGTGCCGAAGACCTCCAGCTCGAGGGCGACCAGTTCGTGGTCACCACCGACCCCACCACGCTGCACGCGGTGAAAGCCGCGCTCGAGGAGAAGGGGATAGAGGCGAAGGAAGCGGAGCTCGCGATGATCCCGCAGACCACCATCCACGTCGAGGGGAAGACCGCCGAGTCGCTCCTCAAGCTGATGGAGGAGCTCGAGGATCTCGACGACGTGCAGAAGGTGGACGCCAACTTCGACATCGACCTGGCCGAAATGGCCGGCGCGTGAGCCGGCACCCGTGATAGTGCTCGGCATCGACCCGGGCACCGCCGTCACCGGTTACGGCGTCGTATCGGGCGAGCCGTTCGGCTCCCTCTCGCTCATCGAGTGCGGCGTGATCCGCACCACGGCCCACGACCCTCTCCCCGTACGGCTTCGCGAGCTGTACGAGGACGTGAGCGGCCTCATCGAGCGCCACAAGCCCGATTGCGTCTCGGTGGAAGATGTCTTCTACGCCAAGAACGTCCGCACCACCGTCGTGCTGGGGCACGCGCGCGGCGTGATCCTCCTCGCCGCGGCGCTCGCGAACGTGGAGATCTTCGAGTACCCACCCGCCGAGATCAAGAAGGCCGTGGTAGGGCGCGGCGGTGCCACCAAGGAGCAGGTGCAGTTCATGGTCACGCGCCTCCTGCGGCTCAAGAGCGCGCCGCGCCCGAGCGACGCGGCCGACGGCGCCGCGGCTGCACTCGCGCACATCATGGGTGCGCGCATCCCGCACCTCACTCCTCAGCGCAGCCGCGCGACGTGATATCTCGGATCGCGGGCAAGCTCGCCGCCAAGGAGCTCGATCGAGTGGAGATCCTCACGCCCGGCGGCGTGTGTTACGAGCTCGCCATCCCGCTCGGCGTCTACGAGAAGCTACCCGCCGTGGGAGAGGAGACATCGCTCTTCACACATCTCGTGGTGCGCGACGACGCGTGGCTCCTCTTCGGCTTCAGCAGCGCCTTCGAGAGGAGCGTTTTCCGACGCCTGCTCACCGCCAACGGAGTGGGGCCCGCGCTGGCCCTCGGCATGCTCTCCACTCTCTCCGCCGAGCGCGTGGTGCGCGCGATAGTGGAGCGCGACATCGCCACGCTTCAGCGAATCCCGCGCGTAGGACGCAAGAAGGCCGAGCGCCTGGTACTCGACCTGGCCGAGAAGATGGGCGACATTGGCGCGGAGAGTATCGCCGGCGGCCCGCGCCCCGAAGGCACCGCCGCCGAGGATGCCATACGCGCACTCGTCTCCCTCGGCTACACTACGGCAGACGCGGAGAAGGGAGTGAGAGCCGCACTCGATTCCGGCGGCCGCGGAGTGAGCGCGCCGGAGCTGATACGTCTTGCGCTGAGCAAAGTGGGTCAGCGATAACAGCAAAAGCCAACGTGGGAGAACCGATGATGCTTCGTGTCGCAGTCGCCCTCGCCCTCGCCTGCTCCCCTCTCGCAGCGCTGCAGGCGCAACGCACGAACAAGCCTCCACTCCACGCGAAACACTGGATGGCCATCACCGGGAAGCCGCTCGCCGCCGAGGCGGGAGCGATGATCTTCCAGAAGGGCGGGAACGCTGTGGACGCGGCGGTCGCGATGCTCGCGGCGGGGTGCACGATGTGGGACACGCTCTCCTGCGGCGGCGAGACCCAGGCGCTGATCTACAACCCGCACACGAAGAAAGTCATCGGCATCGATGCACTCGGCGTGGCGCCCACCGGCGCGAGGGCGGAGTTCTATCGGTCGAAGGGGTATCGCTACCCGCCCGAGTACGGCCCGCTCGCCGCCGTGACGCCCGGCACCCCCGGTGGACTCATGGTGATGCTCGCCGAGTACGGGAAGCTCTCGCTGAAGGACGTGCTAGAGCCGGCGATCCAGATGGCAGATGGCTATCCGATGGAGGCCCAGCTCTCGCGCACCATCGAGCGCAACAAGGACTGGATAAAGAAGTGGAAGTACGCGCGTGAGGTAATGCTCACCCATCCCGGCGCGGACTACGAGGCGCCGGAGGCAGGCGAGATCTTCGCGCAGAAGGATCTCGCGGCAACGTGGCGCAAGCTCGTGGAGGCGGAGCAGCAGGCGCTCGCCGCGGGGAAGAGTCGGAAGGAGGCGATCATGGCCGCCTACGACCGCTTCTACAAGGGTGACATAGCACGCGAGATCGTGCGCGGCGTGCGCGAGGAGGGCGGCCTCTTCACGATGGAAGACCTCGCGAAATGGGAGGTCAAGATCGAGGAGCCGCTCAGCACCACCTACAAGGGGATCACCGTCTACAAGCTTCCCATCTGGCAGCAGGGGCCGGTGATGCTCCAGGCGCTCAACATCCTCGAGAACGCCGACCTTCAGTCGATGGGCTACAACTCGGCGAAGTACATCCACACGCTCTATCAGACGATGAACCTCGCCTACGCCGACCGCGACTTCTACTACGGCGATCCGTACTTCCCGCCGGAAGAGCCGGTGAAGGGGCTACTCTCGAAGGAGTACGCGAAGGCGCGCTACGCGATGATCGACTGGAATCGCAACGACCCGAAGGTGAAGCCTGGCGACCCGTACAAGTACCAGGGCGGCACCAACCCCTTCAGCGACCTCCTTGCAAAGTGGACCGTGGTCCCCGCGCCCGACACGCTCCGCCCCAGCGGGCAACAGGATCGGGTGGTGCCGCAGGGTGCATCGACCAGCGACGCACTCGACGCCACGCACATTGCATCGTCCGATGGCGCGGCACTCTCCGACTCCGCCTTCAAGGACCAGTTCTATCGCGGCACCACTTCCATCGAGGCTGCGGACGCCGAGGGGTGGGTCGTGTCGGTGACGCCGAGCGGTGGCTGGGTCCCCGCGGTGATCGCGGGCCGCACCGGGATCGGCCTCAGCCAGCGCGCGCAGAGCTTCGTCACGGCCGCGAAGGACGGTCCCTACAACGTGATCGAGCCGGGGAAGAAGCCGCGCGTCACACTCACCCCGACGCTCGCGCTCGAGGATGGCGCGCCCTACCTCGCTTTCGCCGTTCAGGGCGGTGACTCGCAGGATCAGAACCTCCTGCAATTCTTCCTGAACATCGTGGAGTGGAAGATGACTCCGCAGCAGGCGGCCGAGGCGGCAAACATCAACAGCTACCAGATGCGCTCGTCGTTCGGCGAGCACGAGGCGCGGCCGGGGCGGGTACTGATCGCATCGTCGACCCCCGATTTCACCCGCTTCGAGCTGCGGCGCATGGGGTACACGCTCGAGGTCGAGGACCTCACCTCGGGTCCCATCAACGCGATCTACTTCGACCGCAAGCACGGCTCCATGTGGGGTGCGTCGAGCAACCACGGAGAGGACTACGGGATCGCCTGGTAGCACGCGTGGCTTCCGGTGGTGCTTCGGGGTGTCTTCGGTATATATTGGAGTACATCGCGCCGGCACATAACTGCGCACGCGGAGGGCGCGGAGGGATCGCGGCGCTGGGCCGTAACTGCGCACGCGGAGGGCGCGGAGGGAACGGCGAGAGGACGCGGAGAAAACCTTTACGGGCTGGGATCGCGATCCCGATACCGGCGGAGTCTCGGCGTCCGGGTTTCTCGAAGAGCAGAAACGCGGAGAACGCAGAGGGTGCTGCACGGTCAGCTAGCGCGCGCAAGCGGCCGGGAGAAAAATGGGGAACTGCTCTTGCGCTTAGAGTCCCGCCCACCCGGGCAGAGCTCCAACCGCATGAGCAGCTCCCCAAAAACCCCTCGTTCGAGATCTCGCCCTACGGGTTTTCTCCGCGTTCTCCTGGCAGTTCTCCGCGCTCTCCGCGTGCGCAGTTAAGACGAGATGAACCAGACCCCCGCGATGCAGCCGGTCTCACGACCGTGATCTCCACATGCGCAGCCGAACGCGATGAACCAGCGATTTTCCAAAGACCACACCCCGTCACAGCAGGACAGCAGCTAACCGTGCAGCCATGACCCGCGCCGAGATCACCACCCCGGAAGTCATCCCCGACGAATCGGTCGTCGAGCTCTCGCTCCGCCCGCAGCGCCTCGCCGAGTTCATCGGCCAGGGCAAGGTGAAGGAGAGCCTTCGCATCTACATAGATGCCGCCCTCGCGCGGCGCGAGCCGCTCGACCATGCGCTCTTCTACGGCCCGCCTGGGCTCGGGAAGACCACGCTGGCCGAGCTCATCGCGCGCGAGCTCGGCGTCAACATCCGCACGACTTCGGGACCCGCGCTGGAGAAACCGGGCGACCTCGTGGGTACGCTCACCAACATGCGCGAGGGGGACATCCTCTTCATCGACGAGATCCACAGGCTCCGTCCGATCATCGAGGAGTTCCTCTACCCGGCCATGGAGGACTACCGGATAGACATCCGCCTCTCCGAGGGCCCCAAGGCGCAGACCATCACCATGCCCATCGAGCGCTTCACGCTCATCGGAGCGACCACGCGCTTCGGGATGCTCACGCCGCCCATGCGCGCGCGATTCGGGATCATCGAGCGCCTCAACTATTACCCAGTGGAGGATCTCGAGCAGATCGTCACCCGCTCGGCGGAGGTGATCCACGTTCCGGTGGATGATGAGGGCGCGCTCGAGATCGCGCGCCGTGCACGCGGTACTCCACGTGTGGCTAACCGTCTCCTCCGTCGCGTCCGCGACTTCGCACAGGTGCGAGCAGATGGACGAATCACGAAGCCGGTGGCCTCGGACGCCCTGGCGATGCTCGACGTGGACGAGTTCGGTCTCGACGACATGGACGCACGCGTGCTCCGCACCATCATAGAGAAGTTCGACGGCGGCCCGGTGGGAATCAGCACCATTGCTGCCGCGGTGGGCGAGGACACCAGCACCATCGAGGAGGTCTACGAGCCGTACCTGGTGCAGAACGGCTTCCTGCAGCGGACTCCGCGCGGCCGCGTGGCAACCCCGCAGGCGTACCGCCACTTCGGTTACACGCCGCCCCAGGAGCCGGGGAGCCAGCCGAGTCTGTTCTGAGCGGAACGTCGTACACCGTTCGCCATCGGAGCGTTTCCGGTGTACGACAGGATCGAGGGGGATCGGCGTGAGGAGCGCACCACCGGAGCGATCCGGCGATGGCGCTTCCACAGCTTGACAGACCCCGGTATCCTCTTCGTAGGATAATGCATGCGCCGCCTGCTCCTCCCTTCCCTGCTCGCCGGCGCGCTCATGGCAGCGCCGCGGGTGGCGTGCGCGCAGGCCGCCGTGGGAATGGTGCCGGCGGCTTCGCTCGCATCGCGCAGCGACTCGCTGCGCGAGCTGCAATCGCTCGACGCTGTCGTTCAACGCGCCGATGCCGGAGCCGACACCTGGCACTACCGCGGGATGCTCGCCTGGGGGCTCTCCGATGCCGAGGCGCGCACCGGCTTCATGGAGCGTACGGCTAACGACTCTCTCCTCGACGTCGCCGAGGCATCGCTGAAGCAGGCCGTGCGCGACGGTAAGGCCGATTACATGGTGGATCTCGGCCGCTTCTACCTCACGTCCAACTCGGCCAAGGTTCGGTCGCGCGCGAAGGGGCTCTTCGAGAAGGCGCTCGACGCCGCGCGCAAGAGCGGCGACCGCGTCGCCATGGCCCGCGCTCAGGACGAGCTGGGGATGACCTGGTGGCGCCGCTACGTGGACCGTGCCGACCGCCACATCTACAGCTACATCATCGACAACGTGAAGGACCGCACCTTCCTCAAGGATCCACGGTCCATCGCGTACTTCATCGATAACCAGACCATCCGCGCGGCCGCGCAGGACTGGTCGGGACAGCGCGAGTACCTCCGCGCCTGGGACCACTTTGCCGACGCCCTCGCGGCCGATCCAGCAAACGCCGGGGCGCTGCGGCACACCTACATGGCGCTCGCCGACCGGCAGCGCTGGGTGGAGCTGGAGCACGTGGCGCGCATGCGCCTCGATGCCGACTCCGACGACGCGTGGGCGTGGCTCGCGAGCGGTCTCGCGGCACATCGGCTGGGGAACGAGATGGTGGCCGACACCGCCTTCCGGCGCGGGCTCTCCGCGCTCCCAGCGGGCCAGCGTGCCAGATACGACCGACTCGCCCGGATCTTCACGCCACGCGACTCCGCCGGCACGGCGCGCCTCCCCGAGTCGGAGCGGGAGAACCTGCGGCACATGTACTGGCTCATGGCGGACCCGCTCTGGAGCACGGACGACAACGAGCATCGCCTCGAGTTCCTGAGCAGAGTCGTTTTCGCGGAGCTACGCTTCTCGGTCGACGAGTTCGATGTCCACGGCGCCGACACCGACCGCGGCGAGGTGTACGTGCGCTACGGTCCCCCGCCAGCCGTGATATCTTTCCCACCCGATCCCGAGCGTCACGCGGAGTCGCGCATCCAGATCCTCTGGTGGTACAGCGCCGACGAGTCTTTCCTGTTCCGCGAGCTCCCCACTTACGGCGTGGCAACATTGGCTCCTCCCGATCTGCGCGAGCTCAGGCGGCTCCGCGATACCGTTCCCGTGGTCTGGCGCAACGCCGGACAGGACAACTACGTGGACTCCATTCCGGTGCAGCTCGTGCGCTTCCGCGCCCAGGCGGATTCCGGGGACGTGTACGTCGCCGCGCGCATTCCGGTGCAGCGGCTCATCAACGGTATAGACCTCGCGCGCGGCGCGCTCGACCTCGACTTCCGCGCGTACAGCTGGCGCGCGGAGCCGGTCGTCCACGACAGCACGCGGCAGGTGCTCGATTTTCGTAAGACGGCCTCCGGCGAGCTGCGGAGCTGGAGTACGCGCGTCCCCTCGGGCACGTTTCTGTACAGAGTGGAGGCGCTGCAGCCCGATGCGATGCGCGGAGCTCGCGGAGCGAGCCGCATCGAGGTCAACCCCTACCGCGGCTTCGGCATGAGTGATCTGCTCGTTGCGGCCAAGATTACCCAGCGCCCGGGCTCCACCTCGGGTCGCTGGTTCGATTACGACATCGACCCCAACCTCGGTATCGTGAGAACCGGTCAGCCGTTCTCGCTTCTCTGGGAGACCTACGGCCTCACGCCGCGCGATGGGAACGACGAATACGACGTGCACATAAAGCTCACGCGCGTGCGGCGCGGCGGGATCGGCGCGCTCGCGGCGAAGATCGTGGGAGGCGTGGCGGGCCTCGTCGGCATCTCGCACGGCGGCAACGACGAGGTCACTCTTTCGTTCCCGAGGCAGATCCCTGCCACGAGCGTCGCGCTCGACCATGTCACTCTCGACCTCGGCGACGCCGCTGCCGGACGCTACGACGTCGAGGTGACCGTCACCGACCGCGCCACCGGGAAAGATGTGGTGGAGAGGAGCTCGATTACGGTGGTCGAGTGACGGCGGGCGATCGCACCTCGGACTACGACTTCGAGCTTCCCCCCGATCGAATCGCCCAGTATCCCGTCGAGCCGCGCGACGAGAGCCGGCTCATGGTGATCGACCGTGCGAGTGGTCGGATCTCGCACCACCGCTTTCGGGAGCTGAGAGAGCTCATCCCGGCGGGCGATGCGCTCGTGCTCAACGCCACGAAGGTCTTTCGTGCGCGGCTCCTCGGGAAGCGCGACTCG
Organism: Gemmatimonas aurantiaca; assembly: GCA_044463245.1. Classification (GTDB taxonomy): domain Bacteria; phylum Gemmatimonadota; class Gemmatimonadetes; order Gemmatimonadales; family Gemmatimonadaceae; genus JADGGM01. The sequence goes on from JBIQMO010000040.1 coordinate 8,534, forward strand.
GGCGCGCCGGCGGAAGTGCTCCTTCTCCGCCCACTCGGTGACGACCGCTTCGAAGCCATGGTGAGCCCGGGCGGGAAGCTGCGACCCGGGCGCGTGGTGCACGTGGCGCCGGGGCTGGATGTCGAGATCCTCGAGATCACCGAGCGGCGCACAAGGATCGTGCGCGTGACCGCGGCGGGGGAGAGTGTCGCTGCGGCGATCGAGCGGCACGGACACGTTCCGCTCCCTCCCTACATCGACCGCGCCGACACCGAGCGCGACGCGCAGAGATACCAGACCGTCTACGCGCGCGAGTCGGGCTCGGTGGCCGCGCCCACCGCGGGACTCCACTTCACGCCGGAGCTCCTCGATGCGCTCGATGCGCGCGGGGTGCGGCGCGTGGAGCTGGTGCTGCATGTGGGCGCGGGCACCTTCAAGCCCGTGGAGGTGGAGAACCCCGCCGAGCACGTGATGCACGAGGAGTGGTACAACATTCCGGAAGCCGCGGCCGCTGCGCTCAACGAGACGCGCGCGCGCGGCGGCGCGTTGTGGGCCGTGGGCACCACGAGCACGCGCTCACTCGAGAGCGCGGTAGGACCCGACGGGAGATTCGAGCCGACCTCTGGCGAAACGGATATCTTCATCCGTCCGCCCTACCGCTTTCGCGCGGTGGACAGGCTCATCACCAATTTTCATCTTCCCCGCTCCACGCTCGTGATGCTGGTAGCTGCCTTCGCGGGTTACGAGCTGACGATGCGCGCATATCGGGAGGCAATCGATGGGGGGTATCGCTTCTACTCGTACGGCGACGCGATGGCTGTCGTATAGCCGGGTGGTTGCGACCTCGCTCCTCACGGCGTGCGTGCTCGGCACGACGCGCTACTATACGCCCCGCTCAGCACAGGCGCGCATCTCGCTCGAGGAGATGCGCGCGCGCGCCGACGCGATACTGGTCGTGGAGTGTCCGCGCGTGGTGCATGGCAAGAACACCGTGTTCGCGACGACCGACATCATGCTGGACGTAGACTCCACCGGCGCGGCGCAGCGCGCGGAGATCGAGCGCGGCTCGGGCGATGCGGTGCTGGATGATATCTTCGGGTCGCTCGCCGCAGAACTCCGGCTTCAACCGCTGGCCACGCGACGGCCTTCGGCGGTGGCCGCGGCGGCGGCCCAGTCGGATCAGCAGCAGCCGGCTTCGCCCCCCACTCCTCTCGACCGGCGCCGGCTCACCGTGTCGTACGCCTGTGCTTCGGATGCCGGCTCGGTGGCGCTCGAGATCGGGAAGGGCGGAACGTGAGCGGGAGCCGCTTTCGCTTCGAGATCGCGGCCACCGCCGGCGCAGCGCGCGCCGGCGTTTTCACTACGCCACGCGGCGCCGTGGAGACTCCCGCGTTCATGGCCGTGGGCACTCTGGCCACGGTGAAGAGCCTCGACCCGCGCGACCTGCGCGAGATCGGGGCGCAGATGATCCTGGCCAATACCTACCACCTGCATCTCCGCCCCGGCGAAGAGATCGTGCGCGAGCTGGGTGGACTGCACCGGTTCATGGGGTGGGACGGCCCGATCCTCACCGACTCCGGCGGCTTCCAGGTATTCTCGCTCGAGACACTCCGCCGCGTGAGCGAAGAAGGCGTGGAATTTCGGAGCCACATAGACGGATCGCGCCGCTTCTTCACTCCTGAGAGCGTGATCGCGATAGAGCGCGCGCTCGGTGCCGATGTGATCATGCCGCTCGACCATGTGATACCGGGTCAGGCGGAGGTGGCGCGAGCACGCGACGCGAGCGATCGAAGTCTCCGCTGGCTCGCGCGCGCGCGGCGCGCATTCGAGGGAGCGCGAGAGCTATCCGTGGTGAGCGCCGCCCGCGGCGGGCCGGAAGGCACGGACGCGGGCGGGGAGAGTGCGCACGAGCAGCGCCTCGAGAAACCCGTGCAAACGCTCCTCCCCATAATGCAGGGCGGGATCCACGCCGAGCTGCGACGCGAGGCGGCGCGCGAAATCGTCGCGATGGGCGATTGGGACGGCTACGCGATCGGCGGACTTTCCGTGGGCGAGGCCAAGCCCGACATGTACGCAATGCTCGAGGTCGCGAATGATGCACTCCCACGCACGCATCCACGCTACCTCATGGGCGTGGGCTTCCCCGAGGACCTCGTAGAGGGAGTGCGCCGCGGTGTGGATCTCTTCGATTGCGTGGCTCCAACGCGCATGGGGCGCACCGGCACGGCGTTCACCAGCACCGGGCGCATCAACGTCCGCAACGCGCGATTGAAGCTCGACCCGCGCCCGCTCGACGAATCGTGCGACTGCTCCACCTGCAGGCGCTTCAGCCGTGCCTACATTCGGCACCTGTTCGTCGCGTCGGAAGCACTGGGGCTGCGACTTCTCTCGCTGCACAATGTACATTTCATGATCTCCCTCATGCGCGACGCGAGAGACGCGATCGGCGCGGGGAGCTTCGACGCATGGAGCCGCGACTGGCTCCACCGCTACCACAACGGACCAGACTCGTGACAATGATCGCTACCCACGCTTCGCTCTCGCTGATCCTGGCGGCCCAGGCGCCGAGTGGCGGCGGCGCCGGCTCCTTCACGCCGTTCCTCCTCCAGATGGCGCTCATCTTCGCCATCTTCTACCTGCTCGTGATGCGCCCGCAGCAGAAACAGCGGAAGCAGCATCAGCAGAGCCTGCGCGAGCTCAAGAAGGGCGACCAGATCGTGACCGCCGGCGGGATCATCGCCGAGGTCATACACATCAAGGAGTCCATCAAGGACGGGGCGCCCGTCACCACGATGGAAGACCGGATCACCATCAAGTCCGGAGAATCGCGCATCATCGTGGAGCGCGGCCGGATCGCGAAGGTGGCCACGGCCGCCTCCGAAACCACCACCGCGGCATGAGCCTGCTCGACATCTACGTCCTCGGCGCTCCGATCCTGCGCGAGGAGACGAAGAAGGTGGAAGAGGTCACCGACGAGCTGCGCGCGCTCATCGACGACATGTTCGAGACGATGTACGCCGCCAGGGGGATCGGCCTCGCGGCGCCGCAGGTGGGGCGCACAGAGCGCATCACCGTGATCGACGTGGATGAAAATCCGATCGTACTCATCAACCCCGAGATCGTTGTCTCCGATGGGAAGACGCGCGAGGAGGAGGGCTGCCTCTCCATCCCCGACATCTACGGCGACGTCGATCGCGCGAAACGCGTGGTGGTGCGAGCGCTCGATCGCGACGGGAAGCCCTTCGAGATCGACGCCGAGGACCTCCTCGCGCGCTGCATGCAGCACGAGATCGATCACCTGCACGGTCGTCTCTTCATCGACCACCTGAGCCTCGTGAAGCGGCGCGCGGCACTCGCCAAGTGGGAGAAGCTGCGCAAGGGCGACAGGTCGCACACGCGCAAGGTCGTCCCGGAGGGTGCCGCTCGGCATCACCACCGCGACGAGGAATTGTAGTGAAGGTCCTTTTCTGGGGGACATCCAACTTCGCGCTCCCTCCACTCCGGGCGCTGCTCGGCGAGGGGTTCGAGGTGGTTGGAGTGGTCACGCAGCCCGATCGCCCGGTGGGGCGCTCGCGCTCGAAGCTGGCCGCGCCCCCGGTAAAGGAGTGCGCCGAGGCCGATGGGATCCCCGTGCTGCAACCCGAGAAGCCGCGCGGCGAGGAGTTCATGGCGCAGCTTCGCGAGCTGGGGCCCGACATCTCGGTGGTGGTCTCGTACGGCCACATACTCACGCGCGAAGCGATCGAGCTGGCACCGCGGGGAACCATCAACGTTCACGCGTCGCTCCTGCCGAAGCTGCGCGGCGCGTCTCCCATCCAGGAGGCCGTGCGCCAGGGCTTCGTGGAGACCGGCGTGACCATCATGCGCATGGTCCCCGCACTCGACGCGGGCCCCATCATACTCCAGGCGCGCACACCGATCGCATTGGACGAAACCGCGGGAGAGCTCGAGCTGCGACTCTCCGAGCTCGGGGCGCTCGCGCTCGTCGAGGCGCTCACCCTGCTCTCACTCGACCAGGCGAGCGAGCGCGAGCAGGACGAGAGCGCGGCGACCTACGCCGGAAAGATCTCGCGCGAGAGCGCGCGAATCCACTGGGAGGAAGGTTGCGGCGTGGTGGCGCGGCACATCCGCGCATACGACCCCAAGCCGGGCGCGTACACCACTCTCGATGGGCACGAGATCAAGCTCTTCGGCGCGAGCGAGACCGAGGAAGCGGGCGACGAGGCCGGCCGCCAGTTCGGAGAAGTGCTGGCGATCGACGAGCGCGGGATGCTGGTCGCGACAGGCGATGGCGCCGTGCGCATCGCCTACGCGCAGCCAGCCGGAAAGCAGCGGCTCTCGGTGCAGGAGTGGGCCCGGGGCCGAGGTGTGGCGGTGGGAAAGAGGTTCGAGTAGGAGTACGTCGACGACCTGGAATGACCCCAAGACCTCGGAGTCGAGCGACTCCGAGGTCTTTGCGATACGTACAAGATCCCCCTCTTGCCTTCCTCCCGGCCCGCACGAGTATTCCGTCCTGTCCACCCGAGCCGCCTCCTCGGGTCCCCCTCTCTCCCACAGGCAGTTCCTGAACCCTGAACCCTGCCTCCTGAACCCTGTAATTCCGTGCATCCCCCCGCCCCCGCCCCCGCCCTACACGCCGTCACCAACGACGCCATCATCTCGAGACCGAACTTCTTCGGCCTCGCGGTGCGCGTCATGTGCGCGCTGGGCTCGCGGGGCGCCATCCAGCTTCGCACGCGCTGGCTCCCCGCGCTGCGCATCTACGAGCTGGCATCCGCGCTCGCCGAGGCCCAGAAGGGTTCCGGCTGCTGGGTGGTCGTCAACGACCGCGTCGACATCGCGCTCGCCAGCGGTGCGCGCGGCGCCCAGCTCACGTCGCACTCGCTCGCCGTCGATCAGGCGCGCATCGTCGCCCCGAAGCTCCCACTCGGCGCCAGCGTCCACTCCGCGGACGAAGCAGTCGCAGCGGCCAACGCCGGCGCCGACTGGATCGTGGCCGGCCACGTCTACTCCACTCCCTCACATCCCGGCCAACCCGGGCGCGGCGTCGAGCTCGTACGCGCGGTCACAGCCGTCACGCTCGTTCCCTGCATCGCGATCGGCGGCATCCGTCCCCAGCACGTCGGTGCTCTTCGCGCAGCCGGCGCGTACGGCGTCGCCGTGATCCGAGGGATCTGGGACGCGAGCGATGCCGAACGCGCCGCTTTCGACTATGTTTCGGCTTATGACTCACACTACCGTTCCTGACGGCGGCGCCATCGCCCCCATGGTGAACGGCGAGCGCCGATCCGTCGCAGCTGGCTCGACCCTCGGTGATCTGCTTCGCTCGCTCGAGCTCGACCCGCGCACGGTCGTGATCGAGCACAACGGCGTGGTGCTCCGCGACCGCGATGCCTACGACTCGCTCACGCTGGGCACGGACGACAACGTCGAGATCGTGCACTTCGTGGGTGGAGGCTGAGAATGACCGCAATTTCCGAGATCGCTCCCCGGCACGCGGCAGCGAACGACGCGCCGCTCGTCATCGGTGACCGCGAGTTCACCTCGCGACTCCTGATCGGCACCGGGAAATACAAGACCAACGAGGTAATGGTGCAGGCCATCGAGGCCTCGGGTGCCGAGATCGTCACGGTCGCGGTGCGCCGCGTGGACCTCGACCGCGCGCACGAGGAGGGGATCCTGCACCACCTCGATCCCGCGCACTTCTTCCTGCTCGCCAACACGGCCGGCTGTTACACGGCCGACGACGCGATCCGCTACGCGCGCCTCGCACGCGCGGCCGGCTTCAACGAGTGGGTCAAGCTCGAGGTGATCGGCGACAAGGAGACGCTCCTCCCCGACACCGACGGCCTCCTCGCCGCCACGCGCACCCTCGCGGCCGAGGGCTTCAAGGTGATGGCGTACACGAACGACGACCTCATCACCGCACTTCGCCTGGAAGACGCCGGCGCGGCGGCGGTGATGCCGCTCGCTTCGCCCATAGGCTCGGGACTCGGCCTCCTGAATCCCTTCTCGATCCGCACGATCAAGCACCGCCTCTCCGTGCCGGTGATAGTCGACGCCGGCGTGGGCACCGCCTCCGACGCGTGCATCACCATGGAGCAGGGCGTCGACGGTATCCTCATGAACACCGCCATCGCCGCGGCCAACGATCCCGTCGCGATGGCGCACGCGATGCGCCTCGCCGTGAGCGCCGGACGCCAGGCGTACCTCGCCGGCCGCATGCCGCGCCGTGAGGTGGCCGTGCCTTCGTCTCCAACTACGGGGATGCTGGGGTGAACCAGCAGCCGCCGCGTCCCGCTCGCGCCGTCGCCGAGGTGGGCGGCGTCACGGACGCACGCCGCGCGGCTGCCGAGCTCCTCGCGGACCTCCGCCGTGGCGAGCTCCTCGATCCGGCTTTCGACGAACGCACGCTCGCGCTCGACGCGCGCGACAGGCGCTGGCTCCAGGAGCTGGTGTACGGGATGCTCCGCCACCGCTCCGTGCTCGACGCGTACCTCGACGAGCGCGTGCGCGGTGGTCTAGTACGCCTCGATCCGGATCTGATGGACCTCCTCCGCATCGGGGTCTATCAGCTCCTCTACATGGGAAGCGTTCCCGCCTACGCGGCGATCGCGCAGACTGTGGAGCTGGTGAAGCGGCGTCACGGGATCGGCGCGAGCCGGCTCGCCAACGCGGTGCTCCGCCGAGTGGATCGCGAGCGCGATGCGCTCACGATCCCTAGGAGCGGCGACCCGGTGGACGCCCTCGCGCTCCGCTACTCGCACCCGCGCTGGCTCGTCGCCCGTTGGGTGGCGCGCTGGGGCGCGGCGGAGACGGAGCGACTCCTCGCGATCAACAACTCCGAGGCACCCACGGTGCTCCGGCCCTACGGGATCGTGCGCGAGCAGCTCGAGGCGACGCTGGAATCGGCGGGCGCACACGTGGAAGATGTGCCACTCGTCCCCGACAGCATCCAGCTCGGCTCCGGCGTCTCGCTCACCGAGCTCGGCGCCTACCGCAAGGGACTGTTCTTCGTGCAGGACCCGGGCGCTACGCTCGTCACCCGCTACGCCGCCATCCCCGCGGGCACCACGGTGGCCGACCTCTGCGCCGCGCCCGGTGGCAAGACGCTCGAGCTCTCGCGTGATGCGCGGATGGTCGTCTCCTCCGACCGTTCGGAGGGGAGGATTCGCTGGGTGGCGGAGAACGTTCGCCGCGTGGAGGCCAGGAACGTCTTCGCCATGGTGGCCGATGCGCGCCACCCGGCGATCCGCCCGGTCGACGCCGTGCTTCTCGATGTACCATGCACGGGTACCGGCACCTTCCGCCGTCACCCGGACGCGCGCTGGCGCCTGAGGATCTCCGATCTCGCGGTGATGGCGGCGCTGCAGCGCAGCATCCTGCGTTCGGCCGCCGACGTGGTGAAACCCGGTGGGCTTCTGGTGTACAGTACCTGTTCGCTCGAGCCCGAGGAGAACGATGCTCAGATCGAGAGCTTCCTCGCCGAGCGGAATGACTGGCGCCTCGAGCCGCCCGACGAGGGCGCGGTGAGTCCGATGGTGCTCGATGCCGGCCGGCTGCGCGTTCTCCCGCAACGGCACGGCGTGGACGGCGCCTTCGCCGCACGACTCCGGAGAGTTGGAGAGTGACCTCTCATCTCGATGAACTGAACGCGGAATACCTGGGAAGCAGCAAGCGATCGAGCGACGACGCCGGAGACAAGTGGCGGAGACGCCTCAAGGCGGTGGCCCCATACATCGGCGCAGCGGTCGGCGGCTTCGTGCTCGCCTACTTCATCGTCGCCGTCTTCATCTTCCCGCCCACCAGCGCGGCGAGCGACCTCACCGTGCCCAACGTGACCGGTCTCTCCTTCGACTCCGCGACTGCGAAGCTGCACGAGGAGGGCTTCAAGGTGGCTCGGGGCGAGCGCCGCTTCGACGCCACCGCGCCCGCGGGTCAGGTGCTCTCGCAGTCGCCCAATCCCGGCACCACCGAGCCCAAGGGCTTCACCGTGGTGCTCGATGTGAGTCGCGGCCAGCACAGCGTGGAAGTTCCGCGCGTGGTGGGTCTCACCCGAGAGCAGGCCACCACCGAGCTGGAGGAGGCGGGACTCGAGGTGGGAGATGTGAAGACCGTGGAGAACGCTGCGCCGCGCGGGCAGGTGCTCCTCAGCTCACCGGTGGGCGGTGCCAAGGCGCCGACGCCATCGAAGGTGGATCTCACCGTGAGCGACGGACCAGGCCAGCTCACTGTGCCGGATCTCATCGGCCAGGACTACGGCCAGGCGCGCTCGCTCCTCGGCCAGCTCGGCTTCCAGGTCGGCGAGGTGACGTACGAGAACAACCCCGCCTTCCGTGCCAACACCGTGGTGGGGCAGTCGCCCGCGGCGAACAGCAGTGCGCCCGCGGGCACGACGATCAACCTCACCGTCGCGGGGCAGCCATGAGCGAGGTACGCATAGTTCCATCCATCCTCAGCGCCGACTTCGCGCGCCTCGCCGATGAGGTGGCACGCGTGGAAGCGGGCGGCGCCGACTGGATGCACGTGGACGTCATGGACGGGCACTTCGTCCCCAACCTCACGTACGGCGTGAAGGTCATCGAGACGATGCGCCGGATCACGAAGCTCCCGCTCGATGTGCACCTCATGGTGGAGCAGCCGGAGAACTACTTCGAGAGCTTCGCGCTCGCGGGTGCCTCCACGCTGACCATCCACACCGAGGTGTCGCCGCACCTGCAGCGCCAGCTCTGCCGGATCAAGGAGCTCGGCTGCATGGCCGGCGCGGCGATCAACCCGTCGACCCCACTCTCCGCCATCAGCGAGGTGGCGCGCGATCTCGACCTTCTCCTCGTGATGACCGTGAACCCCGGCTTCGGCGGCCAGAGCTTCATAGAGCACTCGGTGGACAAGGTGCGGCGCGCGCGCGCCCTCCTGGATGCCGCGGGCGCGCGCGCTCTACTCGAGGTGGATGGCGGGATCAGTCGCGAGACGATCCACCGTGTGTGGCGTGCGGGCGCCGACACCTTCGTAGCGGGCCACGCCGTGTTCAGCGCGAGCGACCCGGGGGCGGAGATCTCGGCGCTCAGGCAACTCTGCATGGAGACGGCATGACCATCAGGCAGCAGTGGTCCATCGTCGGACTCTTCGTCCTGCTCATAGCGAGCGGCCTCTTCGCGGCCACACGCATCTTCGGCGACGAGCTCTTCCCCGTCTCCATCGGCTCGCGAGCGCCGGACTTCCATGCGGTGACGCTCGATGCCACCCCCGAGCCGCGCTCGCTCGACGACTACAAGGGTCAGGTGGTGCTCCTCAACATCTGGGCTACCTGGTGCGCGCCATGTCGCGTGGAGATGCCGAGCATCGAGAAGCTGCACCAGGCGCTCGGACCGAAGGGGTTGAAGGTCGTGGCCGTGAGCGTGGATGTAGCGGGGCAGGATGACGTAATTCGCGACTTCGCCAAACAGCTCGGGCTCACCTTCACCATCCTGCACGACCCTACCGACCGGACGCAGAAGCAGTATCAGGCCACCGCGGTTCCGGAGACGTTCATCATCGGCCGCGATGGCGTAATCAGGAAGAAGCTCATCGGCGCCGTCGACTGGAACTCCGAAGCCAATCGCGCGGTGATAGAGCGGCTCCTCAGCGAACCCTCCAGGACCGAGTGACGGACCGCACCACCGTAGACCCGCCCGTGCCCACCCCTCCCACTTCAGGCCAGCGCTCTCCGAGCTCTTCGGACGCGCGCGAGCGCGCGCTGTCGCTATGGAAGAGGATCGTGCACGCCGTGACCTGGCGCTTCCCGGTCAAGTTCTCGGCGCTGGTGCTGGCGTTCTCGCTCTGGGTGATGGTGAGCACCCAGGAGCAGACCGAGGCGTGGGTGAACGTCAAGGTGCAGATCATCACCGACTCGTCGGTCACTCTCGTGAGCGAGATCCCCGAGGTGCAGGCGCTGGTGGGTGGCCGCGGCCGCGAGCTGCTGAAGCTGTACACCGCCGGGCCGGCGATCCGCCGCGTCGTCGGCCCCGACACACCCAACGAGGTCACGCTCGACCTCCGTCCCGGCGACGTGATCATCCCCGGCAACGCCGACGTGCGCGTGCGTGACGTGACGCCGCGCTCCATCGCTCTCGACTTCGAGGTCACCGAGCAGCGCTACCTCCCCGTGCGACCGCTGGTGCATCTCAGCGCCGACAGCGCGATGCGAATCACCGGCGGACCGCGAGTGCTACCCGGAAGCGTACTAGTGAAGGGACCCCGACGCGCGGTGCGCGGCCTCGGTTCCATCACCACCGACCGGCTCAACATCTTCGTGCACGACTCGGAGATCGTGCGCAGCGTGAAGCTCGACACCACGGGACTCGGGCTCACCGACGTGATCCCGTCGGAGGTGCGCGTCCAGGTCACCGGGGAGCGCATTCCCGCTCCGCCCCCCGCGCCGCTCGATACGACGCCATCGGGCGGCGCGCTGCAGCGCGGTACGGCGGACAGTGAGCCGACAAGCGGCGCGCCCGAGAGCACCACCGTGGACAGTGGAGCGACGTCCGACAGCGTGGAGGCGCCGCGATGACGCGAATACTCGGGATCGAGACCTCGTGCGACGAGACCTCGGCCGCGGTGCTCGAGGGGAGCGGCAACGATGTCGTGCAGCGCTCGCTGGTCATCCTCTCACAGGACGTCCACAGGGTGTTCGGCGGGGTGGTACCGGAGATCGCCTCGCGAGCGCACCTCACGGCGATCGTTCCGGTGGTGGAGCGTGCGCTGATCGAGGCCGGCGTGCAGAGCGATGGGCGCGGCGCCAGCGCCAACATCGGTTCGTTCGACGCCGTAGCGGTGACCAACGCGCCCGGGCTCGTCGGCGCGCTCCTCGTGGGAATGAGCTTCGGCAAGGCCCTCGCGTTCGCGAACGGTATCCCCGTGATCGGCGTGCACCACATGGAGGGGCATATCTTCTCGGCGTCGCTGGAGCACCCCGATGCCGTGCCCCCCTTCACCGCTCTGCTGGTCTCCGGGGGGCACACGCTCCTGCTCGACGTACCGGAGTGGGGGAGCTACCGCCTGCTCGGCACCACGCGCGACGACGCCGCGGGCGAGGCGTTCGACAAGGTCGCAAAGCTCCTCGGGCTCCCATATCCCGGCGGCCCGCACGTCGAACGCCTGGCGCGAGACGGGGAAGCGGGACGCTACCGTTTCACGCGTCCGATGCTGCGCGGCGATCAGCGCCCGGGCGACGCCGACTATTACGACATGTCGTTCAGCGGCCTCAAGACGGCGGTGTTGAATGCCGTGCGCGAGGCTCGGAGCGAGAGCGACCGCGCGGCCATTGCCCGCGCCTTCCAGGATTCGCTGGTGGAGACGCTGGTGGAGAAGACCTGGCGCGCGGCGCGCGAGTACGGACGGAAGCGCGTGGTGCTCGGCGGCGGAGTGGCCGGCAACAAGACGCTCGTGAAGGCGCTCGGCGAGAGGGTAGCGGAAGGGGGCGCCATGGTCTATGCTCCCTCCACGCGCCTCGCCGCCGACAACGCGGCCATGATCGCCCGTGCGGGACTACATCGCTTCGAGCAGGGCGAGCGGAGCGCGACGGCGCTCAACGCCTACGCCTCCGCACCAATTCCAGGACTGATCGCAGCATGACCGTACACCATCCGCTGGCTTACAGCATAGGTCCCATCTCGTTCACCGGCTTCGGGCTGGCGGTACTGCTCGCGTTCGTGATCGCGCAGATCATCGCGCAGACCGAGCTCGAAAGGCGCGGCTACGATCCGACCCCGATCGGAGACCTCGTCTTCGCCGCGGTGATCGGCGGACTGCTCGGCGCGAAGCTCTACTACGTCTTTCTCATGGGTGACATAACCACCCTCTGGAGCCGCGGCGGATTCGTGTTCTGGGGTGGTCTGATCGGCGGTATCGTGGCGGTGATGTGGGTGATCAAGCTCAAGAAGCTGAGCATCATGCGCATCTCCGACGTGGCCGGCATCTCGATCGCGGCGGCTTATGCCGTGGGACGCACCGGCTGCTGGGCGGTCGGCGACGACTACGGACGTCCGTGGAATTCCCCCTTCGCCGTGAAATTCCCCGACGGAGCGCCGCCGTCCACCGCCGGCAACATGCACGCGCTCTTCGGTATACCCGTTCCCGCCGGCGTGAGCCCGGAGACCGTGCTCTCCGTGTATCCCACGCAGCTCATGGAAGTCGTGCTGGGCTTCGTGATGTTCCTCATCCTGTGGAGACTGCGCGACCATGACCACGCCGAGGGGTGGCTCTTCGGCGTGTACATGGTTCTCGCCGGGATCGAGCGATTCGCGATCGAGTTTCTGCGCGCGAAGGACGACAGGTTCTTCGGTGTGTTCACCACCGCGCAGCTCATCGCCATCGCTTTCGTGGTGGGCGGCTTCATCTGGATGAATGCTCGCAAGACGGTGCGCGCCGGCGCTCCTGGCATCTACGCGACCGCTACTTGAGCGAGTGACCGGCGCGCACCTCCGTCACGGTCTCGTATCCGAGTACGTGAGCACCGACTGCCCCGCGGGCCAGATCACGCTCACGCTCTCACGCGACGGCGGGTTCACGCTTGCGCTGGCGATCTGGGATCCGGTGGTGCGAGACCATGTCGGCTGGCGCACGCTCACCGGGCGCTGGTCGATCGAGAACGGGCATCTGGTGCTCGCGGGGCACGCGCGCAACCTCTCCTACGGCATCATCGCCGGCGATGATGGCTCCCCCGGCCACGCCGCGAGCGCACCGGCGCTCCACTGGGAGCGAAGCAACCTCCCCACCTTCGCCGACGGCTTCGATCTGGTGGCGAGGGGGTAGCTCACTCGCCCGGGCGCTCCTTCCCCAGGCGCTCTTTCATGGATTGCGGCGGACGATCTCCGCGTTCAAGAGCGTCGCGAAGGAAACCCACGCAGCGTATGGAAGCATCATCACGGCCGCACGCCTGTCGACCTTGCGCGTCACGGCCGTGTAAGCACCAATGCTGGCGAGGAGCGCCACGCTGTCGGCCAGCGCGGCTCCGGGCCGCCGGTCGCCAAAGAACAGCTTCGACCACGCCGCGTTCGCGACCAGCTGTCCTCCCCACAACGCGAGCGCCGCGCTCCGCTTTCTGCCGCCCGGCCTGCGCCATACACGCCATCCCGAGAGCGCGATCAACGCATAGAGCGCCGTCCACACGGGTGGGAAGACGGACTGCGGAGGGTTGAACGGAGGCTTCTCGAGCCGGCGGTACCAGGCACGGGCGCTCCCATTCCGTGGAGAGAAGCGTGCACCGTAGATGCCGGCGCCAGCCACGAGCGATCCGAGTGCCGCCAGCGCCGCGACCGACCCGGGCGCGGCCGCTCTGACTATCCGGGGGCCACGGACGCTCGCGCGACCGCGTGAGCGTGTTCGTGCACGAGCCCGGGAGCGTTCTTCGGTGTCTGCACCGCCGTGTCCAGTCGCGGTCATCTTACCCTCGCACTCGGGATTCGCGCAGAAGGGGAGGCAGAAAGCGTGCTTGGTGCGTCTGCCGGCGTCGTGGAAGGGCGAACAGCCCGGTAGCGTGGCGCCCGGGATGGCAGTATGGCCGAGCCACCCCACCGCGGCTCCCGCCACTTGACCGCAGCCCCGAAAGCGTCCATCCTTCTATCCGGATAGACGAATGAATACTACTTCTGCTGGAATCTTCGACGACCTGAGCGCACTGGCCGACCCTACGCGGGGGAGGCTCCTGTACGCGCTCGAGACGAGGGAGCTCACGGTGACCGAGCTCGCCGCGGCGCTGCAGTTGCCACAGTCCACGGTGAGCAGGCACCTCAAGGTGCTCGGCGACGGTGGGTGGGTGGCGGCGCGGGCGGAGGGGACGAGCAGACTCTATCGCATGGAAAGGGAGGATCTCGCCCCCACGGCCGCGAAGCTGTGGGATGCGGTTCGCGAATCGCTCGGCCAGCAGGCGATCGCGCGGCACGACGCGGTGCGGCTTCGTGCGGTGATGGCCAGGCGGAGGAAGGCGAGCGAGGAGTTCTTCACCACCGCAGCGGGTCGCTGGGATGCATTGCGTGCGGAGCTCTTCGGCGAGCGCACCGAGCTGGTAGCACTCCCCGGGCTCATCGATGACTCGCTCGTGGTGGGCGACCTCGGCTGCGGGACCGGAGCGGTCTCCGAGGTACTGGCGCCTTTCGTGGAGCGCGTCGTCGGAGTCGACGGATCACGCGCGATGCTCGCGGCGGCGCGCAAACGACTCGCAGGCCACGACAACGTGGAGCTGCGCCACGGCGAGCTCGAAGAGCTGCCCGTCGCCGATGGCGAGCTGGGTGCGGCACTGCTCGTGCTGGCGTTGCATCACGCGCCAGAGCCGTCAGCCGTGCTCGCCGAGGCGGCACGTGCGATCGCACCCGCCGGGCGCCTCCTCGTGGTGGACATGCTGCCGCACGATCGAGAGGCTTACCGGAGGGAGATGGGACACGTCTGGCTCGGCTTCTCGGAGAAGCAGATGGGGGGCTGGCTCGACGCGGCGGGATTCACCGGGATGCGTTTCATCACTCTTCCCGCTGATCCCGAAGCGAAGGGGCCCACGCTCTTCGCGGCGACCGCGCGAAGAGCGGCGAGCGCCGAAGCGAGCGCGGCGCGCAGCGCGGACGGAGCAGCGGAACGGCAGAAGCACGGCGGGCCGGGTGGACGCAGGTAGGAGGCGCGGACCGGCCGATGAACAGATCGACAACACTCAACCGTTGGGAGCAGTCATGAGCACCACAGTTTCGACAGAGCCTCGCACGACCGGCACCGAGACCACCGCGCGCCCGCCGTTCAAGGTGCGCGACCTCTCGCTCGCGGAGTGGGGACGCAACGAGATCCGACTCGCCGAGCAGGAGATGCCCGGCCTCATGGCTTTGCGCGAAGAGTACGCGGGGAAGAATCCCCTCGCCGGCGCGAAGATAATGGGCTCGCTGCACATGACCGTGCAGACGGCGGTGCTCATCGAGACGCTCGTGGACCTCGGCGCCGACGTGCGCTGGGTGTCGTGCAACATCTTCTCGACCCAGGACCACGCCGCTGCGGCAGTGGTAGTGGGACGCAAGGGCACTCC
>JBIQMO010000041.1:0-23408 GCA_044463245.1 Gemmatimonas aurantiaca
AGCGCGCGAGGTCGATGGTCATCGCCCAGCGCCGCTTCGCCATCCCGCTCCAGTGCTCGGGATCGTACATCCCCTTCTGCGCACGCGACGGAGAGTCGCCGATCTCACCCATGGCATCCGCGGCCATCCTCGAGCGCAGTCCGGGGAGATACGACTGGTCGGGCTTCCCCGGCATGTCGTGCTCCTCGTGCTCCAATTCGAGGTGCGGGAGCTCATCCACCGGAAGCGAACGAGCGATCCCGCGGCCGTGCTGGCGCGCGGAGCCCTCGGTGGTGACCAGTGGAGTGAACTGATCTCCCTTGGTCAGTTGCACCTTGGTCCCGGTCCAGGCGAAGGTGCCGGAAGCCGCATCGAATCCAACTGGGAGAACGTCGCCCGGGTTGAGCCCGACGCCCACTGCATAGCGGCCGTAGGCGGAGTGCCCCTGCCCGAAGGCCACGGCGACCGTGTTCTCCTGGATCCCCATGTAGACGTACGCGGGCGCCTCGAGCTCGCCCTGCTCGGTCTTTATGTGCAGCACGTCGCCGGAGTCGATCCCGAGCTTGCGCGCCGTCTGCTGGTTGATCTCGATCCACGTCTGCCAGCAGATCTTGGTGACGGGATCGGGAAGCTCCTGAAGCCAGGGCTTGTTGGCGCCGCTCCCGTCGCCGAGCGTTGGCGAGGGGTAGACGACGAGGTAGAAGTCGCCGTTCGTCCCCTCGATGGCAGGTGCCTGCGGAGCACCGCTCGCCACGGGGCGCGCGGCGGGCCGCGCGATGGTACCGGTGGCGATCCCCTTCTGCAGACCGGCGGTGAACGCGGTGGCGCCGCCGGCGAAGTTCTCGATCAGCCAGCGCATGTAATTCTGCGCCGTGTAGCGCGCGGCAGTGCGCTGATTCCCCTTCGCGAGGTCGATCAGCACGTCCGCCGTTTGCCGGGTGTCGTACACCGGATCCATCCCCGGCTGCTGCAGCGAGATGACGTTGTTCAGCGGCTGCGCATCGCCCCACGACTCGAGAGGGTGGTGGTCGGGGAGGACCAGATCACAGAGCTCCGAGGTTTCGTCCGGATAGCTGGAGAAGGAAACCTTGAAGGGAACTTTCGCGAGCGCGTCGGCCACCTTCGCGGAGCGCGGCATGGTGAACGCCGGGTTCACGCCGCGAACCATGAGGAAGGAGACCTGTCCGGCACGCATCCTCTCGACCGCGGCATGCAGATCCGCGTCTGTCGCGATTCCCTCGAAGCTCGTGATCGGCTGCTCCGGGAGGACGGTCGTTCCGACGTTCCCGAGCTGCCTGTTGAGGTCATTCACGGCCAGCGCCAGATCCATGGCGCCCGCACCCGAGCTCCCGGCCAGCACGAGACTCGGCTTGGTGCTGGCGAGCTCGCGCTGCAGCGCCTCGAGGGTCGCGGCCGGAACGCCACTCGCCTCCGCCGCGCTCTGCACCGAGCCACCCGCGAGCGCTCGCGCGATCGCCGCCTCGGAGCCTGGCTTGCACGCGATCCACTGATCCGCGTTGCAGCCGGTGAGCGAGCGGCGCGGGCCGATGTAGACGAAGCGCGGGGCATCCTCGAGCTTCGCTCTGGCATCTGCGAAGTCGAGCTGCTGCGGGACGCTGGCGCCCCACGTCTCGAGGAAGTCGGCACCGATCGAAACGATGAGCTTTGCCGCGCTGAAGGAGAGCGACGGCCACGCGACTCCGTACGACTGCCGATTGGCGGCGATCACCGCGTGATCGGCCAGCCCGTCGTAGCTGAGATGCGCCGGCATTCCGAAATCCGCCAGCCACCTGTCGAGGAATGCCGGGAAGCTCCCGCTCTCGTGCTTGTTGATGAAGACCGCGTTCCCAGCTCCGCCGCTGCTCTGTGCCTCGCCAAGCTTCTGGCCCATGAGCTGGAGCGCTTCCGTCCACGTTGCCGGCGTGAGCTGGCCGTTCTTGCGGATCATCGGGCCGCGATAGCGGTCCGGGTTGTAGAGCCCCTGAACGGCTGCTTGCCCGCGCGCGCACAGTGCGCCACGGTTCAGCGGATGATCGGGATTCCCTTCGAGCTTGAAGGTGCGGCCGTCGCGCGTCTCCATGAGGATGCCGCAACCCACCGAGCATTCTCGGCAGGTAGATGCATAGTAGTTGGAGACACCCGGGACGGTCTCATCGGGTTGCGTAAGATATGGTATCAACCGCTCGACGCGGTCTGAGCTGCACCCTATCGCGGCTGTAGCGGCGCTACCGGCGCCGAGGATCTTGAGGAACTCGCGTCGGCCAACCCCCGACGGCGCCGAATTCTCGGTCATTGAGTTTTCCTAGTAATGACAGACGCTGCAGTCGTAACGTGCCTTCCACGCGGGGTTCACGTTGCCGACGTGGCAGTTCACACACCATCCCATGTTCAGCGATGCGTACTGATAGACCTGCGTCATCTTCTGCACCTGACCGTGGCAGGTCTGGCAGGTCACTCCCGCGTTCACGTGCGTCATGTGCGGGAAGTTCACGTAGTCCGGAACGCGGTGGATGCGGACCCAGGGGATCGGCTTCTTCTCGTTCCAGTAATTCTGGAGCTTCGTCAACTCCGCGCTCTCGAACGCCGGGCGGCCATTCATCGCCGGCCGCTTCGGACCGATCACGAGATGGCACCCCATGCACGTGCTGACGGCAGGGAGGCCGGGATCGGTGGACTTGTTAGCGGAGTAGTGGCAGTACAGACAGTTCATCCCGAGCGTCTGCACGTGCGTCGGATGCGGAAAGTGGATCGGCTGCTCGGGCGAGCGACCCTGAGGCGATGAAGCCGCGGAATACCCCCAGGAACCCTTGTCGGTGATGGTGGTGTCTGGCCTGGTGGCTGCTCCCTGATACGCCGACAAGAGCACCGCGACCGCCGCCAGGGCAAAGAGCCCAGGGATGACGGCCCACTTCCGCCTCACTGTCATCGCGATTGGAATTGTTCGAGAACGTGTGTCGCACGGCTCGCGCTTGGCTGGCGAACCTGCACGGTCGGCGGGAATCTGTTTGGTGTGTATGAGAGATGCAAGTGCATGCAGAGAAATGTCGCTCGCACCTTCACACCGATCGTGGTTCCGCACGTCGTGCCGCACGTCGAACGGGTCGCAGCACTTACCGCCAAACTGCCCATCGCCTCAATTGCGAATCATTTACTCGTGATGGCTTTTCTCGTGTTGCAATTCCGCAACGCTCGCAAGCTCTACTCCCAGGAGATCATCCGGGAGCAGCGCGAGATTCGCTCGCGGAGTCTGCGTGAGACGCAAGGGCCACGCACTTCCGTACACGAAGCGCTCTTGCCCCACCGTTCGCAGCAGATGCGCGAGGTCGTCGCCAGGCGGCCCCCACACCCACGAAATGTCCCACCACACACGCGAGCGCTCCGCCGGCGTGAGTCCCCAGTGCACTTCCTCCACCAGCCCACGCCCGGCGGAAGTGACGAGCACACGCACACGATCATCCGCGCGCACGACCGCGCGGATCGCGGCGCCCGATAGATCGCTGGCGCTGTCGAGCCGGTGCCGCTGTCGCGGATCCTCGAAACGTGTGGTCAACACGAGCGTCACTCCGTACTCACCGCATGCACTCGCGAGCTCGAGCATCGCTGGATCGTGCGGGCCCATCCCCCACTGCGGAGGATACGCTCGTATCGCCGCCGCTCCGCGTCGCAGCGCCTCACGCAAGTACCGCTCCCACTTCGGCCACGCGGGATGAATTGCCGGTACCGGACGAAGTACACCGGCATACCGCTCGAGCGCAGTGAAGAGAACGTCGTTTCCCGCGTATGGATCGCGATGGAACGCGGAAGGCAGGTGCCCCACCCACGCTTCCTCCACCCCTTCGCGCTCGAGCACGCGGACGAGCACATCGGGGTCGGGGTGCGGGATGTGACGGAAGGGATACGACCCGATGAATACGTTGCTGTCGATCGTCACGAGGCGGCGCTCTCCGCTTCGGTCACGCGCTGCACATCGGCACTGGCTGCCGGAATTCCCGGGAGTGATCCCGCGGGAAAGATTCGCGCGGCGTTCCGCCATCGGATCCCAGCCAGCTCCTCGCTCGAAAGGCCGATGACCTCGAGCGCCCAGAGCTTGGCGAGTCCGGTTTCCATCGTGATGTCGCACCCCCAGACGAGCCGCTCGGCGCCCACCGCGAGCAGCGCGTCGTCCAGCATCCCTCGATCCACACCGCTACCCGAGATGTCGAGGTGCACGTTGGGCAGATCTTCCACGGCGGGAAAGGTGTGGCGGTAGTCGCCGCCACCACCGATGTGCGCCAGTAGGAATTGCGTCTGCGGATGCCGAGCGGCGAGACGCCCGAGGTCCACGCCATCCGAGATCTCCTGGTTGGGCCACTCCCGCGTGCGGTGCTGCCAGATGTGATGGAGGATCGGGAGGCCCAGACGCCCGGCCGCCTCCGCGATCGGATCGAGTAGCGGATCGTCCGCTCGCCGGCTCGCGGCGAGCTTGACACCCACCGCGCCCCGCTCCGCGCAGCGCGCGATCTCGTCCAGGGCGTGCGCGGTCTCGTTGGGATTCACGGTGGCGTAGCAGCGAACACGCTCCGGCTCGGCCGCCTGGATGGCGAGCATCTCGTCGTTCCCCATTGTGACGTCGCTTGGCGAGGGAAAGTAGATGGGTGACGTGTGCCCCCAGCTCCCGAGCACCGAAGCGATATGTACGGTGATCCCGATCCGCTCGCCCGCGCGGAGTCGCGCCTCGTTGGGAGCACGCCAGTCGTCCCGGCCGCAGTGGGGGTGAAAGAAATGCGCGTGCGCGTCCACGAGCGGTCCGCTCCCGCCGAGCGGCGCACGAGCGCCGCTCGCCTCACCTGCCACGATCTTCCTCGCCAAGCATTTCGAAGGCGTCGGCCGCCGCGCTGCGAATGAGCGAGCGCGCCTCGTCGTCGTGCGCCGTGGATGCGTAGTTGTACGCCCCGCGCTTGAAAAGCACCCCACGGCCAACCGCGAAATCGAGGAAGCGCGAGCGGCGCGACTCGTCGTCGAAATCCAGAAGCCACATCGGCGCTATCCCCCGCACCGACACTCCGCCCACATCACTCTCGATCACGGCTTCTTCAACGGCGCGCTTGATCGCTTCTCCCGTCTCCCAGATCGCCTCGCACACGCCGCCACGCGCGTGGCTGTCCAGCACCGCGCCAGCCGCGGCGAGCGCCACGCTTTCGCCGGCGAGCGTGGAGGAGATCCAGGCGCGCCGAGCGGCGTCCATCACTGCCGCGCCCCCGACGATCGCCGAGAGCGGGTAGCCGTTCGCCAGCGCCTTGCCGAAGACCGCGATGTCGGGCGTGATCCCGACGAACTCCTGATAGCCGCCGGTGCGGAGGCGGAAGCCGGTCTTCATCTCGTCGAAGATGAGAACCGCACCCACGTCGTCGCAGAGCCGGCGCGCGGTGGCGATCCACTCCACCGAGGGGAGTCGCTCTATCACCGGCTCGATCACGATGGCGGCGAGCGTATCACCCGCCTTCCGCACGGCATCCTCGAGCGCGTTGGCGTCATCGAAGGGGATGGCACGGAAGTCGGCGTGCGCACCGGCGGTGATCCCCGGGCCTTCCGTATACCAGTCTAGCCAGCCGAAGTAGCCGCATCCCAGGACGAGCGACCGGCCGGTATGCGCCCGCGCTATCCGAACGGCGGCCGCGACTCCCTCCGCGCCGCTCTTCAGAAATCGAACCCGTTCGGCACACGGAATCACCGCGCAGAGGCGCTCGGCGATCTCGACCTCGAGCGTGTGCGAGAGTCCCGCGACGTTTCCCTGCGCCGCCGCCTCCACCACGGCGTGCCCGACCGCCTCGTCGGAGTAGCCGAGCGCCACCGCGCCCAGCGCCATGATGCAGTCCACCAGCTCGGTGCCACCCGCCGTGACGAGCCGGCAGCCGGAGGCGCTCACGTAATGGGTGGGGACATCGTAAGCATCTTCACCGAAGAGCGCATCGGGCCGCTTGCTCCCGGTGGATGCGCCGCCCGGGATCACGGCCGCGGCGCGGGCGCGCCAGGCGGCATCGAGCGAGGTTGCGGATGAGAATGGAAGGGACATTCCAACGAATCAGTGCGGATTATGAACTGGAATCAACGCTGCCCGCGGGCCCTGCGTAAGGCCTTGACAACCTCGAGAGCCATCGCACGGAGGAGCTGCAGCTCGCGCGCATCGGGCGCCGCGCGGAACGCGAGCGATCGGACCGTGCGAAGGATCAGCTCCGGGTTGCGGGTGCGGAAGAAGTTCATTTCCTGCAGCGCCCGTTCCACGTCGCCAAAGTAGCGCTCGTACTCCGACACGGCGGGTGCGGGGGCCTCCTTGCGGGGCGGCGCCAGGACGCGCGACGCATCCGGCGCCGCGAGGTGCAGCTCGTAGAGGCCGATGAGTACCGCCTGCGCGAGGTTGAGCGAGGCGTGCTCGGTGGTGGGGATGGTGACGACGAGCTGGGAGCGATCGAGCGCGTCGTTGGGGAGGCCCTTGTCCTCGCGACCGAAGAGGAGCGCGACCGGCCCGCGCCTCGCGGCTCGCAGGAGCTCGGGAGCCATGTCGCGCGGCGAGGTGATACGGCGCCTGGCGGCCCTGCGCCGTGCGGTGAACGCCGCCACGCTCACGCAATCACCGATCGCTTCGTCGAGCGAGTCGAAGTGGCGGATGCGCTCGGCGATGTCGCGCGTGTCGTGCGCGACGAGCTCGATGCGCGTGATATCGTACTCCACCGGGCGCACGAGCCGAAGCTCGCGGAGCCCCATGTTCTTCATGGCGCGCACGACTGCGGCGATGTTCACCGGATCCTGCGGCTCGAGGAGGACGACGCGGACCTCCGAGAGAAGGCTGGCGCCGCCGGTGTGCTCAGTGGACTCAGACATCGCCCAGCAGGAAGCGAGCGAAGACGATGGGGCTCTCGCGATCGCCCCGGAGGTAGACGTGCTCCCCCGTCCCGCCGGCGAGCACGAGCTGCCCGCGGCGTCGGGTGCGGGCGGGTGACATGTCGTTGATCACGACCTGAGCGCCGATCACGCTGCCGCGGCGGGCGCCCAGCGCCGCGAGAGGAACCGCGAGGCTCATCGAGTAGCCGTCGGACGTGAGCCGCCAGCGTGCGGCGAGCGGGACGTCGGCGCCGGTACCCGAGCCGGCATGCACGCGCACGCGACCTTCCGCGTCGGGGATCGCGAGCCACGAGGCGAGTCCACGCCCCCGCGGCACGTAGAGGTGGAGCTGCACGCCATCGCTGTTTATGTCGGGGTCCTCGTTATCGAGCTGCGGATCGGCCGCGTCGGCCGCGCGGAAAGCGAGCGGCGACTTGATCACATCGACGTCGACGGTCAGTGAATCGCCGGCGAGAGTGAGGGCGACATCCGCGCGGGGCCTCCCGGCCTCCTCCCAGCTCTCCTCGGATGTGCGGTAGGAATCGCGGCCCAAGATGAAACGCGCCGCTATGCCCGGAACCAGAGTAGTGGGCGGCCGCGTTGCCGATGCGGCGTACGCGTCATCGGAGTCAGGGCGAACAGCGCGACCATCGTCGGCCGAGTCGATGGGAGGGGGGACCACGGGACGCACCCCACCGAGGGAAATGTGCC
Organism: Gemmatimonas aurantiaca; assembly: GCA_044463245.1. GTDB lineage: Bacteria > Gemmatimonadota > Gemmatimonadetes > Gemmatimonadales > Gemmatimonadaceae > JADGGM01. The sequence goes on from JBIQMO010000041.1 coordinate 7,549, forward strand.
GCGGTCCGTCGCGACCGACCAGCTCTACCTCCCAGCGGTCGCCACGCGCGGCGTGGATGTGGCGCACGCCTTCCGAGAGAACTACGGAAACGCCACCGTCCAAGGGGGCGACCTCCAGTAGCGCAGCACTCCAGTTCCACACGAAGTGCAGCACACCGTGCGTGTCGTGCATGCGGAGGACGAAGAACTCGCTCTCGCCCTTCCCCGGCGCTGCCGGCGCCACGGCACGCCACCACTGCAGAGCGACGTCGCCGAGCACCCAGCCGACGATCGAGCCGCCGCGACGGAGCTCGACGACTTCGTTCGGACCGACCGCGCAGTACTCTGCGTCGTGCGCGAATGCGAAGCCATCCTCGGGAGCGGGCGAGCCGTCCAGGGTGGCTCGCGTCCAATGCCGGTCGGGTGAGAGCTCGGCCGCGAGGTGCAGCGGGAGCTCGAAGCGAAGCTCGCTCGCGCTCTCCCACTCGAGGCGCTCCAGCGAGTAGTCGGGCATCGCCACGAGCGATCGCCGGACCCGGACTCCAGGCGCGATACTTCCCACCGGCAGCTCCGCATCCACCCAGCCGGCTCCGTCATCGCGCTCCTCGAACGCGCGCAGGATGCCAGCCACCGCCGGCTGCGAGCGTCCCGCGACGAGCGGCGCATCGTGCGCAAGCGTGCTCCGGTACCAGTGGAGCGACGGGTCCACGTACGATCCGGTCCCCATGTCGTCGAGCCAGCGTTCGGCGCCACGCATCAACAAGACGTTCAGACGATCGGGGTGTCCGTGGCCGCCACCCGACTGGCCGTAATCGAGAGCCGCGTACACCTCGCCATTGCGCCGCCTCAGCACCGCGATCCCCTGCCCCTCCATGAGCGCGGAGCGCGGCGGCGTACGATCCGCCTCCGCGATCGAGCTCGGCTCTGCGCGTGCGAGGAGGAGCGAGCGCCAACCGAGATCGGCTCGTGTGAGCGCGGCCGGCGGCTCGTTGCGCTCCGACTCGGCCGTGGAGCGCCAGCGGCCGGTATCGCGCGCGGGGGCCGCTCCTGGCTCGTAGAGAGTGTGCAGGGCCCTCGCGAGCCGCGCGTCCGCCGAGCGCGCGAGGCCCAGCTCGAATGACTCCGCGAAGCGCCACTGGCGAAGCGAGATGCCGTACTGCGAGTCGCGGCGCGAAGGGAAGGTGAAGTCGGGGAGAGCGGTCGCGAGCGGCGCAGCGAAACCTTCCTGGAAGCGCTCGCGCAGCGCCGGAGGGATCTCGATCCCCGCGCACTCGGCGAGTGTGACGCCGTACCAGAGGCCACGGTGCGCGAAGAAGTGATAGTTCTCTCCCTCGTACCACGAGCCGTCCGAGAGGAGGCCCTGTTCGATGTGTGACAGGACTCCCGACGGGCCGCCGAGCGCGCGAGCGATGAGGGAGCGCTCGTCGAGGAGGCGACCCGCCGCCAGGAGCGCCGCGTCGTTCCACACCTGCCTGTTGGAGCGCCCCTCGTCGTACGATGCTATGATCGCGGCGCTCGGCTCCACGATGCGCTGGCGCACCACGCTACCGAGGGGCGACGGGGCATCCGAGTTCTCGAGAATGTCCAGCGCAACGCAGAGCTGGAGGAGCCAGATCGATTCCAGGTAGGTGCTGAAGAAGGGGCGCCCGGGACCGAGCACGTTGTCGCGGTTGGGGTACCGCAGGTAGATGTCCGCGTAGCCGGAGAGGATACGCGCGGCGAGATCGGCGAGCGCCGTCTCGCCGGTGAGCGCGTGCAGCGCTGCAGCGTGTACCGATCGCTCGGCGAGCCAGAGCTGGTACCACATCACCCATGCGAGATAGTGCCGCTCGCCGGTGAAAATCTCGCCGCAGACCGGGCAGCGATGCTCGTGCGGGAGGTACGGATCGAACTCGAGCAGCACGCCGTGTCGCGGGCAGCGCCCGCCTTCGCGCGAGAGCAGAGCCTTCTCGGCCGGAATCTCGAAGCCGCGCTCGACGAGCGGCTGGAGGTCCCTCCGCAGCGACGCTGCGAGCGGAGCGAGCGGTCCCTGCACCGCTAAGCGTCGGCACTCGAGTGCCTCGGAGGAGATGAGGAGACTCACCTCGATGCCACCTCGGCGCCGCCGGCCAGCGTGCTCCAGTCGTGGAGCGTCACCAGCTCGCCACGCAGATCCATGCGCACGCCGTGCAGGCGGCCGGAGACCCCCTGCACGCCGCGAGAGTGAAACACCCACACGGCCGGGACCTCGGCGGCGAGCTCCCGCTGCACGGCGAGCCAGGCGTCGCGCGCCTCGGCGCCATCGCTCGCTCGGCGCGCGCGGGCGAGGAGCGAGTCGAGGCGCGGAGTGTGGTAGCCGCCGTAATCGAGAGCACCACCCGCCAAGCGCGAATCGTACATGGCCGATATGTACGCCAGCGAGACGTCGCCCACTATCCCCGTGAAGAGTGCGTCGAAGCGTCGGGGCTGCGCTCTCGCCTCGGCGAGGAAGGAAGCCATCTCGCGCTGGCGGATCTCCATGCGGATACCGATCGCGGCAAGGTCGGCCTGGATGAGCTGTTCGACCGCGTTGCCTGCGCTCCCCACGGTGAGCAGATCGAAGCGGAGGGGCGCTCCGGCGCGCTGGCGAAGGCCGTCCGGCCCACGCCGCCAGCCAGCCACGTCGAGGAGCGAATCGGCGAGCGCGGTGTCCAGCACCGGCGTCTCGGGCGCGGCGTACGGGTGGCCGGCGGGGAGCGGTCCGGTCGCGGGAGTGGCGAAGCCGGCGAGTGCGGCCTGGATGACGCGCTTGCGATCGATGGCGAGTCCGATCGCGTGTCGCACGCGGACATCGTCGAAGGGAGGGCGCGCGGTGTTGAAGATGATGGCGCTCGAGGAGAGTGTCGGGTAATCGAGCACGCGCAGCGACGCGTCGTTCGCCACGAGCGCCGCCATCGTGGGTGAGATCCCCGCCACATCGAGCTCACCGCTCACGAGTCCCGCGAACTTGGTGGCCGCCTCGTCCACCACCACGATCACGAGGCGCTCGAGCGTGGGCGGCCCACCCAGCTCCTTCGGGAAGTCGTCGTTCCGCTCGAAGACCCAGCGCTGGCCGGGTCGCCGTTCCACGAAACGGAAGGGGCCGTTCCCCACGGGGTTCATGTTGAAGGGCGCCTCGCGCATCGCGGAGCGCTGCACATCGCGGAGGAGATGCTCGGGGGCGATCGGAAGCTCGCAGAGAACGAGTGGGAAGTGCGTCGCCGGGCGTGCGAAGCGGAGTACCACGGTGGTGTCGTTCGGCGCGGCTACGGAGTCGATGCCCGCGAGATCTGCATATCGTGGATAACCCGTCGCCGGGTCGCGAGCCGCGTCGATGGTGAAGGCCACGTCGCGCGCACTTGTGGCGACTCCGTCGTGCCAGCGGAGTCCGGAAGCGAGGGCGAAGGTGAGTCGGGTACTGTCGTCCGACCAGCTCCAGCTTCGAGCGAAGTACGGAACCGGCCGGAGCGAGTCGTCGTAGCGAGCGAGGGTGACGAAGAGCGCGTAGCGCTGAATCTGCAGCGCGAGCGGGTGGATTGTGACGAGCGGGTTAGCGGATTCCAGGTCGGCGCCAGAGGCATAGACCACGGTTCCGGCCGGTCGCGCCTCAGCCGCAGCGCACGCGCTGGCAGCGAGTACCGCGAGCGCCGCGACGGTCATGGGCAGCGCGCGAACGAAAGCGCGGGCCGCGGTTGACGCGGGCCGTTTCCACTGCATCATCAATCGATGCGACAAGTGCTGAGGCGTGTGCTCGATGCCGCCGTTCTGCTGTGGATCGTTCTCACGCTCACCTTTCTCCTTCTCCGCGCCGCACCCGGCGACCCGACCGCGGTACTGATTCCGCCCTCGGCCACGGCGACCGATGCAGCGCGCGTTCGCGAGCGATTGGGGCTCGACCGTCCGCTCGTAGTACAATATGCGCGCTGGGCGGGCGGCGTGTTGAGAGGCGACCTGGGAGAGAGCTTCGCGCGGCACGAGCCCGTGACGCGCCTCCTCGCCCGGGCGCTCCCGGTGTCGCTCCTGCTCGGCGTGGTGTCGCTGCTCCTGACCTTCGTCATCGGAATCGCGGTCGGTACGGCCCAGGCCGCGCGGAGAGGACGCGGCTCCGACACCGTGCTCACCGTCGTCACCACCGGCATCTACGCGGCACCGAGCTACTGGCTCGCGCTCGCGCTCGTCGCGGTGTTCACCTACGGTGCCGCGCGCTGGGGATTTCCGGCGGCGCTGCGTCTCCCGGCCTTCGGGATGCGCGATCCGGCGGGGATGGAGAGCGGCGGCTGGCAGGCATTCGCCGACCTCACGCGCCATTCCGTGCTCCCCGTGCTGACGCTCGCGCTGATAGGTGCCGCCGGAATCGCACGCTACACGCGCACCATCGTCGCGGATCTCCTCGGGCTCGACTTCGTGCGCACCGCACGGGCGAAGGGGATCGTGGCACACCGGGTTTACCTCCGGCATGTGCTGGCCAATGCACTTCCCCCGCTCGTGGTACTCTTCGCACTGGCGCTCCCCGGCGTGCTCGCCGGTTCGGTGTTCGTGGAGACCGTGTTCGCCTGGCCGGGGATGGGGCAGCTGATGGTCAGCTCGATCCTGCAACGTGATTATCCCGTGGTGATGGGAGCGGCGGCGTTGTACGCGGCGCTCGTGATACTGGCCAATCTCGCGGGCGACCTGGCACTCCCCGCGCTCGACCCTCGCCGCCGCGCGTGAGACTCCCCTTGTCTGACAAGGGGTGGCGCGAGCGGTTCGCCGCCGTCACGCTCGGCATACTGGTGCTCGGCGCCGTGCTCGTCCCGGCGCTGGCGGCCAACGACCCGCGCGCGATAGGCGACGTCCTCTCGCTCCGCCTCCTCCCTCCCCTCTCGAAGGATCCGGCCGGCCACCTCCATCTGCTGGGCACCGATGCCTTTGGCCGCGACATCTTCGCGCGGATGATGCTTGCTGCGCGAGTCTCGCTGACCGTGGGCGTCGCCGGCTCGGTGCTCGCGGGGCTCGTGGGAATCGTGGTGGGTGCATCCGCGGCGTGGCTCGGCGGCACGACCGACCGCCTCGCGATGGGCGTGAGCGACGCGCTCCTCGCCATCCCGCGCCTGGTACTTCTCCTGGTGTGTGCATCACTCTGGCCGCCCGGCGTCACGATGGTGATAGTCGTGCTCATGGCCACCGGGTGGATGGGCGTCGCGCGGCTCGTGCGCGCCGAGGCGCTGGGCGTTCGGGGACGCCCCTTCGTGGAGGCCGCGCGCGCGCTCGGCGCGTCGCCGGGCCGGATACTCTGGCGCCACGTGATCCCCAATGCGCTCGGGCCGGCGGTGGTGGCGATCACGCTAGGCGTTGGGAGCGCGATCCTCCTCGAGAGCGGGCTGTCGTTTCTCGGTCTCGGTATCCAGCCGCCGCGGCCGAGCTGGGGAAACATGATCTCGGATGGTCGCGAGACGATCGTGATGGCACCGTGGGTGGCGCTGGCGCCGGGGCTCGCGCTCATCGTCACCGTGCTCGCGTGCACGCTGCTGGGCGACGCGCTACGCGACCGGCTGGCCGGTGAGGAGGTGCTCACCATGAGAGGGCGGAGCTAGGACGGACGCGATGTAGAAACGACGGAAGGTGGCTTCCCCCGGGGGAGCCACCTTCCGTCCATAGCCCGCTTCGACCTCTCGAAGTGTCGAGCGTTACCTGTCCCACCAGACGGGATCGTTCAGCGAAGCGCCCCCCTGGTTGGAGATCGCCGCCGAGAGGTTGGCACCGTTGAGCGCCTGCTCGACCGAAGGATACGGCAGCCGGACGGGAATCACCCCGCCGTTCAGCGCATCCGGGCCAGCGTGGAGCTCCGGGTAGCCGGTGCGCCGCCACTCGGTGTACGCCTCGGGCCCGTTACCGTAGAGCGCGATCCACTTCTGGAGCGCGATCTGACGCAGCCCGTCGGCACCGCCCTTGTAGGCTACGTCGGCCTGTCCGAGGTAAGCATCGATGTCCCCCTGAGGGACACCGTTCCACTCCATGTTCGCCGTGATGGCGGCCGCATAAAGCTCACCAGCATCTTCGCTGATCCAGCCGCGCTCCGCCGCCTCGGCCTCGAGGAAGAGCACCTCGGCGTATGACATGATGACGGCCGGCGTGGTGGCGGAGGTGAATGGCGCACCGATGCGCGACACGGAGTCGTGGCGAAATGGCACGTCGTCGTAACCATTCGGAGCGCCGGCGTAGGTGCCGTACACATTGGCCTTCGCGTAGAGCGGGAGGCGGGGATCGGAGAGCGACTTCAGCGTGTCCACCATGGTGGCGCTCACAGCGTGGTCGTCGCGATCGCGTTCGTAGGCGAAAATCGGGTAGTCCCAGGTTCCATCACCCGGGTAGGTCAGCTGGGCATTGTCGGCGTTGCTGGTGAAACCGCCCGCCGCGTACGCGGCCGCGAACTCCTGCTTCGCCTTGTTGGCATCCACCTCGGAGAGGTGCATGGCGAGGCGCATGCGGAGCGAGTTGGCAAATTGCGCCCAATGATCGAGGTCGCCGCCGTAGATCAGATCGCCAGCCTCTATGACGCTGCCAGAGGGGTCCATCATCCCCGGCGCGGCCGCGAGATCGGCGAGCAGAGCGTCGTAGATGGACTGCTGGGTATCGAAGATCGGTGTGGTAGTGCCGCCGTCTTCCCGCCCGCGCAGCGCCTCCGAGTACGGCACGTCACCCCAGAGGTCCGTGACGATGCTCATGGTCCACGCCTGGAAGATCTTAGCCACCGCCACGAAGTTGGGTTTGTCCTGCTCCTCCCCCTGCTGCACTATCAGGTGCAGGTCTTCGAGCGGGCCGGAATAGAAACCGTTCCAGATTCCCTGGATCTTGGAGTCGCTGATGTTGTAGGAGTCCTCGGTGCTGTACTGGCTCTCGGCATAGTGCTGCGCCCAGAGCGCGGTGACGTCCATGTGAAGATTGGAACCGAGCGTGGATCCCACCGCCCCGGTGATGGCGTTGGGAAGTAGATAGCGGGCCTCCACGTTCGTGGGTGCGTTGGGGTTGCGATTCACGCCTGTGAGGCCGTCATCGCAGCCGCCCAACGCCACGAGCACCGCTGCGGCCGCGGTCCCGCATAGGATCGACCGTATCATCGATATCATTGGATTCGAGTTATTGGGCATGGCGGTCACGGGGTCACGGAGATGCTGAAGCCGAAGCTCTTCGCCGTGGGTACCTGACCGTACTCGAGCCCCTGCACGTTGCTGGCGTCGAAGGCCGTCTCCGGATCGATGTTCGGCACGTTGTCGTGCATCCAGAGATTACGCCCGACCAGCGCTATCGTCGCGTTGGAAACCTTGAGGCGATTCGTGAGCGACTGCGGGAGCATGTAGGTCAACGTCACTTCGCGCAGCTTGATGAAGCTCGCGTCGTACACGTACTCCTCGTTGATCGGCTGGATCTGGCGATGGTAGATCTGCGCGAGGACGGAGATGTCGTTCGGTACGGTGTCGGTGCCGACCACCTTCACGCCGGGCACCACCATCCCCTCGTCCCACGAATTCTCGCGTCCCTTCAGGCTTTCTATGAGCGTGCCGGCCTTGCGACCGTAGCTGTTGGTGAGGGAGTAGATCTTGCCACCCTGCTTGGTGTCGAGGAGGACGCTCAACGACGCACCCCTGTAGCGGAAGGTGTTGCGCAGGCCGCCGGTCCAGTCGGGGGCGTACTGGCCGAGGTACGATGGCTCCGTGGATCTCAGCGGCACACCGTTGCTGCCCACGACGATGTTGCCCTGCCCATCGCGCACGTAGGTAGACCCGTAGAAGGCACCGTAAGGCATGCCCTTGTGGGCTTCGACACGGAGCCCGTAGTACGTGCCCAGCACGAGAGTTTCGGCGTCGTCGGTCAGCTCGACGACTTCGTTGTCGTTCTTCCCGTAGTTGACCACGACGTTCCACTCGAAGCCGTTGTCCAGGCGAACCGGCGTGAGATCCGCCATGAGCTCCACACCCTTGTTGGTGACCTTGCCGGCGTTCACCACCTTGGTGGAGTAGCCGCTGGTGGTGGACACCTGCACCGGGAGGATCTGGTTCGTGGTCGATTTGCTGTAGTAGGTGGCGTCGAGGCCGAGGCGGCCATCGAGGAAGCGCAGCTCCGTTCCAGCTTCCCACGCGTTCGTGAGCTCGGGCTTCAGGTGCGCGTTGGCGATCGTGTTGGCGGCGCCGAACATTGGAACGCTTCCGAAAGGCTGGTCGGATACGTAGACCGACTCGAGCTGGTACGGGTCCGCGTCGTTGCCGACGCGCGTCCAGCCGCCGCGCAGCTTACCGTAGGTGAAGAACTTCCCGGAACCGCCGATCCCTAGTGCGTCGCTGAAAACCACGCTCCCGGAGATCGATGGGTAGAAGTACGAGCGGTTGTCGGAGGGAAGCGTGGAAGACCAGTCGTTGCGGCCGGTGGCTTCCAGGAAGGCCCACTGCCTGTAGCCGAGGCGTGCGACGCCGTACAGGCTGTTCACCCTGCTGCGCCCCGTGTAGTCGCCGGGGATCGGCGTGACGGCAGCGTTATCGAGGTCGAAGACATACGGCACCACCAGATCGCGCACGGTCTGGCTGGCGCTCTGCGAGAGCGCCTCGCGGCGGTTGCCTCCGACGCTCGCTTCGAGATCGAAGGCCGACGAGAGCGAGCGATTCGCGGTGAGCATGAAGTCCGTATTCGTCTCACGGCGCAGGATGTCGGAGGTCGAGAAGCCGCCGTTCTCGTGGTAGTCGCTCGTGAGAGGGTTCGGCGCGATGGTCCGCTTCCGACCGGTCTTCGTCCAATCCGTGCCACTCCGCAGCGTACCAGTGAGCCAGTCGGTGAAGTCGAAGGTGACCGACGCACTGCCGATGATGCGGTCGGTGCGGTCGGCATCGCCGTTCTCGAGCGCAATCCAGTACGGGTTGTTGTGATAGCTGTAATTCCAGTTGCGCATCGTGCCGTCGGGATTCTTGTAGTCCCTGAGCTGCTTCATATCCACCTGACGGCCGAACCACACGAACTGCAGCATGAAGTTGTCGCCATCGTAGCCCTGCGCCGGCCGGCCCTGCCCATCACCCTGGATGTACTGCGCATGGGCGTTGGCGTGCAGGCGGTCGGTGAGGTCCATGCCGCCATTGAGCGAGGCGGAAGTCCGGTCGATCTTGAAGCCGGGATACATTCCCTTCTGATTCAGGTTCGACACCGAGAGCCTGATGTTGCCGCCCTCGGTCGCCTTCGCGAGGGAGACGTTGGTGCGAGTGGTGCGCCCGGTCTCGAAGAAATTGCGAATGTTGTCGGGATGGCTGACCCACGGGGCCGGCTCGCCGTTGCTGAACCACTGCGGGATCGTGAGCCCGGCGTCGAGACGCGGCCCCCAGCTCTCGTCGCGGTCATCCTGGATGCCGCCGCCATCGCCATCCACGAACTCGAAATTCCCACTGTACCCCTGGCCGTAGAGGTTCTGGTAGGTGGGAAGCTTGAGCGGCGTCTCGAAGGTATTGGTGACGCTGGCGGTTATCCCGGTTCCAGAGGCACCCGTGCCATCCTTGGTGGTGATGAGGATCACGCCGTTGGCGGCACGCGAGCCGTACAGCGCAGCGGCGTTCGGCCCCTTGAGCACCGACACGGACTTGATGTCGGCGGGGTTGATGTCCTGGATGGCGTTACCGTAGTCGATTGCACCGTAGCCATCGCCGTCACTCGACGTGTTGTTCACGGGGATCCCGTCGATCACGAAGAGCGGCTGGTTGTTGCCGGTGAGCGACGAGGCACCGCGAATCACGATGCGGGAGGATCCGCCTTCCGTACCCGAGTTGGTTATCGTCACGCCGGATGCGTTGCCGGAGAGCGCATCCACCAGGTTCGTAGCACCCGCCTTCGACAGCTCCGCGCCATCGAGCTCCTGAACGGAGTTGGTGACGGCGCGCTTCTGCTGCTCGATGCCTAGCGCGGTCACCACCACGGCGTCGAGCTGCGACGCGCTGGAGGCGAGGCGGAACTGCACGCTCGCAACTCCGCCCGAGGTGATGCTCACCGGCAGATCCTGCGTGCCGTAGCCAATCCGCCGCGCGCGGACCGTATGCTCTCCCGCGGGAACGCCATTGATGCGGAAGCTGCCATCGGAATTGGTGAGGGATCCAAGCGAGGTGCCCTCGACGGTCACCTGTACGCTGGAAATTGGTTGGCCGGATGACGAGTCGACGACCGTTCCCTGCACCGCTCCCTGCCCCTGGGCAAGGAGCGCGGCCGGGGACAGGATCGCCGCGCACGCCATCGCGAGCAACCGCTGACGCAATTTTCTCATGCCAACCCTCCGGGGTCGTACGAGTTGAGAGTGTGCTACTTCCCGCCGCGGGGCGCGGGCGGGCGAGGCTACGGGAGCAGCTGCAAGTCGAGGAGCAGGTGCCGATCGCGTGGCATCCAGTACGGGTAATCGACCTGCTCGGCCGGCCAGAGGCGCGAGCTGTCTTCCACCCGCGCCGTAATTGCGGTACCACGCCTGCACGCGCATCCGCTACCGGTCTGCAGCCGTCCAAAGGCGGCACACAAATACCACAGCCCGTTGGGGCTGTCAATAGTTGGAGTTCTTGAAGATGGATCGCGGTTCCATACTATGGGACCGGTTGTATCCTATTCGACAGCGGCGCAGCGAGTTATGCCGCGCCAGATCGGCGGGAGCGCCCTGGCCCGCGTGCGGAGGGAGCGATACGCGCAATTATCGTGGCCACCGACCTTGCCGTGGCATCGAAGGGGATATCGTTCCCTTCGATCGTCAGATCGGCGAGCGGCGTCTCGTCGAGTCGCGCGAGCTGCGCCCGGGAAATCGGGACACCGACGCGCCAGCGCGCGCGAATGGGGCGACCAGTGAGATTCACGCAACGCAGTACGACACCGCCCCCGTCGACCGTGGGCTTGCAGGTGGAGAACGCGAGAGCACCGGTCAACGCATCCGACTCGCCTTCATCGAGCAGCAGTTCCACCCCCGCCGTCGGGTCGGGAGTCAGCAGAGCCGAGCGAAGGGTGAAGCCGCGTACGGGGACGAGAACGTCGTCCGCCGTCCGCTCGATCAGCGCGATGGTCTCATCGCTTCGAGCGCCGTGCGGGAGGATGGCGAAATGCCCCTCGAAGCGGCCGATCGACTGCGCCTCTGGCGTAGCCGCGGGCCAGCCGGCGTGACCCGGGCGCTCGGGTAGATCGTTGCGTGAGAGATCGCCCACCGCGCGCAACAGGGTCACCGCAACCGCACCATCCGCCATGGCCTCGTACTCGGCGAGACCATCCGAGTAAAGCGTCGTCCCGCGATCGCCGCTGACGAGGGTGACATATCGCGCGAGCGGAGCGGTCGGTTGCGCCGCTTCCGCGCTCCCTTCGGCCGCGACTATCGGGGTGCGCCGGACAGCTCCGAATGCCGCATCCGCCCAGACCTCGGCGTCCGTCACACCGGTTCGGAAGAGAACGCGCAACCGGTGGTCGCGACATTCGTTGACGCCCCAGACGCGCACGCGAAGGAATGGCGCCCCGGCATCGAGCGTGAGTGCCGCATTCACTTCGGTCTCGCGAACGGTCGACGAGCGCCCCGCACGGCCCGTCGCCTCGGGGACGTCGATGACCCACGAGGCTTGCAGCTCACCGCGCAGCGGGCCGGCGTGCACCAGCCGCGCGCCGACGAAGCGCGCATCGGTGATCTCGGGCGAGCACGGCGAGTGCGTGTACAGGTCGCCAGCGTCGCCCACATCCTCCAGGCCAAGCAGGGACTCGAAGCTCGTGGCCCGACCGCGCGCGTCGAGGCGTACGGCGCCCGAGGCATCTATCTCGACGCGCAGGATTCCATTGTCCAGCCACCGATCCCCCGACCCGACCGGGGCGGGCGGAGCGGGCGCGCGACCGCCCGCCGACGGCGATCGCGCGGCGTCGTCGATGGTGAGTGCGAGCGTGCCATAACCCGCCACAGTTGGAATCCACGCGACTACTCGATCGCTCTCCACGAGGTCGTCGTGGGGATACGCGATGGGCGACTCGACCCTGTCGTGCCGCATCGTCCTCTCGAGAAGCTGGTAGGGGACGTGGCCGTTCGCCAGAAGGTAAGGGGGGAGCGGCTCACTCCTCCATTCCGCCATTCGTTGCGCATCCTCCACCTCCGGCGCCGAACCGGGGCCGACACGAACGTGCTCGCGCAGTCGGAGGATCTCGAGCTCCGCCACTCCTCCCCGCGATCTCGCCGCCGGATTGCGAAGCAGCACCACCGGACGCCAGGCGTCCACCTGGCGACGGGCGGCCGACCGATCGTGACCGACGATCTCCAGCACGGCGTCATCGCGCACTCCCCTCCCCTGGGTCGTAGCATCGTCGAGTCGCGCGACCATCGCGCGCGCGACTTCGTCTATCGAACAGCCGCAGAGCGTGTCGTGCGGATGGCAGAGAAGGATCGATTTCCATGCGACATCGAGGAGCGCGCGACGATCGTTGCCGCCCTGGCGCGCCGCGGCGATCGCGGCCCACGGCTCCACGTCGCGTACGAGGAGCCGCTCCGCGAGAGCGTTCCGTCGTTTGAGCTCAGCGCGCGCCGCGAAGGTTCCCTGGAGCGTCCAGGTGTAGCCGTAGGAGTTACGCAGCTCCACCCCTCCGCTCTCGGCGTCGCACACCTCGGGGAGATGCGCGTCTCGCGATGCGTATAGTAGTGCGTCGGCGAATCGCTGGAGCGAGGCGCGTCGCACTTCGGCTTCCTCCTCCGCCGCGTGCTGGAGTGCGGCGATGGCATCATCCAGATCCGGCTGCAGCGCATGATGGTCCGCCCCGTTGGGGAGCAACGCCACACCGACCTTCGCGCGGGAGACGATCGCCCCGCTGATCTCTCTCCAGCGGCTCTCGGCCGCACGCCGTTCGTGCGGGAGGCTCGAACCCAGCTCGTAACCATCGCGCGCGAGGTGATACACCAGCACCGATGCGCCACTCGCCGAGCACCAACGAAAAAGATCGCCCGGAGGCCACGCGGGCCCACCATAGCCGCGCCAGAGGATGATGAGAGGAAGTCCGAACCCCTCGGCGAGCGCCGGCAAGGCAGCCGGATGCCCGAACGAATCAGGGCAGTAGAGCACGCGCGGCGAGTGGGCGCCGAAGGAGTGCAGCGCGGCTCGTCCCGTCAGGAGATTCCGCACGAGCGCTTCGCCCGATGGAATGAGCTCGTCCGCCAGCACGTACCACGGCCCCGCCTCGAGTGCGCCGTCGCGCAGCAGTTCCCCGAGCTTCTCGCGCGCCTCGGGCCTCACCGCGAGATAATCCTCCAGTACGACCGCCTGACCATCGAGGAGAAAGGGCTCGGCGGGAGTCGCACCACCGTCGAGCAGCTCATCCACCAACGAGACGAGCAGCTGCCTGAACCTCCCCACCGGCAGGTACCACTCGCGATCCCAGTGGGTGTGGGAGACCACGTAGATACTGGTACGCCGAGGTGGGGACATGGTGAGGACGGAGGGTCGGTGGCTGGAGAGTGTGGAAAGATAGCAGAAAGCAGAGAGCAGAAAGCAGAAAGAAGTGAAAACCTCCGAGGGGTGAGATCCCGACCCTCGCAGGTTTTCACTTCTTTTCGCTTTCTGCTCTCTGCCTTCTACTCGCTCTCAATTCTCCCGCTAGACTACCGATCTCCCGGTAACCAGCCGCCAGACGACTGCGATGATGGCGAGAATGAGAAGAATGTGAATAAGGCCGCCGCCGACATGCAGCACCACGAAGCCGAGCAGCCAGAGGATGAAGAGTATTACCGCGATCGTCCAGAGCATGGTTGGCTCCATGATAAGGTTCCGAAGTACCAACGCCTCGGGAAGGTGCAACTCGCGTACCAGATGCGGGTCATGATCGGTCGAAAAGATCGGGCTGCGCGATGGATGCGGATTCCGGGGGGTAAACGACCGTACCGTCGCGCACCTTGGCGAATCGAGTGAGCGAGTGAGGTTCGGATCGCGCATCGAGAATGTGATGTACATCAACCCCGCGCGTGACGAGCGCATCCGAAACGAGCCACCGGTGACAGCGCCATGGCACCGCCTCGGCACACATGATGGCGAGGCTGCTCCCCTCGGCGAGTTCGATCAGAGAGTCGAGCGCTCGCGCAAAGTCGGAGGTGCCCATGTAGTCCGCGTACGCGCGGAAGCTCGCGTTGCGCCACGCACCGTTCGGAGAATCTGGTATCCCGCGACGACGCCCGCCGAGCTCCGGGCGGTGGGAGTATCCGATGCCCGCGCCGGGGAGCGAGAGCTCGAGCGCGTCGCGGCTGAAGTGCGGATAGCGCCTCGAGCCCGGGTGCGCACGCACGTCAGCCAGGTGATCGATTCCGTGCCGCCGGAGCAGCCCCACCAACTCGTCGAAGGTGCGTGTCGAATGACCTATTGTATGGATCAGGGTCATGGTTCAGCGGACTCTCCAGCTGGGGCCCGGAGTTGACCGCCGGGGCGTGCGGGTCGAACTTCATTGTCTGTCATTCGTACGTCACCAAGTCGGGAGACCGATGCATACACTGCTGGAACTGTGGCACCAACTTTCGGACCTCGAAGGTCTGATTCGCTGGGGCGGATACTTCGTACTTACGGCGATCATCTTCGCGGAGACGGGGCTTCTCATAGGCTTCTTCCTCCCCGGCGACTCGCTCCTCGTGACAGCCGGGCTGCTCTCGGCGCACGGTCTTCTGGACGTCTACCTGTTGGGCGCGATCCTCTCCGTCGCAGCGGTGACCGGCGACTCCGTGGGCTACGCCATAGGGAAGGCGACGGGCCCGCGGATCTTCACGCGCGAGCATTCGATCTTCTTCAATCGGAAACATCTCGAACGCGCTCATGCGTTCTACGAGAAACATGGCGGCAAGACCATAGTGCTTGCGCGATTTATGCCGATCATTCGGACGTTCGCGCCTGTCGTGGCCGGTGTGGCCGAGATGCACTACCGAACCTTTGTACTGTACAACGTGGTCGGTGGGCTGGCCTGGGTATGGGGGATGCTCTTCACCGGCTATTTTCTGGGCCGCTACATACCGGGGATCGACGAGCATATTGATATCGTCATCGTCACAGTGATTTTTCTTTCGCTCCTGCCGGGCATCATCAGCTGGCTGCGGCAACGCCGCGCGCCCAGCATCACGCCCGACGGCACCGCGCCCTGAGCACGCGCACGAAACTTTCGGAGGAGAGACATGGCATTCACACTTCCGCCGCTGCCGTACGGCTACGACGCCCTCGAGCCCAACATCGATGCTCGCACGATGGAGATCCATCATACGAAGCATCATCAGGGTTACGTCAATAACCTGAACGCCGCCATCGAGAAGGCGCCCGAGCTGCAGAACAAATCGCTTGAGGAGCTGCTGAAGGATCTGAGCGCCGTGCCGGAGAAGGTGCGTACGGCCGTCCGCAACAATGCTGGCGGGCACTGGAACCACTCCATGTTCTGGGTGATCATGGCGCCCAACGCCGGGGGTGAGCCCACTGGCGAGCTCGCCGACGCGATAAAGAAGTCCTTCGGCGACTTCGCCAAGTTCAAGGAGCAGTTCAACGCGGCGGCCTCCGGTCGCTTCGGTTCCGGCTGGGCCTGGCTGGTGAGCGACCCGAAGGGGGGACTCGCCATCGAGAGCACGCCGAACCAGGACAACCCGCTGATGGAAGGCCGCTACCCGATCATTGGCGTCGATGTCTGGGAACACGCCTACTACCTGAAGTACCAGAACCGCCGCGCCGACTACCTCGCCGCCTGGTGGAACACGCTCAGCTGGCCGGAAGTGGCAAAGAGGTACGGGGAGAGGAAGTAGGAGAGCAGAGAGTAGGAAGCAGTAAAAACTTCCGGGGGGCAGTCATCCCCGCGAAAGCGGGGATCCATGTTAGCTAGACCGAACATGGATCCCCGCTTTCGCGGGGATGACGGTCGTATGGATCCCCGCT
>JBIQMO010000042.1:0-23322 GCA_044463245.1 Gemmatimonas aurantiaca
CCCGTCTGCGGCGAGTACGATGGTGGAGCGTTGTTGTTGCCTCCTCCCATCCCCGGCATGATGCGCACGCCCTCGAGAGTGGGCGCCGCGAAGGTGTTCTCGTGCGGGACGAAGGGCTCGGAGCGGAGGATGCGCTTCCCCGTCCTGCGATCGAGGATGTACACCCATCCGATCTTTCCCGCCTGCGCGACGGCGGGGATCCGCTCGCCGTTCATGGTAACGTCGAAGAGCACCGTCGCGCTGGCGGCGTCGTAGTCCCACATGTCGTGCGGGATCTGCTGGTAGTACCAGCGCAGCTTCCCGGTCTTCACATCCACCGCGACGATCGACGACGTATACAGGTTGTCGCCGGGGCGCATGGATGCGTCGGTGTTGGGCGCGGGATTCCCGACGCCGAAGTAGATGAGGCCCAGCTTCGGATCGTACGACGGTGTGTTCCACACTCCGCCCCCGCCGTGCCTCCAGGCGTCGGCGTACTTCGCGCTGTCCTGCTTCTCGCGCGCGATGTCACGCGGGAGCGCGTCGCCGTCGGGCGTCGTAGTCGACCACTTCCCCCACCAGCCGCCATCCTCCGGTGATGGCACGGTATGGAAGCGCCAGATGCGCTTTCCGCTCTCCGCGTCGTACGCGTCCACGTGGCCGCGGATCGGAAACTCACCGCCCGCGACGCCGACGATGATCTTCCCATCCGCCGCCAGCGGCGCGCTCGTCATCGAGTAGCCGAGCTCGGAATCCGCGGTAGTCACATCCCAGATCAGCTTCCCCGTCACGCGGTCGAGCGCGAGGAGGTGATCGTCGAGCGTGGACATGTACACCTTGTCGCCGTACACGGCGACGCCGCGGTTCTTGGGGCCGCAGCACGTCGGCACATCGCGCAGGTTGTGCTGATGCCGCCAGAGCTCCACTCCGGTGCGCGCATCCACCGCCATGAGCAGCCCGAAGGGACCGGTGTAGTAGAGCACTCCGTCCACCACCACGGGCGAGCTTTCCTGTCCGCCGGGCGGCGCTTCGATCTGGTGCACCCACGCGAGGTGCAGCTCGTCCGCGTTGCGCGTGCCGATCTGGTCGAGCGGGGAGTAACGTCTGTTCGTGTAATCGCGTCCGTAGGTGAGCCAGTCGCGCCCGTCCGATTCGGCGCCGAGGAGCATCGCATCGGTCACGCGCGTGTGCACCGGCGCGCCACCGGGTGTCGCGTTCGGAGCACCGCCACCGCCCGGAATCCCCTCAGTTGCGCCGGCGCGCGAGAAGGTATCGTCTCCCTCATCACTGTACGCTTCGTCGCCCAGCTGCACCGCGGCACCGCGTATCAGGAGTCGCGGCTTCGTGCAGAGGATCGCCGAGCGATCGGGAGTGCCGAGGATGGGACCGTACGGCTCCGCGCGCGATGTCACGGCAGCCAGATCGCCCGCGACGTGCGGCACGGTATCGGGGAGGATGTGGTAGAGGAGCATCGAGCTGCCGATGCTCGCCACCGGCGTGTAGTCGCGCAGCCAGGTGAAGCACGGCGCGTAGGCGCCGGTGAGGTAGGTGCGGCTCGCCGCGATCCATCCGGTGGCCGCTCCCGCGCCGCCGATGCGAACGGTGTCGGCAAGACCGAACGCGCCCACCGGGGTGGTGCCGAAGTAGAAGAGCGTGAGCGAGCTGACGTCGCGCGCGGTGAGCGTGTCGGAGAGCTCTCGCAGGTCCTGCCCCCAATCGAGGTTGCTGTCCACCAGCACGCGTGAGGGATCTTTCCCCGCGATCACGTTGAAGTCGGCGAGGAAGTTGGGGTACGCGCGCGCTGCGTCGACCACCTGCCAGAGGACGAGCGCGACGAGCGCCGTGCGCATGGCGCTCGCGCCGGGACGCTGTCGCCAGAGTGCCGCCACCGCTCCGGCAGCGCTGACGGCGAGCAGCGGATAGATCGGGAGGACGTGACGCACGCCGATGTCGATGCTTCCGAGCATCGCCACGAGGAGCACGCCCGCGGCACCGAGCACCGGCGCGATGAGCCGCCAGTCGACGCGTCGTCCGCGCTGCAGGAACGCGAGCACCACGCCGACGACGCCGAGCGAGAGGAACGCGACGGGCGTCTTGATCCCGAGGACCACGAGCCAGTAGTACCACCAGCCGTGTCGACTGACCTGACCGAAGAGGTACGACGGGTGACCGAGGTCATTGTGTGCCGCGAGCTGGCGGATCCCGGCGATGAATTCGGGAGCCGGCACGGGGATGAATCCGCGCGCGAGCACGAGATGGAAGCGGTACGCCGCCCATACCACGAGCCCCGCGACGATCGCCGCTCCGATGGCTGGGCGCCGGTACGGCGCGAGCGGAGCGAGCCAGCGTGCGGCGATTCCGCGGCCGGCCGCGCGGTCGGCGCTCGCCGCGTCCGTGGTCGCGGCGCCGGCGACCGCACTATCCCCCGTCGTGTGCTGGCCGCTCTCGCCACGGTCGAGCGCGCGCACGCCGCGCGAGCGCTTCCTCTCCGAGAGAATCACCGCCGCCACGATGAGCAGCGCGCCGATCGCGAAGAAGGGGATGCTCGAGAACTTCGTAACGAGCGCCGCGCCGCCGGCTGCGCCGAAGAGAAGCGTCCGTCGGATGGATGGTCGCTCCACCCAGCGCGCGAAGGCGTAGAGCGCCCAGCAGAGCGTGGCGGTGAGCGGCAGATCGGTGGTGGCGAGCGCGGAGTGCGCGAGGATCTGCGGCATCGTCGCGGTGAGGAGCACCGCGAGCGCCGCGGCATGCTCGTCGTAGAGCCAGCGCGTCCAGCTCCACACGACCCCGAGAAGGAGGATGAAGAAGGGGAGGATGCCGAGCCGCGCGAGGCGCAGCGTCCGCATGTAGTGGCTCCCCTGGACGAGGATGGAGTTCCCTTCCTCCCACATCGTGCGACGGTGGTGCGCCCGAGCGCCGTCGAGCATCGGACTGAGCGCGGTCGCGACGCGTGCGAGCGGAGGGTGCTGCGGGTCGTACGAGTAGCTTCCGTCGCGCAGCCACTGCATCCCGGCTGCGACGTGCGCCGGCTCGTCGAAGGTCTGGTTGTAGCGCGCGCCCACGCGTACGACCACCGCGCACGCCACGATCGCGATCGCGAGCGCGAGGAAGACGGCCAGCCGCGTGCGCCCTGCTCGAACGGTCTCGGATGGAGCCAGGCCAACGGCGCGTGCGCTCACATCGGATTCCGGCCCGTACCGGGAGGGAGACTCGCGACTGGTTATATCGGGAGGAACTGCTGACAAGTGAATGGCCCCGCTGGCGAACGATGGTCCCGCCGATGGCACCTGTGCCATCGGTAGGACGACCGCTCTGCTATTCCGGTCTCAACTCCCCTGGGTGGGAGCGACCGCCATCCCCATGGCGTGATAGCCCTTGTCTACGTAGAGGACGGTTCCGGTGATGCCGCTGGCGAGGGGGGAGGAAAGGAACGCCGCCGCGGCACCGACCTCGCCCGCGGTGAGCGGCTCGGTGAGCGGCGAATTCGCCGAAGCGTACTCCACCATCTTCTCGATTATACCGATGGCGCTCGCCGCGCGCGATGCCAGGGGGCCGGCCGAGATGGCGTTGACTCTCACCCCGTACCTGCGTCCGGCCTCGAAGGCGAGCACCCGGGTGTCGCTCTCGAGCGCCGCCTTGGCCGACGACATCCCACCGCCGTATCCGGGGATCACTCGCTCGCTCGCCATGTAGGTGAGCGAGAGGAAGGATCCTCCGTCGCGCATCAGGGGGCCGAAGCGGTTGACCATCCCCACCAGCGAGTAGGCGCTCACACCTAGCGCTGTGAGGTAGCCCGACCTGCTCGTTTCGAGGAGCGGCTTCTTCACCTCGGGGCCGTTGGCCAGCGAATGTATTACGATGTCGAGCGATCGCTCGCCGAAGTCCTCGGTGAGGCGGTTGGCCAGCCCGTCGATCGAGAAGTCGCCGGCGTCCTTGTAGCGCTTGCTCTGGCGCAGCTCCTCGGGTGCGTCTTCCAGCCGGTCGAAGGCGGCATCGAGCGGGTAGATCTTCTCGAACTCGAGCATCCCGCCCCCGCCGAGCTTCCTCGACTCGTCGAGCTTCCCGCGCTCGAGCAGATTGAGGAAGATGTTGAGCGCCGGCGGCCACGTCCCTACCACCACCGACGCCCCCGCCTCGGCGAGCGCCTTCGCGATCGCGAACCCGTACCCCGCGTCATCGGCGACGCCGGCTACGAGTGCTCTCCTGTTCCTGAGGTCGATATTGAGCATGCCGTGGAATAGCGAGGGAGGGGCGCGGGGGCAAGGGGAGGTGTGCCGACGGTGCCGACGGGGTCAGGTCTTGAATTTCGAGCCGTAAGGGCTACAGCCCTTACGGCTCGAAATTCAAGACCTGACCCCGTCGGGCCAGCCGGCCGACTTTGGTGATCAGCTCCCGCATGTCATCGATAGTGGAGCGGAAGCCGATGGGGCAGATGCGGAGAGAGAGGGAGTTGCGGATTCGGGTGGTGGAGATCAGCCAGCGGCCGGAGGAGTTGATGGTGTTGGCGATGTGTTCGTTGAGGGAGTCGAGGGCATCGGGGTCGGTCGTGTGTGCGGGGCGCGCGCGGAAGCAGAGGATGCCGAGGGTGGCGGGAGAGAGGACCTCGAGAGAGGGATCCTCGTTCGCGAAGCGCTCGGCATGCGCCGCGAGCTCCATGCTGTAGGCGATCGCTTCGCTCAGCGCGTCGACGCCGTAGTAGGAGACGCTGAGCCAGACCTTGAGGCCGCGGCTGCGGCGCGTGAGCTGCTCGCCGTAGTCGGCGAAGTTCACTTCTGCGCCCGCGCTCTCCACATCCTTCAGGTAGTCCGGGTAGATGCTGAACGCGGCGGCGAGACGGCGTGGCTCGCGCGCGATGATGCAGCCGCACTCGAAGGGGACGTAGAGCCACTTGTGCGGGTCCATCGTCACCGAGTCGGCGAGCTCGATTCCACGGAGCGCGCGCCGGCCGCGCTCGCAGAGAATGCCGAAGCCGCCGTACGCGGCGTCGACGTGCAGCCAGAGCGATTCCGTGTTGCACAGCTCCGCGAGCTCGGGCAGCGGATCCACCGCACCGGTGTTCGTCGTGCCGCCGTTACCCACCACCATGAGAGGTATCAGCCCCGCGGCGCGGTCGGCCGCTATCGCGTCGGAGAGCTCAGCGAGATCGATGCGATGCTCGTCGTCGACCGCTATCAGCCGAACGTTCGCGCGCGGGATTCCCGCCATCCACACCGCGCGGGTCACGGACGAATGCGTCTGGTCGGACATGTAGACGGTGAGGCGCGCGATGCTCGCGGGATCGTCTTTCGTCGCCTCGTGCCGCGCGGCGACGACGGCGGTGAAGTTCGCGTTCGAGCCGCCCGACGTGAGAAGGCCGCCGCTTCCTTCCGGCATTCCGAGCCACTGGCGGAACCAGTCGATCACCAGCAGCTCGACCTCGTTCGGGCCCGACGCCATCGGCCACACGCCGGCGAAGAAGTTGTAGCCCGCCGCTAGCCAGTCGCCGAGCACCGCCGGGAAGGTGGGGCAGCTCGGGACGTACGCTATGAAGCCGGGGTGCGGTTCGCGCGCGGAGTGCGCGAAGATCCGCTCGCGCATCGTGGTGAGCAGTGTGTCGAAGTCGGTGCCCTGTGCGGGCGGCGGTGCAGCGATCAGACGCTCCGCGGTCGCGCGGTCGACGACGTCGAGCACGGGCTGCTCGCGAAGAGTCGCGAGGTGCTCCGCCACGAGATCCGCTACATCGCGACCGAGTCGCCGCATTGTTTCGTGGTCCAGATCGAGCGGCGAGCGGCGGTAGCGTTCGGTTGGTGGCATGTGGGTGGCGAAACTGGTTGGCATGGACATTCCGGGGGAAGCGGGGGCCGGGCGGCACACCCGGTGCATCGAGCCCGAGGTATCATAACCCGGCGCCAGCCATCGGCGCACTCACGCAGTGCTCGTGCGCGGTGGTGAAAAATCTGGCACGGGCACAACCGATGGAGGGAGTCACATGAACGACGCACGCTTGGCGTACTTACTCGGCGTTGCGGGGATCTCGCTATTGGCCGCCGCCTGCGGCGGCGAGAAGGCCAATCACATGCAGGGTTCCAATACCACCAGCACGGCTGCACCCGCGGCTGCTCCGACGCCGTCCACGGGCGCTGCCGCCGGCTCGGCGTCGGCTGGGGGCGCGGTAGCCGGCAGCACCACCGCGCCTGGTGCCGCGGCGGGAACCACGAGCGCCGCCGGCGCTCCGGGAGCGGCGGCCGGAGGAGCGGGGGCCGCGGCTGGTGGCGGAGCCGGCAGCATTACTGCCGCCGAGGTAGCGCTGGGTGATAGTATCTTCCATGGCCAGACAGCGGGCGGAACGTGCTTTACCTGTCATGGCCAGGACGCGAAGGGCACCACGCTCGCTCCGAACCTGAGCGACAATCAGTGGATCGACGGCGACGGCACCTACAACTACATCGTCCAACGAGTGACGACCGGAGTGCCGCAGCCCAAGCAATACCCGGCACCGATGCCGCCGAAGGGCGGTGCGAATCTGTCGGACGCACAGGTGAGAGCGGTCGCATCGTACGTGTACTCACTCAGCCATCCTGAAGTCGGAAAATAAATCTGATCACGCAAGACGCGCGGGACGATGAAAGTGGTTTGAGAGTCGGAGCAGACCCGACGCTACAGCGGACGAGTCCGGATGCCCCGGACGTTGCCGCTGCGGGCGCCGGGCTCTCCGCGCCGGTGTCCGCGCCCCGCGGGCCCTCCTTCGTACGAGGCCTCTGGCGCATAGCCGCCGCCGATGCATCGAGTGGCAACAGCGCCGAGTTGATACGCGACGGCCCGCGCACCTTCGACGCGATGATCGAGATGATCGAAGGTGCCGAGGATTTCATCTCCCTCGAGAGCTACATCTTCATGGGCGACAGCGTGGGGCAGCGCTTCGCCGATGCGCTCATCGCCGCCTCGCGGCGCGGCGTGCAAGTGCGCGTCATAGCCGACTGGATCGGGAGCAAGGAGACCAGTCGCGGCTTCTGGAACGGGATGCGCGCGGGTGGAGTGGAGGTGAGCGTCTTCAACCCGCCCGGTTTCCGTGCCTGGCTGGGGCTGTTGCCGCGCGACCATCGCAAACTGCTCGTAGTGGACGGGAAGGTGGGGCTCACCGGCGGGATCGGGATCAGCGAAGCGTGGAGCGGTGGAGTGACGCGCCGGCGGACCGCGCCCTGGCGCGACACCGCGGTGCGCATCGCCGGCCCCGCCGCGATCGACATGGCCCGCGCCTTCGACACGATGTGGCGGCGCGCCAATAACGAGGAACGGCGCACGGCGCGGCGGCATCGGCTGGTGCGCCGCTCTCGCGGCGCCGACATCGACCCCGCGCGCTCGGCCGGTTCGGTGGTGGGGATCGTCGAGGGCGAGCCGTGGCGTCTGCGCGTGGCGCGCGCACTTCAGATCCAGGCCGTCTCCGCCGAGCGCTGTATCTGGATCGCGAGCGCGTACTTCTATCCGTCGAGCGCGGAGCTCGAGGCGCTGGCCGGTGCCGCGCTCGACGGCGTGGATGTGCGGATACTCGTGCCCAGCAAGTACGATCATCCGTGGGTGCGTCGACTCACGCGGCAGGTGTACTCGCGGCTCTTGCGCAACGGCGTGCGGATCTGGGAGTGGAACGGAGTCATGATGCACGCGAAGACGAGCGTGGTGGACAGCCGCTGGGTGCGCGTGGGGTCGACGGACTTCAATCCGTTGGGCGTGGCGATCAACTACGAGCTGGACGCGTTGATCGAGGACAGGGCGCTGGGCGAGGCGGCGGAGGAGATGTTTCTGGCGGACCTGGGGGAGTCGACGGAGATAACGGAATCGAAGGTGAAGGCATTAGGCTGACCGGGGCGGCGATGCCGAGCGGCGTTAGGCTGACCGCAGCCCTCCTCTCCATATCGCTGACGTTCGGTGCGCCGGTCGCGGCACAGGGCGCCGATACGATCCCGCCCGCGCAACCCATACTCGAGAGCGGTGACCTCGTATACGCCGCCGGCGCTGCGCTCGCCACATTCGGCGCCGCGAGGATCGACCGACCCGCCGCGGACTTCGCCCGCGTTCACGGCCAGAACAGCGTCGCCCTCCAGCACGCCTCGCACATCATGGAGACGATCGCGATCCCCGGCGCGTTCATCATCGGCGGCGGACTGTACGTCGGCGGCAAGCTCGGCGATGACGACGGGATGGCCGACGCCGGCCTGCACACCACCGAGGCCGTGCTGATAGCGAGCGCTCTCAGCGGAATCCTCAAGTTCGCCGGCGGGAGAGCGCGACCTTACGTCTCTCACGACAGCAGCGGCGACTTCCAGCTCATGCGAGGGCTGCATGACGACCGCTATCGATCGTTCCCGTCCGGCCACACGGTGATTGCCTTCGCCATGGCCGCCGCCGCCACACAGGAGGTGGACCGCTCGGGCGGGCCGGTCTGGCTCGTCGGCGCCGCTACCTACAGCGGTGCCACTCTCGTCGGGCTCGCGCGCATGTACCACGACATGCACTGGGCGAGCGACGTCGTCATGGGTGCGGCCATCGGAATCTTCACCGGTCGGCGAGTGGTGCAGTGGCAGCACTCGCACCAGGGGAACAGGGTGGATCGCTGGCTCCTCGGCGTGTCGGTGCGCAGCGTCGGCGGTGAAGGACGGGTGGTGGTGCCGTTCGTGATGCCGGTGAGGTGAGATGCGAGTGGGCGCAGTACCGTGGCGGCGCGGGATCCGCTGGCGGGCCCTGCAGGCACGACCCTCGCGGTGCGAATGGCCATGAATTGCGGAAGCCATCGGCGGCTCACGAGCCGGTGTCGACATCTCGTCGCGCTGCTCACGCTCGCCGCCCTGACCGCTGCCTGTCACGACGGGCGCGGTGTAGCCGCGCGCGCGCCGGCGGGCGCGTGCGATGTCCCGGTGCCATCCTGGCTCGTGCTCGGCCCCTTCCCGGTCGACACCGGCGCGCTCCGGCTGGATCGCTGGGACATAGGCGACCCTTCGCTCGTATCGCCAACGGCCGGCGAGGTCCCCGCCGAGTCTCCGGTATTGCGCTGGGAGCGCGTGAGCTCGGACTCGCTCGGCCGTGTGGATCTGTACAGCGTCTTCGACGACGCGTCGCTCGACGATCGTGCCGCTTATGCAATCACCTACATCGCGAGTCCGGAGCCGCGTACCGTGCGGCTCGCGGTGGAGAGCGACGATGCGGTAGTGGTATGGATCAACGGGCATCGCGTCATGCGCAACGACGCGGCGCGCGAGCTGAGGTCGGGTGCCGATACGATCACGATACCGCTCGCAGCGGGTGTCAACCGGCTGCTCTATCGCGTGGTGAATCGCAGCGGCGGTTTCGGGCTCGGCGCGCGATTACTCAACGGGAGCCCGGATCCGACGGGGGATCTGTACGTCGGTGCCAGCGAGTCCGTCGTGAAGGCGCTGGCCGGCGCCGCGTGGGGATCGGGAGGAACGGCAGACTCGGGCAGCGCGAGTGATTCGAAGGTGACGTCCGCGCTCGCGGCGCGCCCCGCACGGATCGCGCTCGGGCCGGCGGTGATGGAAACGCGCGCACGAATCGGGAATGGAGTCGGCGATTCGTCGTCCACGCTGATCGCGCCGATCAGGGTGTGCGTAACACGGCGTGCGCCGGGGCTCGGCGATGTATCGCTCGTGGTGGGATCGGATACCGAGCGAGTACCGGGGGCCGGGGTCGGCGAGCCGGTGATCGTCACGCTCCACGCGCACTGGGAGGAGCTGGCGCGTGCGGTGCTCGCCGGTCAGCCTAACGCGACGGTTCGCATCGGAGACACCACCGTCTCCACCTTCCGCCTACCGGCGACGACGGGCGCGCTGCTGACGCTTCTCTCGCGACCGATGCAGGTCGACGCGTGGCGCGGTGCACCGGGTGGTGATGGTGTGAGAGGATGGCTCGCGAGCCTGCGCGGCAGCATTAGACTGACGGACAGTACGGACTCCACCACGCGGGAGCGTATCACGCGCCTCGATGCGCCGCTCCACGTACCGACGGTACTGGGCGGCCTGACGCTCGATGCGTACGTGGCCGAGTTCGGGAGGGGAGCGAGCTTCGCGGTCGACGAGCGACGCGTGACGCCCGACTCGCTCGGGAGGATCACGCTCTGTTCCGGATGTCGGGCGGGTGCTCCGCTCACGGTGTCCATCGCGAAGGTGAGCCCTCCGTGGTGGGATGTGCCACTCGTACGAGTGCGCGAGCCCGGGTGGCGTGAGATCCGCGATGGCTCCATATGGGCGCGCTATTTCACCCGCGATGGAGCTCTCGCGCTCCCCGACAGCGGCGTAGCGCGAGCGCTTCTCGAGGCGGCGCTCGACCCATCGAAGAAGGCGTACCTCGACACGATCGGCGACTGGACGCGCAGGCTCGCTCCGGCCTCCGCGCGCGTCCGCCGCGACACGATCGACCTCGTGGGCCACTCGCACATCGACGCCGCGTGGACCTGGCGCTGGCGCGAGGGAAGACAGGCGGTGGATGAGACCTGGGCGACCGTCACGAAGCTCATGGTCAAGTATCCGGACATGCACTTCGCGGCGTCGTCCGCGCAGTACTACGCCTGGCTCGAGAAGTACGATCCCGATCTGCTCGCGCGCATCCAGCGGCTCGTGCGCGAGGGGCGCTGGGACCCGGTAGGGGGGTGGTGGGTGGAGAGCGACGCGAACATCCCATCGGGCGAGTCGCTCGTGCGTCAGGCGCTGTACGGCCAGCGCACCTATATGCGGCTCTTCGGCAAGACGTCGCGTGTGGCGTGGCTCCCCAACAGCTTCGGCTTCGCCTGGTCGCTGCCGCAGATCCTGCGAAAGAGCGGCTTCGATTTCTTCGTGACCGAGGAGATGCGCTGGAACGACACCAACGCATGGCCCGCGAAGCTGAACGCCTTCTGGTGGGAGGGGCCCGACGGGTCGCGCATCTTCACCGACATGATCTACTCGTACGACCACGATCTCTCGCCGCCCCGGCTCGCGAAGGAGTTCACCGTGACGCGCGACTCCAGCGCGTCGCGGCGGATGCTCACCGTGTACGGGGTGGGCGACCACGGCGGCGGCCCGACTATGGCTATGCTCGAGCGCGCGCGGAATCTCCAGCGCATGCCGGTCTTCCCCGTGGTGCGCGATGCGTCGCCCGATTCGTCGCTCTCGCGCATGCGACTGGATGCGCGCGACGGTCCGGTGCTACGCGACGAGCTCTATCTCGAGTACCATCGCGGCGTGTACACGACCCACTCGGACATCAAGAAGCGCAACCGCGAGCTGGAGGCGCTCCTCGTCGCGGCGGAGGCGGCATCGGCGATCGCTCCGGTGTCGTACCCGCGCGACTCGCTGCGCGTGGCGTGGGAGCGGGTGCTCTTCAACCAGTTTCACGACATCCTTCCCGGCACGGCGATCGACTCGGTGTACGGCGACGCCGAGTCGGACTACGTGCGCGCCGAGTCGATCGCCCGCTCGGCGCTCGACCGCGCGCTCGTGGCGATCGCCGATTCGCTCGATACCAGGCCCACGAGTGCTGGCGGCGTGCCGTACGTGGTGTTCAATCCGAGCGGCCACCCGCGAACGGACGTGGCTCGCATACCGGCCGGCACCGGTGCCACGGCGTACGACGGAGATGGCGAAGCGCTGCCGAGCGCGGTGCGCGACTCGACCCTCGAGGTGATGGTGCCCGATGTGCCGGCGCTCGGGGCGAGTGTGATCTTCGTGCGGTCGGGCGAGTCCAGCGCATCGTTGCTCACGGGATCGACGCAGATTGCGACCGATCGCGGTCCAGTCCTCGAGAACGATGCAATGCGCGTCGAGATCGACTCCGCAACCGGTAACATCGCGCGGCTCGACGACAAGCTCCACGGGATGAGCGCGTTGAAGCCCGGCGCTGGCGGGCTCGTGCTGATCGAGGATCGTCCGCTGCTCTGGGACGCGTGGAACATCGACAACCTCGGTGGTCATCGCGCGTGGGTGGACAAGGACGTTCGCGTCGGTCCCGTGGTGCGCACCCCGCTGGGACAGAGCATCGAAGTTCGGCGCGGGCGCGACAGCACGCAGGTCGTCCAGCGCTACGAGCTGCGCACGGGATCGGATCGGCTCGACGTGCACTTCACCATCGGGTGGCACGAGAGCCATCGGTTGCTCAAACTGGCGGTGCCGCTGGCCTTTCACATCGATTCGACCAGGGCGGAGATCCCGTACGCATCCATCTCGCGTCCCACGCGGCCGCGCACGCGGCGCGACAGCGCGCGCTTCGAGACGCCGATGCAGCGTTGGGTCGACGGCTCCGAGCATGCGTATGGTGTGGCCGTGGTGAACGATTCGAGGTACGGGTACAGCGCGAGCGGCGATACGATCTTCGTGACGCTGTTGAGGAGCCCGAAGAGCCCGGACCCCTCGGCAGACATGGGGAAGCACGATTTCGATATCGCGATCGTCCCCCACGCTGGGGACTGGCGTGCTCCGGAGATCCGCCGCGCGGCGGCGTCGCTCAACGAGCCGTTCATCGTCGCACCCGTGCCGGCGCACCTCGGCAAGCGGCGGAGCGCGGGGTGGATCAACATCGAGCCGTCGAGCGTGCAGCTCGGGGCGTTCAAGCGGGCGGAGGGCGATGATCGCTTCATCGTGCGGCTGGTGGAGAGCGACGGACACCCCGCGGTAGCGCGATTGACCTTCGGGACTCCGATGGCTGCCAGCGAAGTGGACATGCTCGAACGGCCCGTGGTCGGCGGCTATCGTGCTTGCGGGACGACGCTCGACGTTCCGCTGGGAGCGTTCGAGATCGCGACGCTGGCGCTCGTACCGGCGACGCCGGGAGAGAGGGCGCGCCCCGGCTGTCGCTGATCGTACGCGCGCCCCGCGCGGGATCGATGCGCGGAGCGGTGGTTCGGTGGTGTCGGTGGAGGGGGTCGCCGCCATCGTGGGGTCATGGAAAAGACACCATCTACCGTGATCGCGGCACTGCGCGAGGCGTTGCGGACGAGGCGAGCGAGCCCCCGCACCGCTGAAGTCTACGAGATGTGGGCGAGGCGCTACCTCGGATTCTTCGGTCGCCGGAGTGCTCGAGCGATGGGCAGGAACGAAGTAGTGAAGTTCCTCGAGCATCTGGCGGACGAGCGTCGGGTGGCCGCTTCGACGTACAACCAGGCGCGGGCTGCACTGCGGTTCCTCCATCGCGAAGCGCTCGGTCAGGATGCTGCCTGGCTCGACGACATCCCTCGGGCGCGGCAGCCGCACGATCTGCCGACCGTGATCGCGCGCGACAGCGTGGGCCGCGTGCTCGCCCACCTGCACGGGATGCCGAGATTGATCACGCTCCTCATGTACGGCAGCGGGCTCCGCCTCCTCGAGGCGTGCGCGCTGCGCGTGCAGGACGTGGACCTGGCTCGGCGCGAGATATTCGTGCGTCAGGAGCACAGCCAGCGGCATCGGATCACCCGGCTCTCCGACGCGTGCGTGGGGGAGCTGGCTCCGCACGTCGAGTGGGTGTTCGAGCTACGTCGTCGCGACATCGCAGCGGGGCGGGGGTACGTCGTTCTCCCGAACGAGTACTGGCGGCGCGGGCCGACCGTACGGCGCGACTTCCGCTGGCACTGGCTCTTTCCGGCGACGCGCGGATACCGTGATCGACAGAGCCGACTGTGGGTTCGGCATCACCTCCACGAGACCGTGGTGCAGCGCGCAGTGGCTACCGCGGTGCGCCGGGCGAAGCTCGGCCCGATCGGGAAGGAGGTGAGCTGTCATACATTCCGGCATTCGTTCGCGGCACACCTGCTCGAGATGGGCTACGACATCCGGATCGTGCAGGAGCTCCTCGGGCACAAGGATGTGACTACGACCATGGTTTACAGCCAGCTGGTGGGGAAGCCGTCGGAATCGGTTCGCAGCCCGGCCGATCTTCTTGCGCTTCCGCTCGGCCCGATCGGTGCTCGCAGTGCTGGGGGTGACGAGTGCGGTAGTGCGGGCGGTGGTGCGGGAGGTCGGCACCACCTCGGCGAGGGAGCGGGGGGTGTCGTGGCTGGCCCTCTCGAATCGCGGGGCGTTAGACTGACCGAGTCCACCAGCCTAATGCGGCACCGCCTGATCGAGGGCCGACTCGTAAGGCGTCCCTGGCATAAGCGCTCCACCTGACCCGACGCGATGGCGCTGCACCGTGTTAGACTGACCGGAGCGGTCAGCCTAACACCGCCAACGATGGTCAACGTCGCTTCCCCATGCCTGGGCCCGGCGTCACGCCGGGCCGCTCGATGTAGCGAACGACCACTGATCGACCCTGAAGACACGCTTCGATGTCGAACGACCCGGTCATACAATGGCCGCTCCAGTCGGCCCCTTCGATTCGCCGGCAGAGGCGCGTCATGATGGGCTCTGCTACGAGCGCGGACCGCACGGCTTTCGCTGCGACTGGGGACGCGTGCTCGTGTGGGAGCCGCCCGGCCGGCTCGTCCTCGCGTGGCAGATCAGTCCACAGCGCGAGCCAGAGCCCAACCCGGAGCGGGCCAGCAAGATCGAGCTGCGCTTCGATGCCGAAGGAGAAGGGGGGAACGCGTGTGACGATGGAGCATCGAGACTTCGACCGCCATGGCGAAGGCGCGGGCGGATACCGCGCAGCGCTCGCGTCCGAGCAGGGTTGGCCATACATTCTGGACCGCTACGCAGCCGCCGCCGACTGAAACGTCGTGGACATCCTACCCTTCTTCTTCGCCGGTTGGCGATCGCTCGCGCGGATCCTCGTCGTGGGCGTGCCCGCGTACCTGCTGTTGCTCGCGCTCCTGCATTTCGCGGGGAAGCACAGTCTCGCGAAGACCAGCGCGTACGGCCTCGTGGTGACGGTGGCATTGGGTTCCGCACTCGCCTCGGCCGTGCTGACCAAGGATGTGACGCTGGCCGACGGTGTGTTCGCCATTGGCCTGCTCCTCGGTTTACAATACCTGCTTTCACTGTTGATAAGTCGGTGGAGCTGGGCGAAGGGCTTCTTCACCCAGAATCCTGTCTTGCTGGTCCGCGATGGGCACTTTCTTCGCGATGTGCTGAAGCGCGAGCGCGTGAGCGAGTCGGAGGTCCTTTCCGCGATCCGTCAGCGCGGAATCGACTCCGTCGAGGAAGTCGGCGCTGTGGTTCTCGAGACCGATGGCTCGTTCAGCGTCATTCGCTCGGTTGGTCATTCACCGTCGGCGCTGAAAAACGTCAAGGGTGCAGGACTGCAGTGACTGCGCTCACCCTGACTGTGCTCGAGGGTCGCTTCGCGCTCTGCCGGCTCCCGGCCGGCTCGGAGGTGCCTCCATGGATCGCGCAGGCGGACACGTTCCTCACCGTGAGTCGCACGCCCACGGAGCTCTCCGTAGTTGCCGATGAATCAGCGGTGCCGACCGGGATCGTTGCGCAGCGAGGCTACCGCGCGCTCCGGGTCGAGGGACCGCTTCCCCTCGGGCTGGTCGGCGTACTCGCGGCGATCGCGACTCCACTCGCTGCGGCGGGTGTACCGATCTTCCCGATCGCGACGTACGACACCGACTATCTCCTCGTTCCCGGTGCGCAGCTGGCGTCTGCCGTGTCGGCTCTCCTGGTGGCGGGGCATCGTGTGATCGATCGGTCAGAGGCCGTGAGCGGAAGCTGAGCGCTCCGGGTCGCTACCGGATGGCAGCGGTCGAGCCGCGGCCGATACGACTATGAGTTCCGTGCTGGCGGTCCATCGGAGATGGACGCGTTATACATCACCCGGTGCGATAGGCTGACCGGTACCGGTCAGCCTATCGCACCGGGCGGTTTCTGCGGGTTGTGTGTGTAAGTCGATGCTCGGCTTCGGCTTGTGGAGCGTGCACGGTATGGCGCGCGCGCGAATTAGGCTGGCCGGGGCGGTCAGTCTAACGCCTCTCTGCACGAGAGCGTCGGTGAAAGGGGAGTTCGTCCCCTCACCCTCCGGCCTCTCCTCGGCCACTCCCTCGCGGAGGAGGACGGTCAGCGCGTTTCGAGGAGAAGCAACCGCACACCCCCTCCGGCGCCGGCCGCGTAACGGTCGCTCAGCACACGCGCGCCCACGCTGTCGCGCAATGCGGTGGGTGAATCGCCGTACAGGTGCGAGCGGTAGTCCAGCACCAGCCACGCGCGCGCGCCACCCCGACGGGGGAGCGACTCCGCGATCGAAGCCAGAGCCGGCACCGCGCGCACGGGTGCCGTGTGCTCGTTCCGCAGATAGTAAGAGAGCGGCTCGGCCGCTTCGGGCGGCTGCACGAGAATCACGCTTGCGCGACTTGCGTCACCAGCCAGCGCCTTCGCTACCGGCCGATAGTCGCTGTCGCGCGCAGCGATCCGGCTGTAGCTGCGGATCCCGAAAGCCGTGGTCAGCACGAGCACCGCGAGCGCGACCGTCGCTGACACGACACCGGCGTCCTCCGCCATCCGCGTGAGTCCGTAGCCCAGGAGAAGGAAGAGGAAGGGGCTCGCGAAGAGGAAGTATCGCGTGAGATCGAGCTGCTGCGACACCGATACGGTCGTCCCGATCACCAGCGGAACCACTACCGCCAGGACGATCGCTCGCCGCGGACCGTGGAGCATGCGCACTCCTCCGGCACCGAGCACGAGCACCACCACTATCAACGTGAGCGGTTGTACCAGGAAGAGCTCCATGAAGCGCCGGAACGCCGGCCCGCTCGGGTAGCGCTGCAACTCCGCTGCGGCTGCCGCGAAGTCGTGCGAGTAGTAGTACATTCCGTGGAGCGCCACCAGCGGATACGCGAAGAGCGCGCGCAGCGAGTCCGCAACTCCCAGTGCTCCACGCCACCCCTGGCTCGCGCCCGCGGCGCCGAAGCGGACGGTGAGCAGGTAGAGGAGAAACGCGATGGTGATCGCCGCGTTCGCGATCACCCACTGGATGGCTGCTCGACCGACTGACGCGCCGCCCACCGCTCCCATGTCATGCGGCTCCCCGCTTCGTTCGCTCCGCCAGCGCTGCGCCAGGAGCCAGAAGGCATCGATGTTGAGCGCGAGGATGAGCGTCGCCGAGATGATGTTGGTGTACGCCATCACCGTGCCGGCCACGGCGTACCAGAGGAGAGCACCCGGCCCGGACGTTGCGTCACGCCAGCGCAGATAGGCCAGAACATAAAGTGCGGCGAACAGGGTGAGCGGCATGTACATCCGCGCTTCCTGGGCGAAGTAGAGTTGCAGCGGCGAAAGGGTGAGAAGCACGGCACCGAGGAGCGCGGCTCGGCGCGAGAACACCCGCACTCCGATAGCGTACGCGACCGGTATGGCGAGCACGCTGGCGATCAGCGATGGCGCACGGAGTACCGCCTCGGAGTCGCCGAAGAGTAGCATCCAGAACTTCAGGAGTACGAAATAGAGCGGGCCGAGCGGACTGGAACGGAGGTTGTTCATCATCGCTCCCCAGGGGAGCCGGGCCACGTTCCACGAATTCGCTTCATCGAGCCATATGTCGGTGGCGCCGAGTCCCTTCACCCGCAGCACGAGAGCGATGAGCATGAGCGAGGAGACGACGATCACCGCCGTACTGCGCCGATGTGAACCGGGGACGCCGACCGAGCGCGCGCGCGGGCTCGTCGCGCCGATGGTGGCCGTCGTGCTATTCATCTTTCTTTACTGGGGCAACCATCGGGATGTGCGCGCGGAGATGGGTGTCGTGCAGCGCATCACGCTCTCGCAGAAGGACGCGCACTTCAACATCATCCCGCCCGTGCGCGGCGGCGCGGTGGGCTCGGTGTGGTATCGTTCGCGCGGTTCTGCGCTCTCCTTCCAGCTTCTTGCTTCGGGGTTGCGTGCGCATCGGCGCTACCTGCTCGAGCTGTCGGTGGACGGCACCATCTACACGGTGGCCAGCCACACCGCGGGCACGAGTGGCGAGCTCTCCATCGACACCACGGTAACGATGTTCGAGGAGGGCGCGTGCGTGGGCGACAATTACGATCCGCCGCGGTCCGTGCACGGTGAGCACGAGGTCAAGTTCTGGCTGAAGAACGATGGAAATCCTGTGAGCGGGACGATGCCGGTTCGGCGGTCGTCAGCGGACGCGGGCTCCGGGTTGCCGTGTCGAGGCAACGGCGACGGCGACTACAGCTACGTTCTTCTCGAGAACGAGGTAGCGCACTTTACGGGCGACTAGAGCTCGCCACAGTGCAGCGATTGTGCCGTCGTTCGCGGCCTGCCGTTCTCGACGTGGGAGCGCTCGCAGCCTAACGCCCCGCGGCCCCTGCAGCCTAACGCGCCGTGAACCGCCCCAGCCGGTTCTCCAGCAGCGCATACCCATAGTCCCCATCCCCATTCCCCGTGCACCGGAGCTCCGCCGTGCCGCCGCCCGCCGGCGCTCGCTCCGTACCGGTAGCCGGGTTCCCGTCCCGCTTGAGCATGAACCCCAGCGCGTAGCTCCGCCCCTGCTCGAATCGCATCGGCGGATCGTAATTCGTGCCCACGCACGTCCCCTCCGCCACCCCTGTGAACGTGCTGTCCAGAGCGATGCGACCATCGCCGTCGGCCGCGATACTCGCCACGTCGTACACGGTGCTGTCTACCTGCAGCTCGAAGATGTAGCGCTTCCCCGAATCGAGATGCTCGGCGCCGAGCCGCAGCCGCAGCTCCGCCCCGTCCGGTGTGTACCAGACCGAACCGGTCGGACCGCCGAAGAGTGATGTCACCGCGCTCAGGCCACCCTTCTGTACCAGCTCGACCTGCTCGAACTCTCCCTCGCGCGCGGGCTCGGCGCTCCGCCACGGCTTCATGAAGACGAGGATCACGATGATCGTGAGCGCGATGGGGAGCACCAGGAAGCGAAACAGCTCGCTCGCCGGGAAGCGGCGACGCCCCGAAGTGGGATTGGCCATGGGCATCAAGATACCGGGTGAATGTCGGCCCTGCGAACCGCGGCGAGCACTCGCCACGAGTGCTCGCGACGAGCCATATTGGCGAGCGTTCGCAAGGTCTTCTCGCAAGGAGGAGGCCGTCACCAGCTACCGCGCTATCTCGTACCAACCAGATGGGCGCTCGCGGTGTCGAAGATACGGTACCCGCCGCCATACTCAACAATCAGGCCGACAGAATGGGCAATTCGAGCACGCCGCGTTGCATTAGCTGGTCGCTCCTCGCCAGTGGCTTCCTGGCTCTCATCGCGCTACCCGCCGCTCTCCTATCGCAGGGCACCACGCCTCGAACGGCGACAACGAGCCAGCCCACGCCAGCCACCGCGGCTCGCTTCACCATTGCCGCGCAGCGCATCAGTGGCGACGCACCAACCATAGACGGCCGCCTCGATGAAGCCGCCTGGAAGGAGGCGCCGGTCGCCAGGGACTTCGTGCAGCAGCGTCCCACGCCCGGCGCACCCGCCACGGAGCGCACCGAGGCTCGCGTGCTCTACGATGACGATGCCGTGTACATTGGCATGTGGCTCTATACCGACGACCCGACGAAGATCGCAACCGCCATCGCGCGCCGCGACTACACCGGCTACTCGGACTGGGCGCAGGTGATGATCGACAGCCATCACGATCACCGCACCGCGTTCCGCTTCGCCGTGAACCCATCGGGCGTGCAGAAGGACGCGCTCGAGTACGACGACGGCCACGGTGAAGACGTGAGCTGGGATGCGGTGTGGACGGCCGCCGCGCACACGGACTCCGCCGGCTGGACGGCGGAGTTTCGCATCCCGCTCTCACAGCTCCGTTTCACCACGCGTGCGCGCGGCGCCGATGGCTCGGCTGCTCCCGCACAATCGTGGGGCATCGACTTCATCCGCGACATCGCCCGCCTCAACGAGCGCGACTACTGGGCCCCACTCCCCGCCGATGGCTCGCGCATGGTCTCGGTCTTCGGCGACCTCACGGGCCTCGCGGGCCTCGGTGCACCGCGACGGCTCGAGGTACTCCCGTACACTCTCGCCAGCGTGACCAACGCACCGTCGGTCGCGAACGATCCTTTCTTCCAGCAGAACGACCTGGACACGAAGCTCGGCGCGGATCTCAAGTACGGGCTCACCGGCGACCTCACGCTCACCGCTACGGTGAACCCGGACTTCGGGCAGGTGGAAGCCGATCCCTCGGTGGTGAACCTCACCGCCTTCGAGACCTTCTTTCCGGAGAAGCGACCCTTTTTCGTCGAGGGATCCGATCTCTTCCAGTTCGACATCGGCTTCCCCTTCAACGACCAGAGCTTCAACTTCGGCAACGACCAGCCCTTCTACTCGCGGCGCATTGGACGTGCGCCGCAGGGCGCCGTCCCGGACTCGGCGGTTTTCGTGGACGCACCCGAAGCGTCCACGATACTCGGCGCGGTGAAGCTCTCGGGGAAAACGGCGCGCGGCTGGACGCTGGGGTTCATGGATGCGCTCACGAAGCGCGAGCGCGCCGACTACACGGGTCCGGCTGGCGAGCGGCTCAATGCGCCGATCGAACCGCTCACCAACTATGCCGTGGCGCGCGTGAGGAAGGACTTCCGGCAGGGGGAGAGCTCGGTGGGCGGGATATTCACCGCCGCCGACCGCAGCATCGGCGGCTCCGCGCTGAGCTTCCTCCCCGAGCACGCGTATACCGCCGGAGTGGATGGCCTGCACCGCTTCGGCGGTGGCAACTACCAGTTCAACGCTTCCGCGCTGGGGAGCTATGTGAGCGGCGATCGGAGCGCGATCTCGCTCCTGCAGTCTTCCGCCGGCCACTACTACCAGCGACCCGACGCGTCTTACATCGACTTCGATCCCGATCGCACCTCGCTCGGTGGCTTCGCGGCGAGCGCCGAAATCGAGAAGATCGCCGGCGGCCACTGGCGCTGGGAGCTGGCCGGTCACGCACGCTCGCCGGGCTTCGACATGAACGACATCGGCTTCGAGCAGTCCACCGACTGGCTCCTCGAAGGCGCACTTCTGCAGTACGTCGACTTCGACCCGGGGAAGCACGTGCGCAACTGGGATCTCTACGCCCTGCACCTGGCCGGCTGGAGCTTCGGCGGGGAGCGCCGCACCACGAACCTCGGGATCGGCGGCGACATCACTCTCCTCAACAACTGGGGCGGATACTTCAACGCCACCCACCAGTTCTCCGCGCTTTCCATAGATGCGCTGCGGGGCGGCCCCGCCCTCGTGACGCCCGCCTACGATGCGCTCTCGTTCGGGATCAACAGCGATGCGCGCAAGCCGGTGAACGTGCAACTGAATGGTAGCGTATTGTACGAGAGCGAGACGGCGCGGCGCACCCTCTTCGTCGAACCGGATCTCTCTGTGCGGCCGAGCGGCCGCTTCGAGTTCACGGTGGGGCCGTACGTGCAATGGAACCGCAACCCCTGGCAGTACGTCGCCCAGCTCCCGGCGCTCGGCAGCACGCGCTACCTCTTCGGTCGCATCGATCAGACGACCGCCGCGCTCACCCTCCGCGCGCGCTACAGTCTGACGCCGACGCTCTCATTCCAGCTATACGGCGAGCCGTTCGTCAGCGCAGGCGACTACTCGGAGTTCAAGGACGCCACCGACCCGCGCGCCGAGCGCTTTCACGATCGCTTCCATACTTTCACGCAGTCCGAGCTCGCCTTCGATGACAGCACGGGAGCGTATGGGGTGGATCTGGATGCGGATGGCTCGAGCGATCTCCGGTTCGGCAACCCCGACTTCAACATCAGGCAGTTCCGTTCTACGGCCGTGGTGCGTTGGGAGTACCGTCCCGGCTCGACGCTCTTCGTGGTATGGAGTCAGGGGCGTTCGGGCTTCGCGCCCGAGGGGAGCTTCGACCTCGGACACGATGCGCGAGAGCTCTTTCGTGCGCCCGCCACGAACATCTTTCTCGTGAAGTTCAACTACTGGCTGAGCCTGTGAATTGGGCTCCCTTCTGCTCGTGGAGCACGTAGTCGAAGCGACCGTCGCCATTGCCGGTGCAGGGGAGGGAGCGCGACGCGGGGCCGGTCACCGAGCTCTCCGCGGAGCTCTCGCCGGGACTCGAGCCGTCGCGCTTGAGCCGCACCGCCACGGTGTGCTCGCCCGATAACGCGATCGGTGGAGTGTTCGCCGATCCCACGCAGTAGCGATCGACGAACTCGCGCAGCGTGCCGTGGCCGAGCGCGCGTCCGGTCTCGTCGGCCATCACGCTGCCGGCCGCGTAGTTGAGCGAGTCATCCACGTTGAGCTCCAGGCGGTATCGTACTCCGGGCTCGAGAGAGCGCGCGCTCAGGTACCACTCGAAGAAGTCTCCGCTCGGGCTGTAGTAGAGAACCCCGGAGGGGCCGCTCGCGGCCGCGGCCCCTCCGTCCGTTCGCTGCGAGGACACCAGCAGCACCGAATCGAAGCCCGCCGGTGCTCGTTGCGGCATCTCGTTCTCCAGGATGTTGTCCGTGCTCCCGGGCGCCGGCTCCGATCCGCCGCAGCTCAGCGTGCCGAGCGAGGTTGCGGCGATGACGAGGATGGCGATCTCTCGTCCCACGCGCTGCTTGCGCGGCGCAATCGCAGCCGGTATCTCCGCCGGCACGGTCGCGAGCGCCGGCGCCGCATCGACCGCGAGCTCGAGCTGATGACCGCGACCCAATCCGCTCAGGATGTGGTGTCTGATGGAATAGCCCGCGATCAGCAGGTAGCCGCCGCAGAAGAGAACCAGGAAGGGAAGCGCACCGTACTCCTTCACCCAGATGGCGTAGCCGATGGCTGCCAACGTGTAAGCCCCCAGCACCAGCTCGCCGATCGTGCTCCAGCGGATCGGACTGCGGTAGCGCTTCTCCTTCCAGCTCTGTCCACGTCCCGTGATGTGATACTTTGGGGTGCGGATGAACGGACTCTTCTTGCCGAGGAGGCCTTCGAGCGCGGCCTGCGCGTTGTTCACGCTCAGTCCGATCGATGCGCCAAGGAACAGCGGGAAGCAGAGTACGCGCCGCACCCACTTCGCGTGTCCCGCTCGCTCGGCTTCGGCGTAATAGGCGAAGGTGCCGAAGAGCGAGAAGAGGAAGTACGCCGAGAGCGGCCAGAGGACGCGGACGTCGTACTTGTGAGCGGCGATCACCATCAGCGGGTTCAGCAGCCCCACGAGGAGAAGGAAGGGGTACGAGCTGTTCCCGAGGAGGTGCGCCGTCCCCTGCAGCTTGTCCCAGAAGGGGATCTCCGCTTTCCAGAGGGCGGGGAGGAGCTTCCGCGCGGTTTCCTGCGTCCCCTTCGTCCAGCGGAACTGCTGCGCCTTGAGCCCGTGAATGTCCGCGGGGAGCTCGGAATCGCAGGTGAGATCCCAGATGTACTTGATCTTCCATCCCTTGAGCTGCGCGCGATAGCTGAGGTCGAGGTCCTCGGTGATCGTATCGTGCTGCCAGCCGCCGGCGTCGCGGATGGCACTCGCGCGCAGGATGCCGGCCGTGCCGTTGAAGGTGAGGAAGAGATCGCCCCAGAAGCGCGCCGGCTGCTCGACGA